>WFQM01000090.1 GCA_015487095.1 Gammaproteobacteria bacterium | reverse complement strand
CCGCAAAGCACCCCCATCAGCACCCCGTCCTTTGTGCACAACGAGCCCCCGGCCAGCATTCTCTACTACCAGGTGATTGCCCAAAACAGCACCGGCGACAGCCCCCCCTCGGCCATTGTGGAAATCTCCCAGGACAGCCCCAACCAAGCGCCGCAAATCACCCAGGGAGACACCACCACCGTCACCCTGGATGAAGACAGCACCCCCATCGCCTTTGCCCTGACCCTTAACGCCACCGACAACGACGCCTTAACCTGGACTATCACCACCCTGGCCAATCGTGGTACTGCACAAATAGACAGCAATAACGACACGGCCACCGTGTCTTACATCCCCCAAGCCAACATCAACGGCAGCGACACCTTCATCGTGCAAGTGGACGACGGTCAAGGCGGCACTGACAGCATCCAGATCAACGTCAACATCACCCCGCAGAATGATGCACCCACCATCACCAACACCACTCTCAACCTGAGCATTGAAGAAAACACCACCACGGTTACCGCCATTACGGTCACCGATATCGACAGCAGCGAATTTACCTACACGCTCAGTGGCATAGACAGTCTGCTATTCAGCATGATGGGGAATACCCTGATTTTTAACACCGCACCGGACTTCGATAACCCGCAGGATAGCGGCAAAGACAATATCTACAACGTCACCATCACCGCCAGCGATGGCAGTAACGACAACAACGAAAGCCCAGCCAAAGTTTTTGTCATTACCGTCACCAATGTCGATGACTCAGCACCCGTCATTACGCTCAATGGCACCAACCCTGTCACTCTCATACAAGGCACTGTCTATACAGATGCCGGAGCCAATGCAACAGACGACCAGGATGACAGTGTAGGAGTGACCACCAGTGGCTCCGTCGATACCAGCACCCTTGGCATCTATACCATCACCTATAGCGCAACAGACACCGCAGGCAATACCGGTACCGCAACCCGGACCGTGAATGTGATTGCCGAAACGGTTTCTTCCCCTTTTATTACCACCTGGAAAACCGATAACCCAGGGGTTACCGTCGACAATCAAATACAGATAAAAACATCAGGGGGAGGGTACAACTACACCGTGGACTGGGGCGATGGTCAAATCGATAACAACGTGGCGGGTGATATCACGCATACCTACGCAACGGCCGGTATCTATACCATCTCCATCACGGGTGATTTTCCGAGAATTGCTTTTGGTGGAAATGCAGAATCCCAAAAACTGCTCTCCATCGAACAATGGGGAAATATACAGTGGCAATCTATGAATAATGCATTTTCTGGATGTATAAATCTTGTTGGAAACGCGAGTGATGCGCCGGATTTGTCACAGGTGACAGATATGAGTTTTATGTTTAACGGTGCCAGCGCCTTCAATCAAAACATAGGCACTTGGAATGTCGCTTCTGTGACAAATATGGCTAGCATGTTTCGCACTGCCAGTGTCTTCAACCAGGACATAAACAATTGGGATGTCTCCTCTGTGACAGATATGTCTAATATGTTCAACAGTGCCAGTACCTTCAATCAGGATTTAAGTGCCTGGAACGTCACTTCCGTGACAAATATGGCTGGTATGTTTCGCAGTGCCAGCACCTTCGATCAGGATATAAGCAGTTGGAATGTCGCTTCTGTGACAAATATGGATCGTATGTTTTTTGGTGCCCGTGTCTTCAATCAGAACCTAAGCAATTGGGATGTCTCTTCCGTGACAAGTATGTCGTTTATGTTTGGCAATGCCTCAGCCTTCAATCAGGATATAAGCAATTGGGATGTCTCTTCCGTGACGAATATGTCTGGCATGTTTGGCGGTGTCGGTGTTTTCAATCAGGACATAAGCGCCTGGGATGTCTCTTCCGTGACAAATATGGCTGCTATGTTTGTTAATGCCACAGCCTTCAATCAGGATATAAGTACTTGGGATGTCTCTTCTGTGACAACTATGTCTGACATGTTTAACGGTGCCAGCGTTTTCAATCAGAACCTAAGCAGTTGGGATGTCGCGTCTGTGACAACTATGGCTAGTATGTTTTTTGATGCCAGCGCTTTCAATCAAAACATAGGCGCTTGGGATGTCTCTTCTGTGCTAAGTATGAGGAGTATGTTTGCTCGTGCCCAAATCTTCAATCAGGATATAAGCGATTGGAATGTCTCTTCCGTGACATATATGTCTAATATGTTCCGCTTTGCCGGTGCTTTCAATCAGGATATAAGTAGTTGGAATGTCTCTTCTGTGACAAGCATGAATGGTATGTTTTTTAATGTGACTCTCTCCCAAACCAACTATGATGCTTTACTTTTAGGGTGGAGCGCACAAAGTTTACAAAGTGATGTCACATTCAGCGCAGGCAACAGTCAATATTCCCCTTCCTCACAAGCTGCCAGAGATACCCTCACAGATGCTTTTGGCTGGACAGTGACTGACGGTGGACTTGTGCCGCAGTAAGGTTTTTCATTTATTGTTTAGGAAAATCAGGATAGGAAAGCGGGGTTAGGCTTACGCCATTGTGTTTTCCCGAAACTCATAATACGAGTCGCAAACCTGTTTTCGTTTCCGTTATATCAGCGTCCGGTTATTCAGGGTAGCTGATCCAAATATACCCATACCCATACCCATAATGAAGCTAAGGGAGTTGGTGGCATCGCCAATTTCGGTGGAGCTATGGCCAGCGTCAGTGTTACACTGACGGGCTTTCGGCGGCTGTGGCTGTGGTACATGAGAGGGGTAAGTGGGTTCGATGTTGGAGGTTCGTGGTCTTGAATGCGTGCGCGGCGATCACCGTCTGTTCACCGGGTTGAATTTTCAGTTACAGAGTGGGGAACTCTTGCGTCTGCGCGGGTCAAACGGCAGTGGCAAGACGAGCTTGCTGCGGATGTTGTGTGGCCTGTTGGAGCCTGCTGAGGGTGAAGTGTTGTGGAAGGGTACCAATATTCGCGTCCAGCGCGATGAGTTTAATGCTGAGTTGCTGTATCTGGGGCACAGCAACGGAGTGAAGGCTGAATTAACCGGTTTCGAAAATCTGCGCATTAACAACGCCTTGTGTGGTCGCTCGCTGGCGGATGACCGCCTTTATGATGCTCTGGCAGAAATTGGCCTGAGTGGTCGCGAGGATTTACACACTCAGGCACTGTCGCAGGGACAGAAACGCCGTGTGGCATTGGCACGATTGTTATTAAGCGATGCGGCGCTGTGGATACTGGATGAGCCGTTCACTGCGCTGGACGTGAATGCTGTGGCGCAGTTGGCCAGACTCATTGAGGCGCATCTGCAAAAGGGCGGCATGGTGGTATATACCACCCACCAGGAGGTGGAAATGCGCGCGGGTGCCTGTCGTGAAGTGAACCTTGATCAATGAGCGGGATCAATGAGAAAGGTACAATGACTCAACCCAGCCTGTTTGCCGCCTGGCGGGCAATGATTGTGCGTGATCTGACGCTTGCCATGCGTCGCCGGGCCGATGTGTTAACCACGTTGTTTTTTTTCATCATCGTGGTCAGTCTGTTTCCGCTGGGTGTAAGCCCGGAAATGGCGGTGTTGCGTGAAATTGCCCCGGGAGTGATCTGGGTGGCAGCATTGCTGGCTTCGATGTTGTCGCTGGGACGTTTGTTCTCGGATGATTATCAGGATGGCACGCTGGAGCAAATGCTGTTGTTGCCCCAGCCTCTGTCGGTGCTGGTGTTGGCCAAGGTGCTGGCTCATTGGCTGGTGTCAGGTGTGCCGCTGGTGTTGCTGTCGCCATTACTGGGTATGCAGTTGGGGCTGGACGGCGACGCTATTATATTGATGATGCTGACCCTGTTGTTAGGTACACCGGTGTTGAGCCTGATTGGTTCCGTGGGTGCGGCGCTGACTTTGGGCGTGCGGGGTGGCGGGGTGCTGGTTTCCCTGCTGGTGCTGCCGTTGTATATTCCTGTGCTGATTTTTGGCACGGGTGCGGTGGATGCCGCGACATCGGGCATGGAGTTTGAAGGGCATTTGTCGTTGTTGGGTGCTTTTTTTGTGTTAGCGGCATTGCTGACACCGCTGGCGACAGCAGCGGCTCTGCGTATCAGTGTTGAATAAAGTACTGGGCAGTTTTTGTTAAATGCACTAAGTGATTTATCCAACAATTTATCTAAAAAGCTGAACAAAAATGGAAATGAATGAATGAGTTTTAATCATGGCTTTTAAAAACTCCATCGCGTGGTATTACTTCTCCTCGCCCAAAAATTTCTACCCGATGGCCGGGCGGTTGATTCCGTGGTTTTGGGCCTTGTCGATTACTCTATTAGTCGTTGGGTTATATATGGGTTTTTTTGTGGCCCCCACGGATTACAAACAGGGCGAAAGCTATCGCATTATCTTTATCCATGTTCCCGCAGCGTGGATGTCCATGTTGATTTATCTGGTGATGGCGGGTTATGCCATTATCGGTATGGCCTGGAAACTGCGCATGGCGGAAATGATGGCCAGCGCCCTGGCTCCCACCGGGGCGATGTTTACCTTTCTTGCGTTGTGGACCGGTGCCTTCTGGGGTAAGCCTACATGGGGCACTTATTGGGTGTGGGATGCGCGGCTCACGTCGGAATTGATTCTGCTGTTTTTATATATTGGTTACATTTCTTTGCAATCGGCAATCGATGATCCACGCCGTGCTGCACGCGCCAGTGCCTTGCTGGCCATTGTCGGTGTCATTAACCTGCCGGTGATTTATTGGTCGGTGACGTGGTGGAATACTCTGCATCAGGGTGCGTCAGTGAGTCCTGGAATGGAACCGAAAATGGCATCGGACATGCTGACGGCGATGCTGGTGATGACGTTTGCTTTTTGGACATACACCATTGCGGTGGTGCTGATGCGTGTGCGGCGTACGGTGCTGGAGCGCGAAAGTCAAACCTCCTGGGTGAAAGCATTGGTGGGTGGTTCGACGGAGAAGCGTTCAGCGGGAGAAAAACAGTGAGCGAATTTTTTGCCATGGGTGGGCGCGGTTTTTATGTGTGGATGTCCTACGGTGTTACGGCTCTGTTTATGATTGTTGAAGTTATCGCGTTGATGCGTAGCAAAAAAACAGTGCTAAAACGGCTGGCACGGATGGTGCGGGCTGAAGCGAGAAGTCATTCTCAATAGTGCTTGGGGCCGAACGGCATGTCCGGCTTTTGGCTTAAACCCAGATTAAAGTAAAGACAAAGTAGCGGAGTCAGTATGAAAACACGGCATAAACGAATGGCATTTATTTTAGTAGGGTTGGCGGGGCTGGCCGTGGCGGCAGGGCTGGTGCTTAATGCACTGAACAGTAATCTGGCACTGTACATCAGCCCCACTGATGTGAAGGCAGGTAATATGCCTAAGGACAAGGCTTTTCGTCTTGGCGGCATGGTGGTGGAAGGTAGTCTGAAACGACAGGATGACGGCCTGACGGTACATTTTGATGTAAGCGATAATGTTGAAACGGTGACGGTCGCCTATACCGGTATCCTGCCTGACTTGTTTAAGGAAGGTACCGGCGTGGTGACGCAGGGCAGACTGACCGATGGTCTGTTTAAGGCCTCGGAAGTACTGGCCAAACACGATGAAAATTATATGTCACCGGAAGTGGCAGAAATGTTGGAAAAAGGTGAAAAGGCTAATCAGGCCGCAGCAGATACAAAGGCACCGTATTAACGATTGATGTTAGTGGCGGGGCATTTAGTGTTGCTATTTAAGTTTTTACATGGGGGTTGAATAAATGATTCCAGAAATCGGGCATTTTGCGCTTATCCTGGCGCTGTGTGTTGCTGTCGTGCAGGGTGTGGTTGCCATCGCCGGGGCGCAGTTGGGTATTCGTTCATGGATGGCGATGGCACGTCCTGCGGCACAGGTACATTTTATCCTTGTCGCGGTGTCTTTTGTTTGTCTGATGTATGCTTTTATCTACAATGATTTTTCCGTGAAATATGTGGCCTCCGTATCTAACTCCATGCTGCCAATACAATACCGTATTGCTGCAATATGGGGCGGACATGAGGGCTCGTTGTTGTTGTGGGCTTTATTGCTGGCTATCTGGACGATGGCGGTGGCGCGTTACAGCCGCAACTTACCATTAGATATGGTGTCGCGAGTCATCGGTGTGATGGGCTTCATTTCGGTTGGTTTTTTAATGTTCATGTTGTTTACCTCCAATCCGTTTGATCGCCTGCTACCGGCTGCCCTGGATGGGCGCGACCTCAATCCACTGCTGCAAGACCCGGGGCTGATTTTTCACCCACCTTTGTTGTATATCGGTTACGTCGGTTTTTCTGTGGCTTTTGCTTTTGCTATTGCCGCATTGCTGGGTGGGCGCATGGATGCCACATGGGCACGCTGGTCGCGACCGTGGACGACCATTGCGTGGAGTTTTTTGACAGCGGGCATAGCATTGGGCAGTTGGTGGGCCTATTACGAATTAGGCTGGGGCGGCTGGTGGTTTTGGGATCCGGTGGAAAATGCCTCCTTTATGCCTTGGCTCGTGGGTACGGCGCTGGTGCATTCCTTGGCAGTAACTGAAAAGCGTGGCAGCTTCAAAAACTGGACGATATTATTGGCTATCTTCACCTTTTCGCTGAGCCTGTTGGGTACCTTCCTGGTACGTTCCGGTGTGCTGACTTCGGTACATGCCTTTGCTACAGACCCTGAACGTGGTGTGTTTATTCTTGGTTTCCTGGTTGTGGTGATTGGTGGTTCGTTGGCGCTGTTTGCCTGGCGTGCGCCAAAGGTTGGTCTGGGTGGCCGGTTTAGTCTGGTCTCACGCGAAACCTTTTTGTTGATGAATAATGTGATGTTGGTGGTTGCTGCTGGTGCGGTGTTGTTGGGCACTCTGTATCCGTTGCTGCTGGATTCTCTGAACATGGGTAAAATTTCTGTGGGGCCGCCGTATTTTGATGCGGTATTCCTGCCGTTGATGGTACCGATGATCTTTCTCATGGGGTTAGGGCCTATCGCGCGCTGGAAGCAGGCGGATTTACCGGATATGGCCAGTCGCATGAAGTGGGCGGCAGCGGTGAGTCTGGTAATGGCACTGATTTTACCGTTTGTGATGGGTGAATGGTTTGCATTGACCAGTCTGGGTTTTGCGCTGGCTTTCTGGATTGTCAGCAGCATTGTGGTCAGCATGAGTGAGCGTTTGCGCAAAATCGCTGGTAATAGCGGGGGTGCAGGTTTGTTGGCACGTATCGCTGGATTACCCAATGCTTATCTTGGTATGAATGTCGCGCATATCGGTGTGGCGGTTTTCATTATGGGCGTCACCATGGTGAACACCTACGAAGTGGAAAAAGATATGCGTATGGAGGTGGGTGACACTGTAACCATGAGTGGTTATACGTTCCGCTTTGATGGCGTTACTGAAGTTGAAGGGCCGAACTATAAGGCCAGCCGTGGTCAGATGTTGGTCACAGTGGATGATAAAACCGAAGCGGTATTGTTTCCCGAAAAGCGGGTTTATTTTGTGCAGACCATGCCAATGACCGAGGCCGGGATTGATTCAGGCTTGTTCCGTGATTTGTATGTGTCGCTGGGCGAACCGGTGGGCAACGGTGCCTGGAGCGTACGTGTTTATTACAAACCCTTTGTGGGCTGGATTTGGGGTGGAACCTTCCTGATGGCGATTGGTGGCATTTTTGCCGTCAGTGATCGTCGTTATCGTTTGGCATCACGCAAGCGCAAGGGACAGAAAAAAACAGCTGGGCAGACCGTCACCGGTCAATCTGTCGCTGATCAAACAACAGCCCCTGTTCAGTCAATGGAAAGAGAATAGTCATATGTTGCGTTATCTTGTGCCCCTGATTGTGTTTTTGGGTGTGGCGGGCTTTTTATTAAAAGGCCTGGAGCTTAATCCGCGTGAAGTGCCATCCCCGTTTATTGATAAACCGGCACCAAATTTCAGTTTGCCAAAATTGCATGAGCCAGAGGCACAGTTTGCCAGCAAAGATATGTTAGGTAAGGTGTGGTTGCTGAATGTGTGGGCATCGTGGTGCGTGGCCTGTCGTTCTGAGCATCCATTGTTGGTACAATTATCACGCGCCAACATAGTGCCTATTTATGGTTTGAATTATAAAGACGAGCCTGATGATGCCAAAAACTGGTTGCAGCAACTGGGTGATGCCTACGTCAGCAGTTTGATTGACTACGACGGCAAGGTCGGTATTGATTATGGTGTATATGGTGTACCGGAAACTTTCGTTATCGACAAACAGGGGATTATTCGTCACAAGGTGATTGGTCCTGTCACCCCTTCTGCTCTGGATAATTGCGTATTACCGCTGGTAAGAAAATTGCAACAGGCTACGGCGCAAACTGTAGTGAAGCGCACTGAAGTGGAGGGTTGCGTATGAGTTCATTGAAAATAGGTATTGTGCTACTGTGCTTGTTTGTATTTGCACCGCTGGCATTCGCCAAAGAGGCGGAATATATGGCTGCCGATCCTGAAATGGAAAAAACAGTTAACGAAATTTCGGCCGAGTTGCGTTGTCTGGTGTGTCAAAATCAAACCATTGCAGATTCCAGTGCGCCATTGGCGGTTGATTTGAAAAATCAGGTGCGCGACATGGTGGAGTCCGGTCAGTCACAGAGTGACATTATCGATTATATGGTGGAGCGTTACGGTGATTTTGTGCGTTATCGTCCGCCGATGAAAGCAAGCACCCTGCTGTTATGGGTTGGCCCGTTTTTGTTGTTGTTGATTGGTGTGGTGGTGCTGGTGGTTAATTTGCGCAAGCGTACAGCAGTGATAAAAAATGACGGAGATCTATCTGTGGAAGAAAACGAACGGCTTCAACGCTTATTGGCGGCTGAATCTTCACCGCAAGCGGCTAAACACGGGAACCTGTCGTCACAGAAGGCCGGAGAAGAAAAGTCATGATGGTGTTTTGGTTGGTTGCTGTGCTGTTGATTGCTGTTGCTTTGCTGTTTTTATTGCCACCGTTGATTCAAAAGTTGCGGGGAGGCTCTGATGAAGATGTTTTTGACCGCAATGAGTTGAATGCTGCCATATTCAAGGATCAGGTGGCAGAGCTGGAACGGGATGTGTCTGCGGGAATTGTTTCGCAAGAACAGTTTGAAACAGCCAGACATGATCTGGAACGCGGTTTTTTGCAGGATACCAATACTGAAACTAATGGCGAGAC
The DNA here is from genome assembly GCA_015487095.1 of Gammaproteobacteria bacterium. Classification (GTDB taxonomy): domain Bacteria; phylum Pseudomonadota; class Gammaproteobacteria; order SZUA-152; family SZUA-152; genus SZUA-152. The sequence continues at coordinate 1,092 of WFQM01000090.1, read as the reverse complement.
CAGTACGTCGGTTTCGCAGACAGATCGCGTTGTTGGTCGTTCCGCAGCGGTAGTTATTATGGTATTGGTTCCGATTTTAGCCGTGAGTATTTACAATATGCTGGGCTCGGGAGAAGCGGGTTTGCATCCGGAAGACGCCCGCCCGCAGGTGCAGGCCGAAGGTCATGAAGGTACACTGGAAGAGCAGGTACGCAAACTGCAAGACCATTTACAGCAAAACCCGGATGATGTAGAAGGCTGGGGCATGCTGGCGCGTTCTTATTATTTCCTCAAACAATATGGTGCGGCGGCAGAAACTTTTGCGCGTGTCTCGGCTTTGCAGCAGGATTCTAACGCAGAGTTGCTGGCCGATTATGCTGATGCACTGGCCATGGCTAATGGACGCAATATGGCAGGGCGTCCTTATGAACTGGTGAAAAAGGCTTTGGAAATTGAGCCGCGACTCCAGAAAGCCTTATGGCTGGCGGGTACGGCGACCTATCAAGTAGAAAATTTTGAAGATACGCTGGGCTACTGGAAGCGCTTGCTGGAAATTTTCCCCAAAGGGTCGGAAAATTATCTGCAAATGCAGAAGAACATTGCTGAAATTCAGCAAAAGCTGGGTTTGCCGGTGGACACTGAAACACAAACCGCTGCGGTGGATGGCGCAAGTATTTCCGGTGTGGTGCGTCTGGATGAATCGCTGATGCTGGATGCGTCAATTGATGACATCCTGTTTGTGTATGCGCGTGCAGCGGATGGGCCGCGCATGCCTTTGGCTATTGTGCGTAAAACAGTGAAAGATTTACCACTTGAGTTTACCCTGGATGATTCCATGGCGATGAACCCGGCGATGAAATTGTCAAACTTCCAACAGGTGGTAGTGGGGGCGCGCATTTCCAAAAGTGGTAATGCCATTCCGCAGCCGGGTGATTTGCAAGTCGTCTCTCAGCCTATGGGCGTTGATGGGGCACAAGGCCTGGAATTGGTAATTAACGAAGTCGTTCAATAGTTATAATCTTCGATAATTGGAGGAAAAAATGACGAAAAACTTACCGGTTATACCCATGTTTTTAAGTCTTTTGCTGCTGGCACCCACCGGTGCAGTGCTGG
>WFQM01000089.1 GCA_015487095.1 Gammaproteobacteria bacterium | reverse complement strand
GCGATTATCTGGATTCGCCAGTTACAGGAACTGAGTAAACAATACAAAATTATTGTGCCGCATTACCCGGGGTTGAATGGCAGCGACTGGGTGGATGGTCTTGATAATTTTGAACAATTGGCAGGAATTCTGACGGGGGTCATTGATGAACTCGTCAAGCTTCAAGTTATCCAGAACAAAAAGAATCACTGGGTTGGCTGGTCTTTGGGAGGGTTTGTTGCGCAAACAATTTGCAAACATTATCCGCAATATGTGGATAAACTTGTGCTTATCAGTACCACAACCATTTCCTGGTCATCTGACGAATATACGATTTCAGCTGAAGATTTTTCCATTAAATGCGCTGAAGAATTTGAAGAAAACTTTCAAAAACTGCCCGGTTTTTTACGCAAAATGCCCGAGATAAAAGCGTTTAGAAAAGAAGGGCATATTGAACGCTTTGTCTGGTGTACGACCAACCGGCGAATTCTTGATAGTTACTTTTTAATGATTGCACGTTTCAGACACGTCGAATCAGCAGACCATGTCCAGGCCAAAACCCTGCTCATCAGTGGTGGTGCTGACGTCTTGATGCCCTCGAAATTTGCGCGGGAACTGGGTGAAAAAATACCAGACTCGAAATATCACGAGATAAAAAATGGCCATCATTTTTTGAGCCTGTTTCACTACAAAGAAATCAACACCTTGTTGGGCCAATGGTTCGCGGGTTGACGGTTTCTATTAACAGGCCAGGGTGTTTTTAAAATGAAAAATATTTTTTTATTTTCAGGGCAGGGAACCCAGTATTATCATATGGGGAGTGATCTGCGCGAAAGTCATCCGGGATTTGAGAAAAATCTCACACAGTTATCGCAGATCGTCAGTGATGTTACCGGGTGTTCAATTCTCGATATAGTGTATGACCCGGGAAAACAAAAATCAGACAATTTCAGCGATTGTCGATTATCCAATATCGCACTGCTCACCATCGAATACGCTTTGGCAGAGACATTGATACAGGCGGATATTATCCCCGATGCGGTATGTGGCATGAGCCTGGGAGAATATACCGCTGCGGTTGTTGCAGGAGCCATGACATTTGAAACAGCAGTCTACCTGGTTGCAAGTGCTGGATCCTGTTTTGATGCGTACTGTGAGCCCGGAGCCATGCTGGCCGTACTGGATGATGTCAGTATCTATCATGATAATAATATTTTATATAACTCAACAGATATTGCTTTTGATTGCCATGGAAAACATTTTGTTATTGCAGGTGACATTAAAAGGATAAATGAAGCAGAAAAATATTTACGTCAGCAGGATGTTTGTTTTCAATCACTGCCTGTGGCCTTTGGTTACCATTCAAGGAATATAGATCCGGCTCACAATGCGTATACCGGGATTCTGAATAGTCACTCTTTTCGTCAGCTGCACATGCCTCTTTATTCTACTGTAACCACCTGTTGTATTGAGTATCTGGACGGAAATCACTTCTGGCGAACGGCGCGAGAGCCTATACGTCTTATGGAAGCCCTTGAATCTATTGACAACAGCGAATATTACCGTTACATCGACCTTGGCCCTACCGGTACGGTAGCTAATCTACTGTGTTACCGGAAAGGGCAGCGGCCCGTGTCGAATATTTTTCCTATTGTGACACCGTTTAATAACAGTCAAATGAACTATAGCAAGCTGGTTGATGCCGTGAATCAGAACGAAGTGTCATCCTTCGCTACTCATGTATGACAGCCTGATCCAGATTATGTATCGATACTTCACCGTTAGTGACCTCAGGAGAAATATTCCATGGAAAAACCCGTAAAAACCCACGATTATAGTGTTCATCATGTATTTGACCCCGAGCGATGGGATCAGTTTTCACCACGACAAGGAGATGTCGTCGTCACTACCTCACAAAGGGCTGGTACAACCTGGACACAGGTTATTGTAGCCAATCTAATTTTTCAGGATGGCAATATTCCGGGCCCGATTGGTGAAATTTCTCCCTGGTATGATTTACGTTTCAGTCCCTTCGAGCCTATGCAGGAAGCATTGGAAGCCCAGACTCATCGCCGATCAATCAAGTCGCATTTACCGCTGAATGGCTTGACGTTTTACGAGCAACTTAAATATATCGTTGTGGGTCGTGACACACGCGATGCGTTCATGTCTTTATTGCATCATCATCGGGGGCTTTCTGTGGATGTCGTAAAAAAGGCAGCAACGTATGATGATTTGATAGGCCGATCATTTCCACCTGATGTGGGTAGCGACAAAGATTTCTGGCGACAATGGATTTCACAATCCTGGTTTGAATGGGAAACACAGGGATATCCTTATTGGTCGCATCTCAATCATGCACAAAGCTGGTGGTCTTTCAGGAAGCTGCCCAATATTCTGTTGGTACATTTTGAGGACTTACTGAATGACACAGAAGGTGAAATAAAACGCATTGCCAAATTTCTTGATATTACTATTGATGAAGAACAGCTTCCCGGTATAAAACAACGAACCCGCTTTGAAGAAATCAGTAAAAATATGGACAAAATATTACCTGAGATGAATATGGTGCTCAGAGACGGACCCAGTGATTATATGTATAAATATGGCAGTGGTTTGTGGCGTGACTTTTTAGATGACGGAGATCTGGAACTTTATCACACCGCAGTAAAAAAGGCCTTGTCGCCAGATTGTGCCCGTTGGCTGGAGCAGGGGAGAACCGCCAGTGATATCGATTTGTAATTTTT
>WFQM01000088.1 GCA_015487095.1 Gammaproteobacteria bacterium | reverse complement strand
TCATGAGGTTAGATGGTTTTCGGGCGGGCAATTAGATCTCAATCGCTACGGGTATATTGCACAGGGGCGAGGTGATCTCAGTATGTTCATCAATGGCCAAACCCAGTGGATAACAGAAATCCTGTGTCAGGCAAAACAGCGGGCCGAGTCACCATCACAGTCGTTTTCTGATAGTAATACCAAAATACAACACGCTTGCCCTGACTGCGGCAAAGCCTTGCGACGCCGAAAAGGCAAAAATGGTTTACCAGTTCCCTCATTTTGTGGATACTAACCGCCGGGTTAGGCCTAAAAAAAACAAACTACTCCTCAGCATGCTGGCGGGGTATTAATATTAATTTAGGTAATAACGTCACCTTGGCGAAGACCAGGGGCCAGGGGTTTAAACCTCTGGATTCGGCTAAAGGCATGCCGGAATGACGGCAGTCGCTACGAGCAGCGGGGAATTAAACCCAAAGAGATTAAGATATAAGGAAACCTATGGCTGTTAAAAAGCGTACAAAAAAACGCTCTAACAAGAATCAGTCTCAACCTTCGTTCCAGGGCTGGAACACCAGTGACGAAGATGAAATCGAACGTCGTCGCCAGCGCGGAGCTATTGAGACTTGCCGCATCAAGCCCGTAACTGACGAGCATACGTTTTATGGTGACTATCAACTTCACTCCAACAATGGCGGCCACTATCTGATTGAAATCCGTTCACTGAACGAGCCCGTCAATAGTTGTAATTGCCCCGATCATACCGTTAATCGCCTCGGCACTTGCAAACATGTGGAAGCGGTACTGCACAAAATCGCAAAAGGGCAAAAACGCCGCTTTCAGACTGCGGCACTGAAAGGCAGTCCACTGGTGGAAATTTTTCTCGATCGCCGCGATGACAGGATTAAAATAATCTGGCCACTGCGCAGCCGTTCCCGCTCAAAACTGCGCGAGCTGTTAGAACCTTATTTTTCTGCTGACGGCACGCTGCTGCGTGATCCTGTCACAACATTACCGGTATTGCGCCGAAAAATAGCGCAGGCTCCCAGGGCGACCCGCAACAAGATCCGCATCTCACAACAAATCGAACCATGGCTGGCACGTCACATTCAACATGCCGGACGAGACAAGGCGCGGCAACTCTTTGATAAAGATGTTACCCAGGGTAAACGAACCGAGGATGTCGTCAATGTCCCGCTCTATCCCTATCAGCAACAGGGCATGCGTCACCTTGCCTTTACCGAACGCGCACTATTGGCTGATGAAATGGGGCTGGGCAAAACCGTTCAGGCCATTGCAGCCTGTGAGTTATTACGCCAACTGCATGGCATACAACGTGTTCTGGTCATCAGTCCCGCATCACTAAAAGCTGAGTGGGAAGAGCAGATCGAAAAATTCACCAATCTCGATTCATTGATTATTCAGGGACCACGCGCCGCACGCCTGAAACAATATCGCCAGCAGAGCTTCTTTTATCTCTGTAACTATGAACAGATCATGGTTGATGCCGACGAAATCCAATCACTACTCGCACCTGACGTGATTATTCTCGATGAAGCACAACGCATTAAAAACTGGCAAACCAAAACGGCCAATGCAGTAAAACAACTTAACAGCCGTTACGCCTTTGTGCTCACCGGCACACCATTGGAAAACCGCATCGACGAAATTTATTCCATTGTTCAATTCCTTGACCCTCACCTGTTTGGCTCACTGTTTCGTTTCAATCGTGATTTTTATGCGCTGGATGAGAAAGGCCAGGCCTGCGGCTATAAAAATCTCGATGAACTGCATCGCCGCCTGCGGCCTGTGATGTTGAGAAGACGTAAAGAAGAGGTAGAAGGTGATCTGCCGGGACGTACTATCAACAACTACTTTGTATCAATGACGCAAGAGCAAGCCCTGCGTTATGACGAATACAATACCCGCGTCGCACGTTTAATGGCAATGGCACAGCGCCGTCCCCTGCGCAAAGAGGAATGGGAAAAATTACAAAAGTGGCTCGCCTGCATGCGCATGCTGTGCGATACACCGTATATTCTTGATCAGGAATGTACAGACTCCCCCAAACTCGATGAGTTGGAAAAAATCATCACTGATCTTCTGGATGAAGGTGGCCACAAAATTATCATTTTTTCAGAGTGGACACGCATGCTTGATCTCGTCTGTGGACTGGCGAACAAACTGGAAATAGATTACGCACTCCACACCGGCAAGGTTCACCAAAGCAAACGGCGGCAAGAGATTCATCGTTTTAAAGATGATCCCGACTGCTTACTGTTCCTCTCCAGCGACTCCGGCAGCACCGGCCTTAATCTGCAAAACGCCGATATTGTCATCAATCTTGATTTACCCTGGAACCCCGCCAAACTTGAACAACGTATTGCCCGTGCGTGGCGTAAACATCAAACCCGCCCGGTACAGGTCATCAACCTGATCTGTGAACACTCCATAGAACATCGCATGCTGCACCTGCTCGACCAAAAACAAAATCTGGCGCAAAACGTGATAGATGGTTCAGGTGAACAAAGCAGCATGGCCATGCCATCCGGTCGCGCAGCGTTTATGGATCGGATGGAATCCCTGATGGGACAAACCAGCCCGGCTTTACCTGAACCGGAAGCCACAACCACAAAAGAAAACCCGCAGCAACAACTGCTTGATGAAAGCCTGTTTCAGGCAGGTGAACATCTGGATCTTTTACAACTACACCAACATCATTCAAAACAAACCATCATCGCTGTTGTTGATCAGCTTGACGAAACTACTCGTAATAGCCTGCAAAAAAGTGCGACAGCGAACCTGCCTGACCACGACCTGGAAATGCTTGACCGCGACACCTACGACACGATTCAGCGATTAATCGACAGCGGCGTATTAAGCCTTAACTCACCGAGCACCACCCTGCATCAATCAAACACCATTGAAAAAACGCAACAGAAAATTCATGCACGACAACTCCACAAAGCACGCCAACGCCTCCAACAGGCTGAGCACAAACACAACATGGCGCAACTACTGGCAAAAGGTGGTTTTGTTATAGAAGCCATTCCCGCATTACGTGAAGCCGTGGAAAAAGGACTGGAATCTCTCGCACTGCTGGAGAATCATGAGAGTAACCCGCTGAGCATCACCTTTATCGAATCGCAACTGGTGAATAACACCAAACTGCCCGACTACACAGTCGGGCTCATTGCCCAACTGCGCGAGGCCAAACAACAAACAGATGAAAGTAGTGCCACCGCATGGCTGGATAACGGCGCAACATTAATGCAGCATATTGCAGAAACATTAAATAAAGCAGCGCTGCAACCTGCGTTTTTGGCTTAATAACGAGAGGCTTAATGAAGCGAGGCTTCACAAGTGATATGGCACAATCCACACCCCGAATAACGCCCCGCTGAGACATCACAACAGCAAATGGAAAAATTTCCCATCGGTTCGGTGGAGGTAGGTTAGAAGTATTTCACCGGGTCCGGGATCGCGTTCAGTATTTTCTGTAACCTGATTTGTATTTAAAGAATTCAGGCAGACCGTTACATTGGTGGTCTGGAGTCCAAACTGACATCGTTAGCTCAGTCACCCAGGATGAGCAGGGAAAGAAAATAATTTTCTCCTCCGGTGCGTATCTACCCTTATCCACAAAAGCCACCGTTAATTTGATGACATACCATTACTCTTCTGCCTCCTGATCCGGCCTACTGCATCCAAGGCCCACTGATCACACTCCTTCCACCGGTATGAGGACTTACCTGTATCTGTGTGCTAATTCTCTCCTTCAGGGTTGAAACATGTGAAATCACACCGATCAGTTTGCCATCTTCTTGCAATCCTTCCACTATTAACATACATCCTCCTCTCTCTTTGGCCGACCTGCCTTCCCTTTTGTCACTCTGCGCCCCAATGCCTGCGCAATCTGCTCCTGAAATTTTGTGTTGCCCAGAACATAATTCCCATTAGTGGCCATCCTTATTTCATTGTCTATCGACTGCCCCGCATCGATCATCTTAAACAAACCCCGATAAGCCTTTCGTCTCTCAAGATTCCGGTGATCCAATTCCAAATACTGGTCATGAGGGGTAATCAGCTCGCTCTTCTTCCCTTCAGCATTCGTTTTGTAACTGGACCATGGGTATTCACGGGGATGATTGACCCTCTTCGCCCTGACCGGATTTAATTCGATATAACGATAACGGCCAGTACATAGTCTTCACTTTGCGCTAAACAGGAGCGGTATCGGCCTTCCCATAGCGTACCACTACGTTGATAGGTGCGATTGATGTACTGCACATACCGCTGCCCCAGGTTTTTCATCAGCATGGCTGCACTATCTTCATGTTTTGGAGTCAGCAACAAATGCACATGATTGCTCATCAAAACATAGGCGTGAATATCACATCCGCTTTTATCAGCTTGTTCTTTAAGATGATGTAAATACAATTGATAATCTTCGTCCGTGAAAAAACAAACCGAGCGATTACTCCCACGTTGGATTATATGCCAGGGTATTCCCGGTATTGAGATACGTGCCCTGCGTGGCATTAACCATCTCCCACAATGCTGAAAAACCGCAGAATAACACCTTAATCGTGGTCTTCCCCCTATTTTAAGCCTGTGGGGAGCATGTCAGTTAAGGGTGCGGGTAAAATATTCCGTAAATATTGCACGCAAAACAAAGGCCTACACCAAAATGGTGTAGGCCTTTGTTTTTATACGCCAAATATGGCGTCCCCAAGGGGATTCGAACCCCTGTCGCCGCCGTGAAAGGGCAGTGTCCTAGGCCTCTAGACGATGGGGACATCGACTGGTGTACTCAAGCAAGTTAATACTGAAGTACTCACGCTTTTGCTTTCCGCAATTGGTGGAGCTAGGCGGGATCGAACCGCCGACCCCTTGCATGCCATGCAAGTGCTCTCCCAGCTGAGCTATAGCCCCGAAAAGCGAAGCGCTATTCTAGTGAAATCCAGGGCTGTGTCAACCCGATTGGGCTGCTTGTTTCTCTATTTTTGCCCAAGAGTCACGCAAAGTAACGGTTCGGTTGAAAACAGGTGAACTATCGGCCGCAACTATCGAGTCTTTACAGAAATACCCTTCCCGCTCGAATTGGAAGTATTCACCTTCAATGGCCTCACCCAACGCTGGCTCCAGCACGCAGCGCGTCAGCGTAAGCATGGATTCCGGATTAAGGTGAGCAGTGTAGTCCTGGCCGTCTTTGGCGGCATCTGGCGCGGGGTGGTTAAACAAACGGTCATAAAGGCGCACTTCGGCAGGAATGCCATATGCGGCAGAAATCCAATGAATCACACCTTTGACCTTACGGCCTTCGGGGTTGGCTCCCAGGGTGGCGGGATCATAACTACAGTGCAGTTCAATAATGTCGCCCTGCCCGTTTTTAATCATTTCGTCACAGCGAATCACATAGCCGTTACGCAACCGTACTTCACCGCCATGTACCAGTCGCTTGAATTTTTTATTAGGCGCAACTTCCAGAAAGTCATCCTGATCAATAACAATTTCCCGTGACATGGGAATCTCGCGGGTTCCCATCGCTTCATTCTGTGGATGATTGGCCACGGTGAGCTGTTCCACCTGCCCTTCGGGATAATTTGTAATAACGACCTTGAGCGGGTTAAGCACCGCCATGCGCCGTGGTGCATGCTCGTTAAGGTTTTCGCGCACGCAATTTTCCAGCACACCCATTTCCACGGTGTTATCAGATTTGGTAACGCCGATACGCGCACAAAAATCACGAATTGCCGCTGCGGGATAACCCCGGCGACGCATGCCCGCAATCGTCGGCATGCGCGGATCATCCCAGCCTTCCACATGCCCCTCATCCACCAGCGCGGTTAATTTACGTTTGCTGGTGATGGTGTACTGCAAAGACAGACGTGAAAATTCAATCTGCTGTGGATGGCACGGCGTTTCCAGCGTATCAAGAAACCAGTCGTACAGTGGCCGGTGATCAGCGAATTCCAGCGTACACAGCGAATGGGTAATACTTTCCAGTGAATCCGACAGGCAATGCGTATAATCGTACATGGGATAAATGCACCATGATTCGCCGGTTTGATGATGCACCACGCCATGGCGTATACGGTAAATCGTCGGGTCACGCAAATTCATGTTAGGCGATGCCATATCAATTTTGGCACGCAGCACCTTGCTGCCGTCTGCAAATTCACCCGCACGCATTTTCGCAAACAGCTCCCGGTTTTCTTCCACAGAGCGATTGCGGTACGGACTGTCTTTACCCGGCTCGGTCAGCGTGCCACGGTATTCACGCATGTCTTCTGCATTCAGATCGCACACATAGGCTTTGCCTTTTTCGATCAGCTGCACGGCAAAATCATACAACTGCTCAAAATAGTCCGAGGCAAAGAAATGTTGTTTACCCCAGTCAAAACCCAGCCAATGCACATCATCCTGAATGGATTGTACAAACTCCGCATTCTCTTTATGCGGGTTAGTGTCATCAAAACGCAGATTGCAGGTGCCGTTGTAATCCTCGGCAATACCAAAATTCAGGCAAATGGATTTGGCATGGCCAATGTGTAAATAGCCATTGGGCTCCGGCGGGAAACGGGTTACTACTTTGCCATTGTTTTTGTTCGCGGCGATATCATCATCGATAATGTGACGAATAAAATTACCGGGCGCTGTTGTTAATACTGTTTCGTTGTCACTCATAGTGTTATTTTTATCCTGTGCTCGCAGCACGTTTTTCAATAAGGGCCAGCGCCTTGTCAATGCGTCGCAGACAGGCGTCTTTGCCAATCAATTGCAGGGTGACGTCAATACCGGGTGATGCAGCACGCCCCACCACCGCAACTCTCAAAGGCTGTGCAACCTTACCCATCTTCAACTCAAGTGCCGCAGAGACAGTTTCCACCGTTTGATGCAGGTTTTCCGCTGTCCAGTCGCTTAGTACCGACAAAGCCTCGCGCATTTTTTCCAGCGGCTCTTTGGCCACCGGGCGCAAATGTTTTTTTGCCGCTTTTTCATCATATTCATCAAAATCCTGATAAATGAAACAGCTGATTTCCGCCATTTCCACCAGCGTCTGAGCGCGCTCCCGTTGCGCCTTGACCACTTCCAGAATATCCGGTCCCTCAGCGGGATCAATGCCCAACTTGCCCAGATGAATGCCGAGGTGGTGGGCAATATGCTCCGGCGCAGCATTAATAATGTACTGCTGATTCAGCCACAACAGTTTTTCATGATTGAACATGGAAGCCGCCGCATTAACATCCTTGATATCAAACAACTCGATCATTTCATCAATGGAGAACACCTCCTGATCACCATGAGACCAGCCCAGGCGCACCAGATAATTCAACAGCGCCTCGGGCAAAATGCCGTCTTCACGGTA
>WFQM01000087.1 GCA_015487095.1 Gammaproteobacteria bacterium | reverse complement strand
GTGGCAGTGGCAATATCAGTCGCTATCGTCGTGACCGGCTACGGGGAGCGTTGAGTGAAGTCATGCCCCGGATTGCTGTGGGATCACAGGCTCAAATTCTGCGACTGGACCCTGCCGGGCGTTATCTTTATGTGCTTGCGGAAGAAGGTAAGCCACTGCAACGTTATGCAGTGGACGCGGCCAGTGGTGCGCTGGAGGTGCAAAAGGCACAGCAGCGTGAAGGGTTTCGGGAGTTGGTATTCCCAATATTTTCAGACTAAAAAAGGCCGGGAATAAAACGGTATTTCACTTTCTTGCGGTAGGTTCGGTACTCTGCAAACTTCGACAGATGGCGCTCCTCAGTGAGGGCTCGCAGCACATAAATAACTCCCCACATGAAATAACCGAAAAGAAATTTCACCGTCCAGAATTTTCGATAGGCGGCACTTTGCACCAGCCACAATAGCAGCTTGGTCGTGGTGCCTGGGTGACGGATTAATGCGTAAGGGCCACGGGTCTGTAATTTTTTCAGAGTAATATTGGCCACCGAGGGGCCCAGCGAAGTGTCGCTGTAGATGTGTATCACCAGGATGCCGAATTCCAGCGCTTTAACGATGTAAAAAAACATGACGCTGCCAATGAGCAGGTCATCGATGCGACCACTGGCGACATAGGGAGCAAAGGCGAAGAGTGAACCGGTGACCTCGTTTAATGGAGAATAAACACTTAGGCATACCAGCCAACCGCCCAGAGTCAGGTCGATGGAACGGCTGCGATTTTCCAGCCAGCGGGATTCCAGGGTGTAAGCCACAGTGGCATTGATGATATCCAGCAGCCACAACATGGCGCTGAGCATGAAAAACAAGGTCAACCATTGGTGATCCGCCAGTTGCTGGTAAAGCAAGCTGAGGGTGCTTATGGCGGTGGGGGTGATTTGTTCCACCATTACTGGAATGAAATAAGCACGCATCAACAGATTCAGGAAAACTTTACGGTTGTAGGGTTTGCGTAACACGTAGAAAACAGAACGGAGCGAATCGCCACGTAAGGTGCGTAACAGAATTTGTCTGCCCACATGAATGAAGCGTACTGCCGGGTCGTAAAAGTCTTCTGTACGTGAGGCCTTAAACGTGAGAGTGAGGGCAAAATAGGGTAGCCCCAGCCACAGATACCAATACAGAAAGGTCTCAAAAAACTGATGGGTAGAGTGGTGTGCGGGGCCGACATAAAGCGGCACCAACAGGTATAACTGGTAACCACCGTACAGTACCAGCAGCCATATCAGGTAGCGTGCCAGGGCGCGTCGTAACAAATTCTCTATGGACAGGTTTTGATCAATGTAAAAATGATTATGGCCATTCCGGCATTGGCGCACAAAATAGAGCAGGGCGTAGGCTACTGCCAGTATTAGTACCGGCAAGAAAAAATAATCTTTATGCAGGTCGAACAGGTTGACGGCATAAATGGAACCAGCGGTAACGAGCAGATTGGCTGATACATAAAAGTGCGGAGACAAGGCTGTTGTGGCGCGAGAGTTGTTCACGTTATTTAGCGTTGGGTTTGCATATGCATTGTGTGAGTGCTGCTCAAGGTCTTTTTCTGTTGGGCGATCTTAATCCTAAATTAATCAGTTGAATCTACTGCGAACGCCTATGGCACCGAATCTAAAAGACTTTTTGGATTATTTTAAACTCACCGTATGGGTGATACGCTGTCGTCCAAAATAATCCAAAAAATCTTTTATCTTCAACGCCATAGTCATTCTCGCTACGATTCAACTGATTAATTTAGGATAATTTAGGTTTAAGGACGGGTTTTGATCGAATTTCATTGTAGCTGAATCAGAATTTATCATATTTACGAATCGTCCTGTTTAATACGAGCAAAACAGATTACAGATTGCTTGCTTCACTGGTTCTGATGGCGAAACGCCTTTGGGTATTGACTCTCCGACCTGTTCTGCGTATTTTCTGCACAACTCTTGCACAGGATGGTTTTGTTGCAAGAGCAGTGTCGCCCACGGACGATCACCCCTCAAGGAAGTGCTGAACGGAAGAGTGCCCATGGCACCGGTTTTACCCCGTCAGCAAATTACTGCGTCTACTGCTATACAGTCATCAGTTTTTCCGCTGATGATGTTAACTCATTGATTTTTAGTGCTGAATTTTCGGGTTTCAGGTTCAGTTTTTGCATTGTTTGACCGATACAATGGGCAATACATGATGACAAAAATACACACACGACGATTTGGTGATTGAGCAAAAGGTTTGAGGGCAAAGTATGAAACGCTACCGGCTAACCGTCTTTGCCATCCAATGGATTGTTGTTTTTGTCATTGGCGTAGGGAATAGCTGGGCTGGCTCCATGCCCACTGGCCGTGTTTCCGACATTCGCAACACCAAACACAACCTGAGCACCTTCTCCAGCAGT
>WFQM01000086.1 GCA_015487095.1 Gammaproteobacteria bacterium | reverse complement strand
CCCCAATAATGAATCACTGGCTGATAGCTTTTACATGACGCTACAGCTCGCATTCTGACTGAAGCCCGCACAATATCAGAAGCTCTTGGGCAATCGCTCCAGTGTATTGGGAGGTGAAGTTATGTTGTCGTGGTACTGACAAGTGGTGTGCTATTAGCGCTTAATTCACGTTTGAGGTCTGCGTAACATCAGTTATTAGCCAATTATTAATTGCATATTGTACGACAAAGGGGGTTACCGTAGGTTGGTGGTGAGCTTGCGAACCCCAACGTGCCCAATGCTGTTGGGGTTCGCAAGCTCACCGCCAGCCTGCAACAAACAGAAAAATTGGCTTAATTTAATGATATTGGGTTCAGCCGTTACTTATAGCATTTAATTGATCGCTGATGACCAGCTATTAGCTTTAGGTGGAAAAGCAAACCCGACGCTGGGCGAAGTGATTGCCGAATATAATTCAGCTTATGAGTAAAATGAAATCAATATCGTGAGTTGAAATATTTAAAGTCGAAATCAAGCTAGTCAATTATAAAAAAAGGGGCATGTCGTTTTATGATAGTAATTAACACGCGACATGCCCCTTTTGATTTCATGCAGCGACGGGGGCTGGCATTCTGTGACTCAGGTTAATTTTTGTGGCATGGGTTTTGATAGTCGAGGTAAAAAATTCACGCACAAGGTTTTCACCCAACATCCCCATAATAAGCGGAATGATGCTTGAAAGTACCAGCCAGTTAATAAGGGGAGAAGCATCTTTAAAAAACATGAGTGAGGCAAGTGCCGCTAAACTCGTGAGCACTAAAAGTGATCGTGTAAGCAGCGTAAATGTATATTGTGTTTTCATATTTATCATCCTGAATGTTTGGTTATAGTGTCCTGATAACAAGTCGTCGCGAAGATACCGACGTTAAGACACAGCAAATAGCGTGCCATATATTTTATTTCTCTATTATTCAATGAGTTGTTTAATAATTACGGTGTCTTTCCTGGCTGTGACTAACACAAGTGTCGCTTTGGGGAGACGGTGAGTTTGTGTAAAAAGAAGTAAACCGCGCAATATAGCCAATTAGGCTCGTCGTAAAACAGCGACATTCCGCAATAATCTGTAATTTGAAGGGGGGCAACAGAGAGGGTTTTGTTTATGAGGACAGAGGTTGAGCCAGATTGATCGGCATCCCCTTTGGTGGAACCGCTACGCTTGTTCCACCCTACCCAGCTTGCGAGTGGCGTTGAGACGTTTATCGATTGCTCTATACAACACAGGGTAAACGAGTGCGTAAGGAATTTTAACTTTATGCCGGAAAATGCAGCTAAACAGAAACTTCCTGATTCCGCGGTCGCCCAATACGCCCACCAAGGATAATCTGTATGGCAACAGAGGCGGCAACCGTACGATTGTCTGCACCGATTTTGGGGTACATTTGTTCCAGGTGTTTATTCACTGTTCTCGGGCTCATTTCAAGCACTTCGGCAATTTCCCGGTTGGTTTTGCCGTGGGCTAACCACAGTAAAACTTCTGCTTCACGGTAGGTAATGGCCAGGCTTTCTTCCAGTATGGCGGGGTCAATTTCAACGTTGGGAGACTGAATTTTTAGCAGGTATTCATCTTCTTCTGTCTGTTTGAAATAATAGACGGTGAGTACGGCATCCTGTTCCTGTAATGGCAGGGCCAGATCATGCCCGGCTTGACCACTGGATAACCAGCGACTGAAGCGGTCGTTCAGTTCGATGGAGCCTCCTCCCTGTGTTTTATTCAATAAGGTCTGGGCTTCTGGTGTTGCCCATAAAACATGCCCGCGTTTGTCAATACAAAATACATGCTGGCGCAGTGAGTCCAGTGCGCCTTGTGCTTCCATCAGCATGCGCGCGCTGTTGGTGTGCTGACGAATGCGTACCAGTAATTCTTCAGGATGAATCGGTTTGACGATGTAGTCATTGCCTCCGGCGTCAAAGGCTTTGACAATGTGTTCCACTTCGCTGAGGCCGGTCATAAAAATAATTGGAATCAGTGGTAGTCGTTTGCGAATTTCACTGGTGCATTCAAAGCCATCCATGACCGGCATAATGGCGTCCATTAAAATAACATCGGGGGTAATTTGTTCAAGCACGTTCATGGCTTGTTGGCCATTAAGTGCGATTAACACCGCAATTCCGGCTTCGTCCAGGGCGAGATTGACCATGCTGAGTGAATCAGGTGAGTCATCCACAACCAGTACCGTTGTTTTGTCCTTAAAGCCTTGCATTAGTTTTTCTTACCTTTTGATTCGGCCAGTTCGTCAATAACATGCACAATACTATCGAGGTCACATTGGTCAGATAATGTTCTTATCTTGCTGACCCAGGCGGACTGGGCATGTTGTGATTCAAATAATTCAATGCACTCTATTACCCCTTTCAAGTACCCCATACTGGCAAAACGCCGCAATGAGTCAAGTGTTTCCTGCTCCAGGTGGGATGCGATATTCTCATCATGCTTTTCCGGAGATGTTTCCAAAACCGGTTCCGTATTGCGCCATTGTAAATCCAGACACCGTTGTAACTGTTCAAGCAATTTCCCTATGCGTATGGGTTTGTTGATATAGGCATCAAAATTCACTTCTTTTTGTAGCACGGTGGCATTTTCATAGGGATCGGCAGAGAGCAGGATAATGGGTTTGTTAAATCCACGTTGGCGTAATTCCGCCAACAATTGCCAGCCATTCATTTCAGGCATATTGATATCCAGTAAAAACAGGTCGATGGATTGCAGCCGCCCATTGATTATTTGTAATGTCTGTTCGGCTGATTCTGCCTGATGAATAACAAAACCCAGCGGTTGCAACAGGTCATGAATCAAGTGGCGGTGGCTGCTCTCATCATCAACAACCATAATATGACGCGCTGGCCCTTCATAGCCGCATATATCAGCATGACTCTGGCTGACGGCAAGCTGTTCGGCCACACTGGGCAGAAAAAGGCTGAGACAAAATTCTGTGCCCTGCCCCGGCCAGCTTTTTAATTCCAGGCTGCCGCCCATCATTTCCACCAACAGGCGACTAATGGACAGGCCCAGTCCGGTTCCGCTGATCCGTTGGGTTTGTTTGTTGTGTACTCGCTCAAAGGGTTCAAAAATTCTTGATTGGTCTTCTTCGGCAATACCGATGCCGGTGTCTTTGACGGTCAAACGGGCAACCTGATTACGGTAAGTAATGTGCAGCTCGACTTTGCCTTCCGGGGTAAATTTGATGGCATTGGATAACAGGTTCAATAAAATCT
>WFQM01000085.1 GCA_015487095.1 Gammaproteobacteria bacterium | reverse complement strand
GTGTTGTTGAATGTTGACTAACTCGTCAGGGTGAAAAAATCCTTCGAGTAACAAAACCGGTTGCTGGATACCGGCCTCACGTAACACCAGCGCCTCTTCGAGACTGGCGACAGCAAAACCGTCAGCGTCAGTCAGCGCCTGCGCTACTGGCAACAGACCATGACCATAGGCATCAGCTTTGAGAACAGGAAATTGTCTGGCCTCGGGACTGGCGGTATGTGCCCGTTGCAGGTTATGTCGCAGGGCATCGAGGTCAATGACGGCGCGTGCCGCCCGGCTCATGTCCCTGGGCCCGAATGCGAGTAGCCGTCATCATCGGAATAGATATCGTGAATAAAGTTTTCAAAGCGGGTGAACTGGCCCAGAAAGGTCAGGCGTGTCGTGCCAATGGGGCCATTACGCTGTTTGCCAATGATAATTTCGGCGGTGCCCTTGTCCGGACTATCTTCGTTATACACTTCATCACGATAAATGAAGGCAATCACGTCGGCGTCCTGCTCGATAGCACCCGACTCACGCAAGTCCGACATTATCGGACGTTTATTGGGACGCTGCTCCAGGCCACGATTGAGCTGTGACAACGCAATCACCGGCACTTCCAGCTCCTTGGCCAGCGCTTTCAGGGAACGTGAAATTTCCGAGATTTCATTAGTACGGTTTTCCTTGCTGCCATGCACCTGCATTAACTGCAAATAGTCAATCACCACCAGCCCCAGGCCATGCTCACGACTCAGGCGGCGGGCACGGGCACGCAGATCATTAGGCGAGAGCGCTGGTGTATCATCAATAAATAACGGCGCTTCGGCAAGAATGCCCACTGCCGAAGTCAATCGTGGCCAGTCTTCATCTTCCAGTTTACCGGTACGGATCTTGTGCTGGTCAATACGCCCCAGCGACGACAACATACGCATCGCCAGTTGCTCACCAGGCATTTCCATGCTGAATACAGCAGTGGGCACACCACCCTTGATGGCCGCATGCTCGGCGATATTCATGGCAAAGGAGGTTTTACCCATGGAGGGACGACCGGCGACGATCACCAAATCACCTTTTTGCAGGCCAGAAGTCATTTCGTCAAAACTGTCCCAGCCTGTAGGCACACCGGTAATGGGATTGTCTTGCTGAAACAGCTCGTCAATGCGATCCACCGCCTTGACCAGCAAGTCCTTGATGGCGGTAAACCCTTTTTTACCACGCGCGCCTTGCTCAGCAATCTTGAATACCGCACCTTCAGCGCCATCCAGTAATTCTTCGGTAGTGCGGCCCTCGGTTTGATAAGCGCTGCCACTGATATCATTACCCACAGTGATCAGCTGGCGCAGCACCGAGCGGTCACGCACAATTTCGGCATAGGCCTTGATATTTGCTGCACTGGGTGTGTTTTTGACCAGCGCACCCAGATAGGCCAGACCACCGGCCTCATCCAACAGGGTTTGCTGCGATAGCCATTCGGAAAGTGTGACGATATCAAAAGGGTTGCTGTGCGATGCCAGACTGGCCACAGCGCGGAAAATCAGCCGATGATCACGACGATAGAAATCCTCTTCCACCACCAGATCAGCGACCTTGTCCCAGGCCTCGTTATCCAGCATCAAACCGCCCAGTACGGACTGCTCGGCCTCGACAGACTGCGGAGCCATGCGCAACGCTTCGGTAGCCATGTCGGCGATTTCGGGTGGATACTCTAACTCGTTCATCGTCGCATTATGTTACCTGATTGTGGCCGAAAAGACCGGGATAAAACGGTGAGAAACAGACAGAAAAATATCCGGGCGAATACAAAGCCACTGGCTTACATTCAGCAGAACAGCCCATTACCTGGACTCTGCTGCATTCGCCGAAAACAGGGCAATTCCGCCCTTGATTCGCATTAAAAAAACAAAAGCGGCACCCCGAAGCTGCCCGGGATGCCGCCTTACCTCTCTACAATGTGTCCTGCCTGCCGGCAAGGAACGTGAGAGCAGGTATTATTAAGCTTCAGCAACCACACTGAGTTTCACTGCGGCCTGCACATCACTATGCAATTCAATACTAATCTCGTAGTCACCAACTTGACGTAGCGCACCTTCCGACAAACGCACTTCGGCACGGCTCACTTCAGCACCGGCAGCCGTAATCGCCTCGGCGATGTCATGAGTGCCCACGGAACCAAACAGCTTGCCTTCATCACCAGCCTGTTGGGTAATGGTGATTTCCAACGCTTCCAAAGCCGTCTTGCGGACTTCGGCAGCGGACAGCTTTTCAGCAGCAGTCTTTTCCAGTTCGGCACGGCGCGCTTCAAATTTGGCAACATTGTCCTTGCTGGCAGACACTGCCTTGCCTTGCGGAATCAAAAAGTTACGACCGTAACCGGCCTTCACATTCACCTGATCACCCAGGTCACCCAGGTTTTGCACTCGTTCCAATAAAATTACGTTCATTGCAGCTTCCTCAACTTACATCAATATTTGATTTAAAAAATCTGTTCGATATACCATGCCGGTTATTTTGCAGCGAGTCGCCGACGAAAATCCGCCCAGGTATCCACCAATCCCATCACCGCCACCAATACCAGCAGATGCGGCATGATAAATAACATGACCAGATAAAGCACCACCAACCAAGTCACATGCAATCCGCGTTGGGCAACAATCGAGTGCAACAACGCCAGTCCCTGTATCACGTACAGACTGAGAATCACGATGACAATCTCGCCTGCCATGTGTGACACCACGCCCAGCGGCAATAGCGACAATGCGATAAAGCCCAGCGATACCAGCGCCAGTTTTTGTCCCAGACGCAACGCATGAAACTCGTTACGGAAACCACCAGGATTGTATAACTGTGCCTGCCAAGCCCGAGCCAGAAATAAACACAGCAACACATTCAGGCTCACGCCTGCTGCTGCAATGCCGGTCATGATTCTGGAAAGATCCGCCAGAATCGGCTCTACCATAGCGCGATCAGCCAGAGGGCCATCAGCTTCCATAGCGGGCTCAAACATAGCCATCAACATTTGCAGCCACCAGGCACTAACATTACCGACGATGGCATAAATCGCCAACACGCCAATAATGCCCATCATCCCTGCCACCGTTGTTGCCAACGCCAGGGAGCGCATCTCGCGCAATACCCAACCCAGCACCCACAGCGGCAGCCATAATACGGCCAGAAACACCACGCCGGGCAGCACATTGCCCAATGACAACCAGGCCATCAGAGCCACAAAGGCCGTGCTGCCCAACATCACCATCGCACCGGAGCGTGGACCATTGCGCAAGGTCACCAGAGCAATCGCTGCGCCACTGAGCACACTCAGGGGCGGCAACATCATTGCCAGCACGGCTGTGCCAACGACGACCAGTATTGCCTGACTCGGCCCACGCAGAATGAATGTCGCCAACGCCTTCACTTCATTCCGCCTCGCTCATTACATACCGGACTCACCACCCACTCGGCCATGGGCGGTGACAGAATTAACACCAGACCTACTGGTGTGAATCGCTATATGGCAACAGTGCCAGCGCACGGGCGCGTTTAATAGCCGTGGTCAGCTGACGCTGGTATTTGGCTTTGGTGCCAGTAATACGGCTGGGCACAATTTTGCCTGATTCCGATACATAGGCTTTCAGCGTATTCAGATCCTTGTAATCGATCTCTTTGACGCCTTCCGCAGTGAAGCGGCAATATTTTCTACGACGATAAAAACGTGACATTCACTTATCCTCTCAACATTTTTTCAACAAGCGGGGCTATTAAGCCTCGGCGCTTCCGGTTTTTTCCACGGGTGCTGCTGCACTTTCAACCGCAGGGGCTTCTGTAGCCACTTCAGCTTCAGGAGCCTCGGCAGGAGCAGGAGCTGCTTCAGCATCATCTGTTTTCGGTGCTTCGGCTTTCGGCGCTTCGGTTTTTTCAGCCGATGCAGGACGACGTTCACGAGACTCGTCTTCCCGTGAACGGGCCAGCGGAGAGGCGTCTGTGATCGCTGTCTTGGTGCGCATCACCATGTTGCGAATTACCGCATCGTTAAAGCGGAAGGCGGTTTCCAGCTCCTCCAACGATTCAGCGGTACACTCAACGTTCATCAGCACATAATGCGCTTTGTGGATTTTGTTGATGGGATAAGCCAGTTGGCGACGACCCCAGTCTTCCTGACGATGGACTTTACCGCCATCACCTTCAACTGTTGCCTTGTATTTTTCGATCATGGTGGGGACCTGATCACTCTGGTCAGGGTGGACCAGAAACACGATTTCGTAGTGTCTCACGAGCATTCCTTATGGTTAACGCCTCCCGCGCACCTTCGTTTTTATAAAGAAAAAAAGAAGATACAACACGGTGAAGCAAGGTTTGTTGCCTTTTGGGGCAACCCGAATTTTGAGCGACGCATTCTACCGTAGGCTCTGCGCAGAAGCAATGAGAGGGAGAAAACGGGCATGAACGGATCAATGCCGCTGCAATATCACCTATTGCCGGAGCTATTTTAATTAACGGATGTTACGCACTCGAATAATGAATCAATGACTGACGGTTTTTACATGACGCTACAACGCGTATTCTGACTGAAGCCTGCGCAATATCAGAAGCGCTCGGAGAATCGTTCTAGCCCAATTGGGAGATTATGCTCTCGTGGTACTGACAAGTGGTGTGTGATAAACGCAAAGAGCGCAAAGATGCAGAGGACGCAAAGTTTTTCTCTGCGTCCTTTGCGCCTCTGCGACCTCTGCGTTAAATACCCGGTAATTCTTAAAACAAATGTTTTTAGCGCTTAATTCACATTTGGGGCCTGCGTAACATCAGTTAATTAATTCACATTAAGACGGTGTATTATCATCGCCAATTAATATGACCTGAAGGAATCCCGGATGAAAGGAAAAGCCGCAGTCGCCTGGGCCGCTAATCGCCCACTGGAAATTGAAGAAATAGACATTGAGGCACCCAAAAAGGGTGAAGTGTTACTGAAAGTTGTCGCATCCGGCGTGTGCCACACCGATGCATTTACGTTATCCGGCGAAGACCCGGAAGCCGCATTTCCTTGTGTACTG
>WFQM01000084.1 GCA_015487095.1 Gammaproteobacteria bacterium | reverse complement strand
TACCGTGAAGACGGCATTTTGCCCGAGGCGCTGTTGAATT
This sequence comes from Gammaproteobacteria bacterium, assembly GCA_015487095.1. Lineage (GTDB taxonomy): Bacteria > Pseudomonadota > Gammaproteobacteria > SZUA-152 > SZUA-152 > SZUA-152. The sequence continues at coordinate 2,638 of WFQM01000084.1, read as the reverse complement.
ATCTGGTGCGCCTGGGCTGGTCTCATGGTGATCAGGAGGTGTTCTCCATTGATGAAATGATCGAGTTGTTTGATATCAAGGATGTTAATGCGGCGGCTTCCATGTTCAATCGTGAAAAACTGTTGTGGCTGAATCAGCAGTACATTATTAATGCTGCGCCGGAGCATATTGCTCACCACCTCGGCATTCATCTGGGCAGGTTGGGCATTGATCCCACTGAAGGGCCGGATATTCTGGAAGTGGTCAAGGCGCAACAGGAGCGCGCTCAGACGCTGGTGGAAATGGCGGAAATCAGCTGTTTCATTTATCAGGACTTTGATGAATACGATGAGAAGGCGGCAAAAAAACATCTGCGCCCGGTAGCTAAAGAGCCGCTGGAAAAAATGCGCGAGGCTTTGTCAGCATTAAGTGACTGGACGGCAGAAAGCCTGCATCAAACCGTGGAAACGGTTTCCGAGGCACTTGAATTGAAGATGGGTAAGGTTGCACAGCCTTTGAGAGTTGCGGTGGTGGGGCGTGCTGCGTCACCCGGTATTGATGTCACCCTGCAATTGATTGGCAAAGATGCTTGCCTGCGACGCCTTGACAAAGCGCTGGCCCTTATTGAAAAGCGTGCTGCGAGCACAGGATAAAAATGACGCTATGAGTGATAACGAAACAGTATTAACAACGCCAACACCCGGTAATTTTATTCGTCACATTATCGATGATGATGTCGCCGCGAATAAAAACAATGGCAAAGTAGTGACCCGTTTCCCGCCGGAGCCTAACGGCTATTTACACATCGGCCATGCTAAATCCATTTGCCTGAATTTTGGTATTGCCGAAGACTATAACGGTACCTGTAATCTGCGTTTTGATGATACTAACCCGCATAAAGAAAATGCTGAGTTTGTACAATCCATTCAGGATGATGTGCATTGGCTGGGTTTTGACTGGGGCAAGCAACATTTTTTTGCCTCGGACTACTTTGAGCAGCTGTATGATTTTGCCGTGCAACTGATTGAAAAAGGTCAGGCTTATGTCTGTGATTTGACCGCAGAAGAAATGCGCGAATACCGGGGCACACTGACTGAGCCGGGTAAAGACAGCCCATATCGTAATCGTTCCGTGGAAGAAAACCGGGAGCTGTTTGCCAAAATGCGCGCAGGTGAATTTGCAGATGGCAGTAAAGTGTTGCGTGCCAAAATCGATATGGCATCACCTAACATTAATTTGCGTGATCCGACGATTTACCGCATTCGCCATGGCGTGGTGCATCATCAAACCGGTGAATCATGGTGCATTTACCCTATGTACGATTATACGCATTGCTTGTCGGACTCATTGGAAGGCATTACCCATTCGCTGTGTACGCTGGAGTTTGCGGATCACCGGCCTTTGTATGACTGGTTTTTGGATACGCTGGAAGCACCTTGTCATCCGCAGCAGATTGAGTTTTCGCGTCTGTCTTTGCAGTACACTATTACCAGCAAACGCAAGCTGACTTCGCTGGTGGAAGATGGTCATGTGGAAGGCTGGGATGATCCACGCATGCCGACAATTGCGGGCATGCGCCGACGCGGTTATCCCGCAGCGGCAATTCGTGATTTTTGTGTGCGCATCGGCGTAACCAAATCCGATAATACGGTGGAAATGGGCGTGCTGGAGAATTGTGTGCGCGAAAACCTTAACGAGCATGCACCACGACGCATGGCGGTACTCAACCCGCTCAGGGTCATTATTACAAATTACCCTGAAGGGCAGGTGGAACAGCTCACCGTGGCCAATCATCCGCAGAATGAAGTGATGGGAACCCGCGAGATTCCCATGTCACGGGAAATTGTTATTGATCAGAATGACTTTCTGGAAGTTGCGCCCAATAAAAAATTCAAACGGCTGGTGCATGGTGGTGAAGTACGGTTGCGTAACGGCTATGTGATTCGCTGTGATGAAATGATCAAAAATGAGCAGGGCGATATTATTGAATTACGCTGTAGTTACGACCCTGCCACTCTGGGAGCCAGTCCCGAAGGCCGTAAGGTGAAAGGTGTGATTCACTGGGTCTCTGCCGCGCACGGTATCTCCGCCGAAGTGCGTCTTTATGATCGTCTGTTTAACCATCCCGCGCCCGATGCTGCCAAAGACGGCCAGGACTACACCGCCCACCTCAATTTGGAGTCCGTGCTCACGCTGACTCGCTGTGTGCTGGAGCCGGTGCTGGGAGAGGCTGAAGAGGGCGAATATTTCCAATTCGAGCGGGAAGGGTACTTCTGTAAAGATCAGATCGTTACGGCTGATAATTCACCTGTTTTCAACCGAACCGTCACTTTGCGTGATTCCTGGGCAAAAATAGAGAAACAAGCGGCTCAATCGGGTTGACACAGCCCTGGATTTCACTAGAATAGCGCTTCGCTTTTCGGGGCTATAGCTCAGCTGGGAGAGCACTTGCATGGCATGCAAGGGGTCGGCGGTTCGATCCCGCCTAGCTCCACCAATTTGCGGAGAGCAAAAGCGTCGGTACTTCAGTATTAACTTGCTTGAGTACACCAGTCGATGTCCCCATCGTCTAGAGGCCTAGGACACTGCCCTTTCACGGCGGCGACAGGGGTTCGAATCCCCTTGGGGACGCCATATTTGGCGTATAAAAACAAAGGCC
>WFQM01000083.1 GCA_015487095.1 Gammaproteobacteria bacterium | reverse complement strand
TGCATCTCATCTTCAGCCCGTCTTTGCCCGTTCTTCAATCGCAAAACCTCAAAATAGAACGACTATTCCTACGATTTTGCTCAATCAGAACGAACAAATACGAACTAAATCTGAGCGCCATATTCGCAACTTGTTTCATGCACGTCCCTTACCCAACCAAAAAGCCATAGTTATTGTTAGAGCAATCCTAAGAACGCCCATGTGTCAATAAAAAATCAATCTCCGGTCCTTTAGGCACAATACCGCTGGGATTAAGCATTTTATGACTGGCATAATAATGATATTTAACATGATCCATATTCACCGTTTGCGCCACGCCAGGTATTTGATACAGCTCCCGTGTGTAGGCCCACAAATTCGGATAATCCACCAGGCGTTTTTTATTGCATTTGAAATGACCGACATACACCGCATCAAAACGCACCAGAGTGACAAATAATCGCCAATCCGCCTCGGTGATGTTTGCACCCACAAGATACCGCTGAGAGGCCAGTCGTCTCTCCAGCTCCTCCAGCGTTGTGAATAACTGATCAAACCCCTGCTCGTAAGCCTTTTGCGTAGTGGCAAAACCTGCACGATACACACCGTTATTCACTGTGTAATACACCACTTCGTTAATGGTATCAATTTCTTCACGTAAAGACTGTGGATAAAAATCGATTTCGGCACATACACCAGCACAATCATTAAATGCAGAATTTAACATGCGAATGATTTCTGAGGATTCGTTATTCACAATAGTATTGCGCTGTTTATCCCATAAAACAGGCACGGTCACCAGGCCATTAAAACCTGCATCTGCTATTTGATAAATTTCAGCCAATGTTTGGGTGTTATTGACCTGATCCGGAGTCGCCCCAGGGTATTCCCCGAACACCCAGCTTTGCGCAGGCATCAGCGGATGCACCACAGACACCGAAATGGCATTCTCCAACCCCTTGAGCGCCCGGAAAATCAACGTACGATGCGCCCATGGACAGGCATAAGAGACATAAAGATGATAACGCCCCGGCTCGGCAGAAAATCCCCCCTCGCCTGTGGGGCCGGGGCTGCCATCCGGCGTTATCCAATTTCTGAAACCCGATGTTACCCGGACAAATTCACCTTTCATAATCTTGCTCCTTTTTGTTTAGAGTCAGTATAAACAGGCGAGAAAAAGATCAAAGCACAAAAAATCGACCGGCTTGATCGAATTATTTGAAGGGGGAGTGAATCAATCGTGCTCCAGAGCTTGCCCATGAACAACGAGCCTGGCTTTGGTGACTTGTGGCACATGAAATTTAGGCGTTGCCCATTACCGACAACAAGAGATAGCAACTGCAAAGGATGCGAAGGAACAAAAAATGATCTATTTTTTGTTACGCATTACCGCATATGCCGCCAATTTATTGCTGTATGCTGTAATAAAATGGTCTGTAGCTCCTGCCTTGCCCCATGTCAGTATCAGTCGGTTAAAAAGTCGTATTGCCCGATCTATGATAGTCGGATTTTGTAAAAGTCGTAGATCACTGTGGTCAGTATTTTTACTGGCCGTAAGAAACCTCATGTCGCCATGATGGCAATAACCCACTGTTTTTTTCAGCACCTTAACAATAGTCCCACTCACAAATGGTATATGCGCAACCTCAAATATACTGATCAATAAGTGCTGTATATAGGCTGGGGGTACACGGGGAACAAGGTCCGCAGCATTCACAATACGATAGATAGGTGTTTTGATATCGTCACCAAAACTTGATGACGCAACTCGCGGGCTACCAAAAGTATAACAGGCTCCCAGACTGTCGGATGCCAAAAACTTGGTGGCACACAACGCCAATGCTCCTCCTAATGAATGTCCGGTTACATAAAGCGGATACCCATTATCCTGTAACCCTTCCAGCTCGGTTTCAATATCGGCTTTGATCTTACCAAAGGCCTGATAAAACCCACTGTGTATCTGGCATCCATCAACCTCTATTGTTGTAGCCTTAAGATCAGCTTTAATATCTCTTATATCTGCTTCGGTTCCCCTGAACGATAAAACATTCATCTGGTATTTTTCGCTTGTGGCAAGAAAGGCCTGTGTACCATCGACATTGAACATAGATGACAATACAAAATCGCTAATAGTCAGATAGCTTTTCAACTCAGCTTCAGCATCACCACTTAACTGCTGCTTGTCACTTAACAATTTTTCCAGCACTTTTTTAATGGATTCCGAGTTGGATTTTTCAGTCAAAGTCGCTGCAATATCATCAACATCAATACTGCCTTCAAATTTAAAATAAGCGAGCCGCGCCATTTCAGCCATCAGCCAGGCAGTTCTATCACTATATGCCGCACGACTCACCGGAGGTTTCAGCAGGCTTTTATTATTGAAATACATATCCATATCTTTGTTAAAAGGGGTCATTTCTTGATATTGCACAACTTCATTGCTTTTCGTTGCAATCGTGACAACTGAATAGTCTCCATCAATTGTGGAATATGTGATATCCGTGATGGGGATACAGCAAACAGCTCGGCGACTTCTTTTTAATGGCATGTTTACCGAACGACGCAATAGCCAGGAAAAAACTCTGACCGTAGTTGATGTGCCATGCGCTTATAGTGAATTTATTTTAGTATGACGTCAAGCAATGACCCTTTCCCTTATTTTTCTCAACGTCATTTTTTTGCACGGAAATTAACCATTTTATCACTCAGCAGGCGAAGAACGTGGTGGAGCATTCATAAACCGGGAACTAATCCAAAGCATCAGCAAAAATACCAATGATGCAAGCGCATAAATTAATCCAGTGGTTTGCTTAAACAAATTAGAGCAATAGAGGAAAACTCCGTAAACAAGCGGATAAATCAAAGTTCCCCAAAGGAAAAATTTTCCCATTACACGGTAATATAAAGGAACTTTTAGAGAATAGGTGCTGGCTATCCCCATGATGCTTGCTATTGCAATAAAAGGATAAATTATTAAAGGGATCGCACCAATCACAAGCAGGGTGATTCTTAATACTTCAATCATTTTATTGCATCAGCCCGGTAGTTGATATGTCATGTACTCATGGTTGTTTCAAGCATACACAATTCTGTGCGGCCATTAAGTCTGAAATCTCAAATTCATCATTACGCCATAAACCAGGAGTTAGGCGATACCAAAGCCACGCTATGCTCAGGTTTCATTGGAAAACACTCTCCCTATTATCACTGTATTCCTCGCTGCGCACCTCAAAAACTCCGGGTTAACCCATAATACATTGCCAGACGTAATCCCAGGATAACCGCTCCTGTTCAAGTCGAATCTGACTTCCCCATTTGTTTTCCAGTAACTTTTTATACATTTCCCTTTCATCACCGGTAAGGCAATTCACATCGATGGCTTTAGCGGGTTTATCTTCGTGGACCCACAGATGTTTGTACATTAACAGGGTATATTCATCCATAAGAATCGACGTAATGTGTGGCAGGCTGGCTTTCGCTCTGCCAAGAATGGCAAAGCCATGGGTATCAATATCTCCCCAATAAAAACCCTGGCTCTGTTTCACCCAAGGAATTTGCGCCAGCAAGTCCACACTGTAACCAAGTCCCATGATCACAACGGCTCCCGGAATATCATTAAAGGCCAGGCCTGTCTGAATATTTTCGACAATATAGATTCGTTTAACGGGAAGATTCAGGTTTTTCAGCTCATCAACCGGTGCAGTAATGTCTCCCAGTCCACCACATAGTTTGCGTAGGCTGTCGTCCAGTATTCGCATCCTGATTCGTGAGGGTTCACGGCGAATGCCTGTTATGGCATAAAAATCACCGGGTTCACTTTCCAGCGCATGCAGGCAGGCCAGTAATTCACTGATGAGTTTTTTATGGTTGCCCAGCCATTTGGTGTCTACGCCTTCGATGGGTAACTGACGAATATAAAGCTGGCTGGCCGGGTTGGCCTGTAACCAGGACAGGACGGCGATCAGTTTTTGAATATCACTGTCCGGCGCATCTGCCAGAACCGGAAAATAGCGGGACAGGTTACTTACGAGTACGGGCCAACGTTCAACGAACGCACAATAGCGGTTATGTGCGGTCTGCCAGCGCGTCTTTTCACCAATCCAGCTTGCGGCCTGATCCGGTGTCTGTAAAAGCAGTTTTTCGGGCAGGTCTTGCTGTCCCAGTTTACGCCAGCGGCGCGTGGCCCATACAAGCTCTCCAATGCCTTGCCAGTTTTGCCAGGCTGCAACCCATTTTTTGACGGCGGATAAATCACGTTCGGCCTGTTGTTCACTGGGTATGCCCAGCGGAATGGATAACGGCCAGTGACCATTGCCTGCGAGCCAGTCCCGGTGTTGATTCCGGTATTGCCTGCGTATCCGGGTGCTGACACCTTCGGCATCAAGCAGAAAGGTTTTCGCCATGGGCCTTACTGTCTCGTAAAGAGTTGTCTCGTAAAGTGCTGTCCCGCAAAGTGTCCGGCAAGCCCAGCTTTCGTGCCTGTTGATCGTATTCAATCTGCAATGTTGCGGATCGTTTACGTTCTGCGATATCCACAAAACAGGCTCCACCAATAAAAGGCTCCAGTGTCATCACGGATTTCAATGGTGTCGCAACAATCATTTGAAAACCAAAGTTGGTAAAAATTTTCATCGCCAGTTCGGTAAATTCATTGTCGGCTTTGCCGAAAGCTTCATCCAGCACCACCGGCGCGTACATGGGCAAGCCGCCATCGCTGCCCCCCAGTTGATAACGTAATGCCGCTGCCAGACAGGTGGTGGCCAGTTTTTCCCGTTGACCACCGGACTTGCCTGCCCCGGATCGGTACACTTCAACTTCATCGCCCTCTGCGTCATATTCGTAGCCCACAAAATCGACATGCTGGCGTACGTCCAGCACCTGTTCACGCCAGCGTTGTTGTTCGCTGTCCTGCCCACTCAGCTGATTCACCAGACTGCGCATTACCGCAAACCGTTCTTCGGCCAATGCGCGATCGGTACCCCAGGCATTGTCGAGCACTTGCTGAATCTGTCGTTGAAAATCCGTCACACTGTCCAGTTGCCGGTCATTCACGACAATTTGCAAATGCGTTCCGGGGCTGAAATCTGCGCCGGACAGGCTTTCATTCACTAATTCCATGCGGTCACGAATATCCTTGCGGGCCTGTCGCAAGTGCGTGTTCAATGCAGCCAGATTTTCTGTGCTTTGTTCTTGCAGCATTTCAAAAAAACGTTGTTCGAAGGCGGGTAATCCATCGTGTTCCAGTCGCTGTAGTTTGGCGAGAAATTCCGGGGCAGAGGCCAGACTGGCATCCATATCCGCGCCATCCTGGGGCCAGGTATTTTTAAAACTGGCAAAAACACGTTCAATGTTTTTTTCCAGACTATTGGCTTCTTCCTGTAAAGTCCGTCTTTCTCCATTGAGGTTGCGCTCCACCCGGGTTCGCTGTTGTTCCAGATTTTTTAACGTCAAGGTTTGTTCCAATGCTGAGAACCGGGCTTCCAGCCCTTCGCTTTGAAAAGGTGTTAATGTCAGTGTTTTGATCAATATTTGTAATTCGTTCAGCTCTTCCTGATGTTGGTGAAGTTGATTTTTAATATTGATCCGTTTGGCCTTGATAGTGCTCCAGGTATTGTCTGCCGAGATTATTTTCTGTTTTTGTTTTTCAATCTTCTCGCCCAGTTTTTGTAATGTTGAATTGCCCTGACGCAGTTCTTTCAGTGCTTTATCCAGTTCATGAATACGCACCAGCAGTGGCGCAACATCAAGTTCCTGCCAGCGCAGGTTGGCCAGTGTGTGACAGGCTTTAAAATGATTGCTGTGTTGTGTTTCCTCATTTTTGAGCTGCGTTATCTGTTGGTCGAACTGACTGATTTCATCCGCAAGGTGCTGGGCACGGTTTTGGAACAAATCCAGTTTTTCCCGGTTATCAAAACCCAACACCCAGTGACGACGATCTTCGATAGCGCGACGGTCATCTTTTTCATGGCGGGATTTGCCATGTTTGATTTGCCCTTCGCGGGTAATGGCCCGTTCACTGTCGCGAAAAGCATGCAGGCTTTCGACGCAGGCATAATTGAATCGGGCTTTGAGTTCTGCATCCAGCCAGGCACGGCACGCCGTTTCTTTCAATTGCAGTTTGTAGATCAGGGAATTATTGTGGATGGTTGCAGAACGTGTGTGACTTTTTGCCGTGAGGCGATGATAAACAAGTCGTTGCTTCAGTCGGGTATCATTCACATAAGTGGTGACGGCGGCGTAGTGACGTTCATCCACCAGTAACGACAGTGCAAAACCATGCAGCACCCGCTCGATGGCTCCGCTCCAGAGCACGTCCTCCTCACGCACTTCAATCAGTTCTCCCACAAAAGGCAGGTCTTCATCCAGCAGTCCCAGTGCATCGGTCAGTCGTACACGTAACTCCAGCATGTGGGCAGGAATATTGGAGGGTTGACGCTGCATGGCGTCGATTTCTTTTCGTACTTCAACAAATTCGGTTTCGGTGTCTTTTTTCTGTTGCAGAAGCTGAAATTGGCGATCACGCAGTGCTTCGCTTTTTTTCTGCCAGCTGTCAACATAGTCTCGTGCGCGTCCCGCCAGTTCGGCATAGGCCTGTGGTGAATCAGGCAAGACCCAGCCCAGTTGTTTACAGGCTTGTTCTGCCTGAGTACGTTTCGCCAGTCGTTCATCACGCTGTTGCTCACTCTGGCGTTTTTCCTGTTCGATTTGTTCGATGCGCCCGCCGCCCTGCTCCCGGTGATCCCTTTCCAGGTTCGCCAGCTGCGTCTTGAGGTTTTCCAGATTTTCGCCTTGACGTTGTTCCTGTCCTTCAAGGCTCTGGTCTTCTGTGCGTAATCGGGAGAGTTCCTCCTCCAGCAACACGGCCTTGCGTTCATCCCGATAGGCATCCACGCCGGCAATCAATTCATCGAGCTGATTACCTTCCTGTAAGACTTCCGTTAATCGCTGATGTTTTTCGCGCGCGGGTTGCAGGGTTTCAACTTGCTCGCGCGCAATCACCACAGACTGATGGGCAGCATCCAGCTCATCAAATTCCTCGACCAGACGTTCGGCGACCGCAAAGGTCTCCGGTTTGTCTAACATGAATTCACGCAGAAAGTGATTCAGGTCACCCAGATTTTTTGCGGACTGGGTTTTGTGCAACAGCTTCAGGGCCATTTCGCTGTCAATACCCAGCAGGCGACGAAAGCGTTCGCTATAGGGTCTGAATTTATCGTTGTGGTAAACGTCGTCCAGTTGCTGCTTCAGTTTGCGGATATCGAGTTTGAAATCCGCCAGTTCCTGCATAACATCAAAAGGCCGTTCCGCCAGCATGTAATGGCGTTTGACATCGGCGCTGCGGGTTGTGGTACCGCGTAACCAGTACAACTGAATCAGGCTCACCACCTGCCCTGCCTGATTGGCATACTCCACCATCAGTGCCGACCAGGTGCTGTCGGCCCGCAGGAACTGGGTGGCTATCTGGCCGGAGTCCACATCCTTCTGGTCTGCCCAGGCACCGCGAATATAGGAGACTAGGTTGCGGTCATAACGGCCACGGTCTCCCTCTCTCGCGGCGGCATTGAAACCTAGCCAGGGCGGTGGCACCAGCAAGGCGGAGAGTGCGTCCAGCAATGTGGACTTGCCCGACCCTGAACGTCCGACAATCAGAAAACCGTCTGCGGCAACGGGGATATCATGCAGTCCGGAAAAAGTGCCCCAGTTAAAAACCTGCAACCGGCGCATGCGGTATTGCTCGGTCAACAACATATCCCGTGTAAATTCTTCGGCATTAGGCATTGTCGTGGCCTTCGTCCGACGGAACATCTTCTTTTAACAAAGACCGGTATTGGCGAAGCAGCGAACCAATTTGTTCGGCACTGAATAACAGCTTCAATGTCGGCGCCACTTCATAACGCTCATCGCTGTCTTTTATCCGGCTGAGAATGCTGTTCTTTTTGGCTTTCTCAATGGCGGCATTAACCCGCTTGTCGAACCCGGCCCGGTCCGTGTTGATGCTTTGCTCGTAAAGCCCCAGTTGCTCGCGCATATCCGTGGCAGACACTACCGCACGTAATCCTTGTGTTTCTGCTTCGGTCAATTGCTGACGGAGGTAAAGCATTAACACTGAATCAATAAACGTCAGATTGGTACGACGCAATAGTGTGGGCGTTTCCAGATCCCCCGTGTCTGCCTGACGGGTAAAGGCCACTTGCATATCACGATCCAGCACCAGCTCCAGAAACAACTCGGCGAGGCGTGAGCGAATAAGTGCTTCATGGCGCGACAGTACCGGCCACAGTTTTGTATGCCGCTTCGCATCCAGCGAAGGGCCGGATAACAGTTGTAC
>WFQM01000082.1 GCA_015487095.1 Gammaproteobacteria bacterium | reverse complement strand
TTTGATGGTTTCAAGGCCATTAACGATCTTAACCTGTACATCGAAACCGGCGAGCTGCGCTGTATTATCGGGCCCAACGGTGCGGGAAAATCCACGATGATGGATATCATCACCGGCAAAACCCGCCCGGATACCGGTCAAGCCTGGTTTGGTCAGCGCCTGAATTTACTGGAAATGGATGAACCGGAAATTGCCGAGGCCGGTATCGGGCGTAAATTTCAAAAGCCCACCGTGTTTGAAAACCTGAGCGTGTTTCAGAATCTTGAACTGGCCATGTCACAGGACAAACGTGTCTGGCCATTACTGGTGGCCCGTCTCAATGGTGAACAGCGTGAGCATATCGATGAGGTGCTGACCATCATCGGCCTGAACGCACTGATACATGACCCGGCGGGAAAACTTTCACACGGACAAAAACAGTGGCTGGAAATCGGTATGTTATTAATGCAAAAACCGGCGCTATTGCTGGTAGATGAGCCCGTGGCGGGCATGACTCATCAGGAAATGGAACGCACCGCAGAACTGCTCACCTCACTGGCAGGAAAACATTCCGTGGTAGTGGTAGAACATGACATGGACTTTGTACGCTCCATTGCACGCAAAGTCACCGTATTGCATCAAGGCAGTGTGCTGGCCGAAGGCAGCATGGCCGAGGTACAGTCTGATCCACGGGTTGTGGAGGTATATCTCGGTGAGTGATACAAACATGTTAAGCATTCGCGGCCTCAACCAGTTTTATGGGCAAAGCCATACCTTGTGGGATATTGAACTGGATGTCCGCGAAGGCAAATGCACTTGTTTGATGGGGCGAAACGGCGTGGGCAAAACCACCCTGCTCAATTGCATTATGGGAGCCCTGCCATTAGATTCCGGTGAAATTATCTACCGCGACATGGCACTGCACACCCTGCCCATGGAACACCGGGCAAAACTTGGCATTGGTTATGTGCCTCAGGGTCGGCAGATTTTCCCCATGCTGACCGTGGAAGAAAATCTGCAAATCGGTTTACCCGCCCGCCCGGACCGGGCACGCAAAATACCGGCATTTATTTATGAACTGTTTCCGGTGTTAAAAGAAATGCACCAACGTCGTGGTGGTGATTTGTCCGGTGGCCAACAGCAACAACTGGCCGTGGGACGCGCCCTGGTCATCGATCCCAAATTGTTGATTCTGGATGAACCAACGGAAGGTATTCAACCTAATATCGTGGCAGAAATCGGTGACATTATTGGCAAACTCAATCGTGAAATGGGCATGACGGTTTTACTGGTGGAACAAAAACTGCCCTTTGTGAAAAAAGTAGCGGATCAATTTTGTATTCTTGACCGGGGACGCCCGGTGGCCAAAGGTCAGGTGGATGAACTTTCCAAAGAACTGATCAAGAAATATTTGACAGTATGAATTCAGTGTTGAAAAAAACGAGGGAAATAGAGGGCAGACCACATTTTAATCGCTGCCTGTCCCCTTTACCCGATTAGCTGTTTTTATAAACAACACTACGGTGTGCAACTTTAACTACAAGAATAATAAGCTCTGCATCCTGAATCTCATAAACGATGCGGTATACGCCTTGTCTTACTCTGTATCGGTCTTGCCCCGAAAGTTTAATGCAACCATCAGCTCTTGGATTTTCACAAAGAAGCTCAATACATTTTAATATGCGTTTAACATCTTTATTCGGAATATTTCGAAGATCTTTAGCAACTGATTTTTTAAACGCCAGACTATAATTTGCCATGTGATTTTAAATCTTCTAACAGCTCCTCATAGCTTAATGTTGTTTCTTGCGCTCTTTCTGAAAAAGCGCTCAGGTCTTCCTGGTCTTCTCGCAGCACAAGGCGTACCGCCTCATTTACTACTTCAGAAACTGATTGGTGGGTTATCGCTGCCTTGATTCTTAATGCCTGATGGACATCAGCCTCAAAGTAAACCGTTGATCTTTTTGACAATTTGCTCATATTACTATACCTCGCTCAGGCAAAAGTAGCGCTATAGCGTTGTAACGTCAAGGCGTTATTTTACAGCCAATCGGGATAGGAGGATGCCTCATGCCTCATGACATCCCTCCTCCCACACCATGAAAGTGTCTGCCTGGCAGGGCATAATAAAGAGTTAGGGTTAGACTTTGACTCAGCCATCACGGGCATGCACCGATTTAGCGGTGTTCCACGCCAGTTGGCGTTTGACGCCGCAATGGTGAATTTTTCTTTTAGGGTCGCTCGAACAATAACTGTCTCATTGGTGAGCCGGTTCGGTTTTTTTGGGCATGCACAAGACTCTGGTGGAACCGCTACGCTTGTTCCACCCTACTTGCGTACATCACTGACGTTGGCGTATTCATAGTCCGGGTCAGAATCAGGGTAGTGGTTTGTTTGCTCCGTCTCCTCAAACACAAAGTAAAGCCGTAGGGTGGAACAAGCGTAGCGGTTCCACCAAAAGGTCAAGGGAAGAACATCAGCCCTTTCAAACAGTATCACTCTTTACCCAACCAAAAAGCCACAGTTATTGTTCGAGCGATCCTTAACTCCCTCCCTTAATATTCCTGACACCGGGAGGCGCATGCAGGGTGCTGCGAAGGAGGCTGGGAGAAAAAACTCCCGGCTATCCAATTAGATGCCCATTATTGACCTTTATTTAAAATGCGCATACACTATGCGCATCATCATTTTCAAGAGTTGTGATTATGAAAACTTTCGATATTCATGCCCCCAAAAAACCAACAAACCTCTCTATAAACAGTGACCTACTTTCAAAAGCGCGTGAAATGAATATTAATCTTTCAGCCACACTTGAAAACGAGCTAGCCAAGCAACTAAAAATTAAGCAAAGAGAACAATGGCTTCAGGAAAATGCTGAAGCTATTCAAGCTTATAACGATTTTGTTGAGAATGAAGGTGTTTTTAGTGACGGCATTAGGAGTTTCTAATGAGCCAATTTACCGTTTATAAAAATAAAAATTCTGGAACTAAAAAAACCTTCCCCCTTTTACTCGACATTCAATCTGATTTATTAGAGCAGCTTCGTACAACAATCGTTATTCCTCTTGGCAAGTATTCAATAGTTAAAGAACAGGCTATAACAAAACTTTGCCCAATTATAGAAATTGACGGTACCAAATATGCAGCTCTCACCCAACAAATGGCCGGTATAGAGAGAGCTTTATTAGGCACCAAAGTCACAAATATTTCAGACTATAGATCTGAATTTATTGATGCCATCGATCTAATTATTTCTGGCATCTAGCGACCAAGCTGTGCGGCGTAAGAGAGGAAAATAAGAAAGAAGAAAATAAGACACCCATTAAATGAAAGCTCTGCATAAACCCCTTCCCACAGCGATCCTCCTTTTTTTGTTTTTAAATATAACGCCCAGTTCACCAGACCGAAAAGTTTCGTGCCTTTTGTGGCATTATATAGTGATGGCTTCATTGCTTAATGATTCAATATTGACACTGCTAGTAACTATTTTCACTTTCTTTTTGTCACCTTTCCAATACCTAAGGTGACCTACATTAACAATGTTTTGCCCTTGATTTTCAATGTGCATAACTATTCCAGTTTCATACCTACAGCGTAGCCACTTATCATCGTTTTTATTATTAACTACTG
>WFQM01000081.1 GCA_015487095.1 Gammaproteobacteria bacterium | reverse complement strand
TTGCCAGTGTTTTGGCAACTTCGTCTTTATCCTGCTGATAAAATTCGGGTGCTGCAATCTGTGCCTGCAAACTGTTTTGCTCTGTCTCCAGTAATTCAAGGCGTGCTGGCAGACCATCCAGTTCCCGCTGTACCTTGTAGCTGAGTTTTTTTACTTTGACTGTCGCCGGTTTTTGTTCTGTGCTGACTTCTTCTGATCCGGGTCTCTCTGCTTTGGTTTTATTTTTTTTAGCCGCAACCTGTGAACCGGGTTGTTGTCGCTGGCGTAACCAGTCATCGTACCCACCCACATAATCATTCACTGTACCCTGCCCTTCAAAGACCAGGGTGCGGGTCACTACGTTGTCGAGAAAGGCACGATCATGACTAACCAGCAATAGTGTTCCCTTGTATTCGCTTAACAGCTCTTCCAGTAATTCCAGGGTTTCCACATCGAGATCGTTGGTCGGTTCATCCATAACCAGCAGGTTGGCGGGTTGCGTAAACAGACGTGCCAGTAATAGGCGATTACGCTCTCCCCCGGAGAGCGATGATACCGGTGAACGTATTCGCTGTGGCGGAAACAGAAAGTCCTGTAAATAACTGATGATGTGTTTTTCACGGCCATTGATGATGACCGTATCACTGCCGGAGTTGAGGTTGTCCATGACCGTTTTTTTCGGGTCCAGCACGGCGCGCTGTTGATCAAAATAAGCGATTTCCAGTTTGGTGCCAAGCTGCACTGTGCCCTGTGTCGGCTCCAGTTCCCCCAGCAATAATTTCAGTAATGTGGTTTTACCCGCGCCATTGGGGCCGATAATACCAATGCGATCACCACGCTGAATGCGTGTGGAAAAATCACGTACGATGGTCGTGCCATCGTAACCCACGCTGGCATTTTCCACTTCCACTACCAGCTTGCCGGAGCGTTCGGCATTTTCGAGGTTAAGGCTGACTTTACCTTGCACTTTGCGTCGGTCGCCATATTCACGACGCATGGCTTGCAACGCTCTCACCCGGCCTTCGTTGCGGGTACGGCGCGCCTTGATGCCTTGGCGTATCCACACTTCTTCCTGCGCCAGACGTTTGTCAAATTTGGCATTGTGGTCGGCTTCAATGGCCAGTGCTTCTTCTTTCTTTTGCAGGTAGTTTTTGTAATCACCGGGCCAGGAAGTAAGATTGCCGCGATCCAGCTCGACAATACGTGTAGCCAGTTTTTGCAGGAAGGCACGGTCATGGGTAATAAACAACACGCTGCCATTCCAGCTCAGCAGAAAATCTTCCAGCCATTGAATACCGGCTAGATCAAGATGGTTGGTGGGCTCGTCCAGCAACAACAGGTCCGGCTCGGTCACCAGGGCTTGCGCCAGCATCACACGACGTTTAAGTCCGCCGGATAATTCTGACAGTAATTTATCCGCAGGCAATTCCAGTCGTGATATCACGTCTTCGACTTTTTGCTCCAGACGCCAGCCATCTTCGGCTTCCAGTTTGCTTTGTAATTCTGCAAGACGTTCCAGTACGGCCGGTGAGGCGTCTTTTTCCAGGGACAGCACCACATGATGATATTCCGCCAGCAAGCTACCTACACCTTCCAGCCCGGCAGTAATCACATCAAACACAGATTGCGTTTGATCTTCGGGCACTTCCTGCGCGAGCCAGGCAATGCGGACATTTTGCTGACGCCATACACTGCCGTCATCCGGGCTGACTGCGCCCCGTAAAATCTGCATTAATGTCGATTTACCGGTGCCATTGCGACCTAGCAGACAAACCCGCTCACCGGGGTCGATTTGCAAGGCAACCTTGTCGAGCAGGGCAACATGCCCAAAAGCCAGGGAAACATCATCGAATTTAATTAAAGCCATAATCAGGAAATACCAAAACAGAAAGGAGTGAAAAAAGAAAAATGTTCTCGGGATTATCCCGTAAAATCAGAAAAATGCGCCTGGGCCTGTTCACGAACAACTCCCAACGCAGTTTCATCAAGATTCAAAGTATGCATAAGCTCGTCAGTTGATTCAAAAAGTGTTTCGGTGCAGGCATCACCACCACGCATGTCAAACAACAGCTGATGCGCCAACACCAACACGGCACGCTCTTTTTTTAATTCATCGTCTGGTTCATTTTCATCAGCGGGCTGATGAAAATGGGTCAATACGTTTTCATGGCGTTTTGGCAATCGAAATTCATGCAGGGCTCTGACAGCAATCTGGTCATGCGTAAAACCAAATTCCATTTTTTCCAATATGTCCACAGCAATATTTTCTGTCCGGGCGCGTATCAGCAAGGCCCGGTATTCATCTTCAACATTACATGCCAGTACCACCATGCCAATGTCATGAATGAGCCCCAGTAATTCCAGATCATCTGCCACCGCCGGACAGCTTTTTTTGGCGATCAGTTTGCACAGTGTGGCGATACCCAGCGAGTGCTGCAAAATGGTTTTTGTAAGCTCACTTTCTGTGGGACAGGTCGCACGCAGGGTAGTCATAACCACGGCACTACGCACATTTTTTATACCGATCATCCGCGTTGCTGCAGGTACATTACTGATTTCACCACCACGTCGATACAGCGGCGAATTGGCATAACGCAGCAAAGTGCCTGCGAGCACCGGGTCTTGCATTATGATGTTATTCACTTCATTCATGTCCGGGTCTTCATTGGACAAGTATGCGAGCACTTTGGCTGCCTGGGGGGATGCCTTGGGGAAATTAAGCTGATCTAGTTTGATAGATGATGACACGATAGTTTCTTTTTGTTGTTGTCCGTCTCAGAAATTAATGGACTCAAACACCGCCAGGGCATCCGGATCTTCCAGGAATTGGTGGCCCAAAATCACTGCACTGGCTGACCAGGTTTGTTTCAGATTGGAACGCCGCCCGATCAGACTTCCGTTCTTTCCATCATAATATTCCGGCCATTGATCATGGCATAATTTTGCCATGGATTGCGCCATCACTTTTCGCGCAAGATCATGCCGCCCGGTACGCACTGCGGCACCCACAAATGCCCAGATCAAACACGGCCAACTGCCACCATTGTGATATGACCAGGGGACATTTTTGGGATCACTTCCTGTGGTGTAACGCCATTTGTCGCCATCCAGGGCTGGATAAACAATTTTTAATGGCATTTCACCCACCAGTTCACTCCAGCGTGCCTCATATAAATTCATAATTTTTTCGGCCTGCTTGTCGGTAATCAGACCAAACATGATCGCCAGCAGGTTACCGAATGAGAACAACCGAAAATCCATACGACCTACACCCAGATTTCCCACCAGGTAACCGCTGTTTGGCGGTAGCCAGCCGTCCATCCAGGGCGGAATGGTTTCGGGGTAAATATTCAGGTGATTGGCTGCATCTTCACCAAATTCTTCAGATCGAAAACGGTGAATTTCATTCAGGCGCTGGGAATCCAGCCAATAATAAATGCGCACATAAGAACGCAGGGTTTGCATGCGCTTTTTACTGTTAGACAGCAAACGTTCATTTTCCGGTGTGGGTAGTAATAATTCCTGCGCGGTACTTAACATGCCATATAGCAGTGCTTGAATTTCCAGTGGATGGCCGTATACCCCCATACGCCGGTCAATCATAAACGAGGCATCCGGCACCAGCATGGCAGGCGAGGTTTCAAAGCTTTCCTTCAAATACAAATCCAGGGTAAAACGCATACTTTCCTGGAATTCTTTGCTGTGGGCCAGCGCGACATCACCTGTGACCAACACATAGCTGCGCAGCAGGATCACCCACCACATCGCCGAGTCCACGGGTGCCACCCGACCAATAGCCAATTCGCCAAAATCAGCAGTGGGTGTACCATCCTTATCCTGTTCACCCGGCACGCGAAAACTGGCAGGCATCAGGCCCAGCGCACGTTCATGCCCCTCCATAACGGATTGTTGGTGGCGCAGACTGACAACCATTTTCAGGAAATTACGTACAATTTCAGGTTTGCCATCACATAAGAACACCAACGCACTGGGCACAAAATCACGTACAAAACATTCTTCGTAATTTGGTGCAGCAACGCGGTCATCCAACGCAGCAGCGGTGCCCGTTGGCTCACCTTTGTACGACAACACGGCGC
The DNA here is from genome assembly GCA_015487095.1 of Gammaproteobacteria bacterium. Classification (GTDB taxonomy): domain Bacteria; phylum Pseudomonadota; class Gammaproteobacteria; order SZUA-152; family SZUA-152; genus SZUA-152. The sequence goes on along the minus strand of WFQM01000081.1, from coordinate 10,917 downwards.
TGTCGAGCAGTGCATAAGCTGACTTCAGGATATCGTCTGTACTGGTTGAGATCATTGTTTGGCGGATTCCCAGATTGTTATATGTCGTTTGCTTTCAATTATTTCCACTCGCAATCAACATCGTCCGTGCAGGGTAATACTGTACATTCCCGTAACGATACGGTAACCCAGCGGATCAATTCTGGAAAGCCAGAGAGCATCTAGTCATAAAACAGATACACACAGCCCGTACAAATCAATCGGCAAAAACACCAGAAAACTTTGAAAGGTAATACATAGAAAAAGAGACTATTAAGGTGATGAACTGAAGGATCATCTCAGCCGTGTACTAAAAAAAGCGTATGCCCTGAACCCGTCAGGGCAAACACTTTCCCCCCCTCCCTAATCCGGGGTATGTGACTATACTACCTGCCTCACGAAAATGTTCAAAGCTTTTTTGAGCATTTTAATTAGGTATACGGTCAAGCATCGCAATTTCATAAATTGCGTATACAAAATTCAGTAAGGAGCAAGCACGTTATAACTTCCCCGTTTGGTGCTCAAACTTAATGCGTATTCGCCCGTTCCGGTTGAACCTAACACATCAGTTGAGCCGTCGCGAGAGCGGCTAAGGTGCTCAAGATCAATGACTTTTTCGGTTATTTTGAATGAAAGCGTATCACCCATACGGTGAGTTCAAAATGTTCGAAAAAGTCATTGAGATTGAGTGTATTAGACGTTCGCAGTAGGCTCAACTGATGTGTTAGGTTGAACAAAAGTGCAGGAATAATAGTCGTTATGTGCCCATAGTGATTGAGACTTAGACCTAATTGCACGCCCTGTTTCCTCTCCATGGCCGCGTTGTTGTCCTTGCAATAGATCAACTATTTTACGCGTCATTTCGCCTCGCCATGAAGAAGATATGACGTACACTCAAACGCCACAGGTATATTTCGAGCTTTTGCGATTTAAAAGCGGACAAAGACGGGCTGGGTTCGGGATGCAAAACAAGTAAATTATTACATGTGCGCTCCTAAACAAAGACAAGTAAAAACAAAAAACCGCAACGATGGGGGCGTTGCGGTTTTTTGTCAGCTCTTAAGTAGCAGTACATGTAGGGGGCATGTGGAACACACATTAACAGCCCATCATTATTTTAAAAAATAATATTTATTGATTCCTTATTCCTTATTCAAGATTAGGGCTATGGCCTTTTATCGCGACGGAATACACGTAATATCAAAATGAACAAAAATGATATTTTTTGTCTGCTTTTCCTTGACATTCTTTAATCAGCAACCACACTGCACTGAATCTTTACTGATATCAAGTACATATTGTTGATGGCGAACACCTGCAAGGTCAGTCATCACAAAATTGCATCCACTAAGGAACGGAGGATAGGAATGAGCGAAACAGGTTATACCTGTCAGCAGGTGATACACATCACTGGGCTCAGCCAACGCCAGCTCAGTTATTGGCGGAAAACTGGCTTGATCATTCCCACACAGCATACCGCTGGTGGACATGCGCGTTATTCTTTTGCCAATTTATTGACACTCAAAACTGCTCGGAAACTGATTGACGCAGGCGTTTCGGTGCAACGCATCCGCAAAAGCATTACTTCTCTGACTGATTTTCTGCCTTCTTGCAACATACCACTCACCGAGCTCTCCCTTGTTGCCACGGGTGACATGATTCTGGTCCTACACCAGGAAACCGCCTTCGAGGCACTCACGGGGCAGGAATGGATTTATTCCGTAGCAGAACTGGAACGCGAGGCAGCCATAAGCCGTGGCGTCGTAGAACCGGAGCAAAAAGAACTTTTTACCTTACCGGAAAATATCTATCAAAATACAGCCGTCAATCAGTAATCGATAATCTCATAACCTCAAGCAATGGTTACTCCTCTGGCAAGAGCTATAATACCGGGGCGGAATGCCACTGTAACGCTGAACCCGGCAATATTAACGGGTTGATGTACTCGCAACCCGGACCAAACATTTAACCCATTAGCTGTACATAACCCCATATTCAGAACGAGTAAGCGGTGGACATACTATACAAATACGTTGATTGGCATCACCAACAAATCAAGCAATAACATAATGGATTTACACTATGTCAAAAACAATCCTTAACAATGTGCGCACTGAAAGTAGCAGCACATTTTCAAAACACAGTCTTGCCCAAATCAGTCATTATTTTCTCAGCGATACTAACGAGCATCTGCCAATCTGGGAAAATACCGCCATCATTCCAGTATTGCTGGGTTCAAAAAATGATGACTATATTGTATACGAATTGAATCATGCCTTTAATTGCCAAAATAGCAGCAGTATGGTGTTAAAAATTGAGAACCGTCTGGCGGTTTCCAATCATTTGTCTGCACTGGCAAACAACATAACGCCCACATTAACCACTCACAAAAATGACGAAGCAATCAACCTGCCTGATTATTGTTTGATCCCGGCATCATCACCATCAACCACATTGGCACTGAAAAGTGATTATTTGCTCATCGCCGCGCAGGCCTCATTAAGCGGTGTACGTATTGCCTATGAGCAATTGGCATTTATAGCCTCACTGAACACTGAATTTACCATTTACGTCATCATACTCGGCGCACAAACCAAAGCGACAGCCAAACGGTTTTTTAGTTTTTTATGCAAAAACGCTCAGGTTTTGCTCTCATTAAAACTGGAATGTGGTGGTTATTTATTACACAGCAACAATCATATTGATGATGTAAAAAACATCGAAACAAAAGATGAGGAAATCGCAACTGATTTGAACAGTATTGCGAGCAGTTTGTTGCGTCAACTCCCTTCTCGCAGTAAAAGAGCATCTGCCTCCTACCCTGTTGCTCCCCTACGGCCTGCCATACTACCGGGTTAAACACATCAGTGAATCTACTGATGTGTTAGATTAAACAGAAGCCCTCTCTCGCATAGCCTGTGGACGCCCAATGCAATAACCTTGTACAAAATCAACACCAATACCACGCAGGCTTTCTAATGTTTTTTCATTTTCAACAAACTCTGCGATGGTGTGTAAACCAGCAACGTGACCAATTTCGTTGATTGCCTGCACAATAGCGAAATTCATTGGGTCAACTTCAAGATCACGTACAAATGAGCCATCTATCTTCAAATAGTCTACGGGCAGTGTTTTAAGATAGGAAAAAGAACTCAGGCCGGAACCAAAATCATCCAAAGCGAACTGGCAACCAAAACTGCGTATTTCATTTATAAATTTAACTGCCTCGCTCAAGTTCGATATCGCTGCTGTTTCGGTAATTTCAAAACACAATAACTCGGACGGGACATCATAGTATGTAATTTGTTGCCGGATATAGGCCGAAAAATCGTTATCACTGAGTGAACTGCCCGAAAGGTTGATAAAAAATGTACTGCCATTTTTTTCATTTTCTGACAAATTTTCGGCCAAATAGGCGATAGTGGAGCGCACCACCCAACGATCCAGCAAAGGCATGATACCGTAACGTTCCGCGGCCGGAATAAAGGCACCCGGCATAATAATATTGTCTTGTTCATCCAGCATGCGCACCAAAAACTCAGCGCACTGAACCGTACCATTAAGGCGACTGAGCGAACGTATTTGTTGCTGATGCAATACAAACCGACCCTCCTCCAGCGCATCCTTTATACGGGAAACCCATTGCATTTCAGTTTGCCGCCGCAACAATTCTGAGTCATCATCCTTGTACACATGTACCCGATCACGTCCCATGTCTTTCGCCGCATAGCAGGCTATGTCAGCGGCACCCAGCACTTCATCAGCGCCTTGTGCATCCTTGGTGATTTTAGCCATGCCGATACTGACACCAATGCTGAAACTTTTATCGCGCCAGACAAAGCGAAAATCACTGACCAGTTCCCGCAGGTCTTCGGCAATCACTTTTGCCTTATCCAATGGACAGTTTTCCAGTAACAAACCGAATTCATCACCGCCCAGGCGTGCCAAAATATCATTGCCACGCACCTCTTCCCGCAACAACAATGCCAACTGACTTAATAATTCATCGCCTGCCTGATGGCCGCAAGTATCATTGATCACTTTGAATTGGTCCAGGTCCAGATACAGTAATACGTGCGAAATATTATTGCACTTGGCGGAATCCAGGGCATTGTTGAGATGTCGGTCAAATTCATTACGATTAACCAAGCCGGTCAACTGATCATGATAGGCAAGATGATGAATCGTTGCTTCCGCAAGCCGATGGGAGCGCCGCATTTCCGCTTCGCGCAATTCCCGTTCAATGGCGGGCACAAGGCGCTTAAGGTTGTCCTTCATAATATAATCGTGTGCGCCCATTTTCATTGCCGCCACAGCAATGTCTTCACCGATGCTGCCGGAAACAATAATGATGGGAATATCCGGTTTACATTTCAGCGCGATCTCAATGGCCTCTTCAGAACTAAAACCGGGAATATTATGATCAGTGACAACGATATCCCAATTTTGATTTTGCAAGGCTAGCAGCATTGACTCACCACTATCGACCCGTAGCACAATCGGCTCATATTCTGCCCGCTGTAACTCTCGTTTGAGTAACATGGCATCATTTTCAGAATCTTCAACAAGGAGAACTCGCAGTGATACAGTCATACTCAATTTCCCCCTCGCTTTACCGGTGCTTCATTCAATACCAGCCAATACAAACCAAGCTGCTTTACCGCTTCAATGAATTGATTGAAATCCACCGGCTTACGGGTATAGCTATTGGCCCCGTTTTCATAACTGGCAATAATATCCATCTCTTCGCTGGAAGTAGTGAGAATCACCACTGGTTGCAACATTGTGCGTTTATCTGCCCGTAAACGTTTAAGCACTTCAAGTCCATTGATCTTTGGCAACTGCAAGTCTAATAAAATTACCTGGGGCTGGACATTGGTATCACGCCCTTCATATTTTCCCGTACCAAACAGATATTCCAGCGCTTCTTCACCATCGTGTGCCACAACTACTTTGTTAAGAATATTATTTTTTTTCAAGGCCCGCAGAGTCAGAGCCTCATCGTCCGGGTTATCTTCAACCAATAAAATAACTTTATCCGACATCCATTTCCCCCCTTTTGTCTTTCGCCTTATCGTCGTTCCTGCCCAAAAAGCAAAAGCCCTCCCTCTAATCTAGTCGATACAGGGTTATTTTCCAGCTGTACATGGATGGTAAAATACCAGCCCCTGCACCCCCCCTAAAACCACAACCATTATATTGAAATAACGACTTTTCTAATATACCCAACCAATACAACGTTATAACACAACATTCAAAGGCTATTCCGATAACGTAAAATAGAATACCGAATTAATGCTATGCACAGCATACCCCAACCCTACAAGCAATCTGCTTTTTAACAACACCAGACAACACAACAACGCCATAGCAACTGCTTTCTTTTACTATACCCGTAGCGTTTGGGATTTAGGCCTGATTGCACGCCCTATTTACCCCATGGCTGTGTTGAAATTCCTTGCAATAGAACGACTATTCCGCGTCATTTCGCCTTGCCATGGAGAAAATATGACGCACACTTAAACCTAAATCCCAAACGCTACGGGTATATTCAATAAAACATACCTACAGTGTTGTAACACTTGATCGGTGAGTGTATTTATCGGGTCAACTTACATCGTCTATATCTACGATATCGCTATCCAGTGAAATTTTCTTACCCGAATTCTGTTGCTCTGGCGAAGATTCTCCCAGCGTGAAGCAAAACACGGCACCGTCATCAACCTTCCCTTTTCCCCAGACTTTCCCTCCGTGTCGTAATACAATGCGTTTTACCGCCGCTAAACCAACACCCACGCCTTCAAATTCCTTAACGCTGTGTAATCTCCTGAAGGGTAAAAATAATTTCTCGGCATACTGCATATCAAACCCGACACCATTATCCTTTACCGTATAAATCATATTTCCCTCAGATAACTCACCCGTAAATTCAACACGTGGATGATCCACTTTTTGAGTAAATTTCCAGGCATTACTCAACAAGTGGTTCAATAATATTTTCATTAATTCTTCATCACCATAGGCAGTCAATTGCTTATCAACAACGAATTCCACCTGATGGTCTGTATATTCTTCTCTAAGATTTTTCTCCACTTCAGCAGTTATTTGAGAAAGGTTGATTTTTTTCCGATACAATTCTTTACGGGTGACCCGGGAAAGAATCAAAATATCATCGATCATTTTTCCCATTCTTTTTGTTCCGCCACAAATTCTCTTTAAATAATTTCGCCCCTCACCCCCGACAATATCGCCATAGTCTTCCAGCATGGCTTCGCTAAACCCATTGATAGCGCGTAACGGCACACGCAAATCCTGGGACAAAGAATGTGCAAATGACTGTAGCTCCTGATTGACCGTTAACAATTCAGCCGTGCGCTCATTCACCACCCTTTCCAAGTGCTCGCGATAACGTTGTAGTTCCTGGCGAGCCTTGACTCTTTCATCAACATCAAACATCAATCCCTGCAATGTGGGTGAACGTGGGTCATACGTCGACTTATGCACACAATCACGCACCCATACCACTTTGCCATTGGCATGATTTATTCGATATTCGATTTCACGACCTTCATCAATGGAGGCAACATGACGATAAAATTTTTCGGCCAGATCGATATCTTCTTCACATACGTGATTCAACCAAAATTTCTCTTCATACCAATCGCTAATCTCATAACCCAGCATGGCTTTCGCCTGCGGCCCTACATAGGTTATACGTCGTGAGTTTAAATCCAGTTCCCAGGGAATAACATTGGCTGTTTCCACTAATCGACGGTAGTGCTCTTCTCTTTTTTCCAGATTGGAATAGGATTTCTGAAGATTTGATAACATTGCGTCAAATGCACAAGCCAGTATGCCAATCTCATCTTTTCTGGTGCGCAAATCTGCACCGATTTCCCGGTGAGATATTTCAAACGAGGTAGTCGTAATATGCTTGGTAAGCACGGATAAAGGTTTTATTGTGCTGTGTAAAACCAGGTGAATAACCATCATTACTAACAACCATATGCCACCAAGCGTCAGAACGATGCTTTCCATTTTTTCTGTTTCATTAAAGTCATGCGACAACACATAACCCAGCAGTAACATCGAAATGCTCAACACAAAGCCAAGACTGACAATAACCCGCGTATACAATCCCCAGTTCATTTTTGCTGCAACCTATGCATCAGGAATCCGCAGGACCAAATCTTCACTGAGCATGGGCTGGTCATAAAAATAACCTTGAACATTGTCACAACCATGTTCGCGCAGGAAACTGGCTTGCGCTTCCGTTTCCACACCTTCAGCCGTTACCGAAAGTTTAAGTCGATGTCCCATGGCAATAATCGTATCGATAATGGCAGCATCATCTTCATCTGTCGGAATATCTGCAACAAAGGATTGATCAATTTTTAACACATCCAGTGGGAAACGCTTCAAATAGCTCAGCGATGAATAGCCGGTACCAAAATCATCAATGGCAATACGAATCCCCATTTCATGGAAAACCTCCAGGGTTAACAATGCTTCTTCAGGGTCTTCCATCACACAGCTTTCAGTAATTTCCAGCTCAATCATTTCTGCTGCAACATTATTTTCTACAAGCACTTGACGAATCATCTCCGCCAGGTCTTTATCACGAAATTGGCGCGCCGACAGGTTAACGGCAATCGGTACAGGTTTTCCTCCTGCATCAATCCAGGCGTGATGATCCCGGCAAGCCTGGCGTAAAACCCACTCACCCACGGGAATAATCAAACTGGTTTCTTCCAACAGGGGGATAAATTTTCCTGGCAATACCAAGTCGTCACTGCTGCGCTGCCAGCGAAGCAACGCTTCCACACCGATGATAGCACCCGTTTCCAGTGACAACTGTGGCTGGTAATAAAGCAGGAATTCCTCACGCTCCAATGCACGGCGCAACGCGCTTTCCATTGACAACCGGTCATCTGCATCTGCATTCATGGATTTTTGATAGAAATGGTAGTTGGCACCACCATCACGCTTGGCGACGTGCAGCGCTGTATCAGCAAAGCGCGCCAGTTCATCAAACTCCACCGTATCATCCGGGAAAAAAGACACGCCAATACTGGGCACTAAGAAAATTTCCCGGCTTTGTATGTAAAAGGGCTCGACAAAGGCATTAATCACTGTTTGCAGCAAACCATCCACCGGGTCATCACGATCAATGTCCGTTATTCCAACACCAAATTCATCACCCACAAAACGGGCGACCAAATCCTGTTGACGCACGCACCCTGCCAGACGTTGCCCAACCTGCTGCAACAATTGGTCGCCCACCTGATGCCCCAGGGTGTCATTAATATTCACGAACCGGTCAATATCAAAATGTAAATAAGCGACACGCTTGCCACTATGCCGCGCGCGTGACATAGCCTGTTTGTATCGCTCCCGAAACAGCACCCGGTTGGGCAAATCCGTCAAGGCATCGTAATACATGAGATGCTGAATACGGTCTTCCGCCTGTTTTTGCTGGCTCATATCGGTGAAGCCACCGATCAAATGTGTTATTTGTCCGGTGGCGTCAGTCACAGCGCTGATGGTTAACCATTCCGGAAAGACTTCACCGTTTTTTCGCCGATTCCAGATCTCACCCTGCCAGTAACCATTATCATTAATGGACTGCCACATAGCGCAGTAAAAATCCTTGTCATGCCGCCCCGACTGTAAAATGCTTGGGGATTGACCAATAATATCCGCTTCCGAGTAACCGGTAATTTCAGTAAAAGCCTTGTTCACACGCAGAATGTGCGCCTCCCGATCCGTGATCATCACCCCTTCCACACTGGACTCGAAAACCTTGGCTGATAAATGCAGATCCGCTTCCGCCCGTTGGCGGGCACGCCGCACTTCGGCTTCACGCAACTCGCGTTCAATGGCGGGAATCAGCCGCGCCAGATTATCCTTCATAATATAATCATGTGCGCCAGCCTTCATTAGCGAGACGGCGGACTCTTCACCCATGGCACCGGAAATAATAATAAATGGGAGATCAATACCGGTTGAACGCAGTAAGGCTAACGCCGCAGGACCACTGAATTCCGGCATATTATAATCTGAAAGAATAATGTCCCATTCGCGCACTTCCAGTGCCGCACGCATGGTCTCGGGAGTATCCACCCTTTTAAAAGAAGGTGCATAACCTCCCTTTTTGAGCTGGCGCAGAGTCAGCGCCGCATCGTCTTCAGAATCTTCAACTAATAAAACGCGCAGAGGTTTCATTTATCTGAATAATTCCTTCACTGGCCTTGTTTCGTCATCGGCATTTATCCAGCGCATCGTAAAACTCCACGCAGAATACATATCATAATTGACATCGGCATGCCCGCGCACGTACTTGATACACATAATGCGCTGACATTTCAAATGCCACCGAAGAAAAAAACAGTTAACCTGTTGATTTAAAATATTTTTCCACTGCAACTGACATTCTGTCCCCTGAAAAATAACCGTTAGCCTGTTATTCTACGTGCCTCAACTTCAAATTTATCAGCGGCTCTACATTATGCACCAGATGTCACAAACATATTCCGTCATATTGATCGCTTTCCTCTGTTTTTCAGCAACACTCAGTCAAGCTGAAACAGACATCACAGGAGGGAAAAGTGACCAGCAGCAACTCCGGTCAATATTGCAGAAACTGGACCAGGCCACCCAACAACGCCAACAGCAAGACAAACAGCTTGAAGCACTATCCCGTCAACTTGAATGCAACTGGGCATTAATCCGCGCCTACGAAACCTGCGGACAATTGCATGGAAATGATCCGGGCGGACATCTAAAGTGCTCAGCCACAGCCAAACAAAATGTGGCGCGATGCGTGGAAAATGGTAGTGAAAAACAGCTGTGAGTATATTGCCTGTTAAATGCTTAAACGATACCCTGCAAGTGCTCGCACTCACAGGGCAACATCGTACACCCCGCAAACATAATCACTTGCAGGGTCTCGGTATTATTTTTACAACGTAATGACTTGGTCAGGCATATTCCGGGAAAGTGCGGAGTACAAATTAGGAAAACAGCCGATGACTGCTCCCTCAACTAATTTTTTATCTATTTCTCTTTCATAACAACATTTGTCGCAAGCCATTAATAACATACCAGTATCCTTTGCAACTTTTGCAAGCCTTGCTCCTATTGGGTCGCCATCCACCAGTACATAGTTATTATCTTCGAAGAAAAACATCCCCACGACTTCTACGCCGTGCATGCCATTTTCTAACTGCGGCAAAATCATTTGGCCCAGTTTGTAAGAAACTGAATGACCTTGTGTTGAAAAAATATAGGCTACCTTCATTTTACCTTCTCTCTATAGTTTATTTTGTAACGCAATGTCCATCTTATCAAGCGACGCAGAAAACGGAATAAGGCGTGTTTTGATATTTCCTGAAAGGCAACAATAGCGTGTAATTCGGCAATTCCCGAATAGCGGGATTAAAGAATACAAGAGAACCACATGAACCTTGTGTCCACGGGGGAGTCAAGCAAGTTAATGGCGGAGAGGGAGGGATTCGAACCCTCGGAACTCGTGAGAGTTCACTTGATTTCGAATCAAGCCCATTCGGCCAACTCTGGCACCTCTCCCAAAGAACGCATAGGATACGCATTATGTAAAAATTTTCAAACCTCATCCGCATCCACTCCCCGATACAGTGCCCAGGGCTACCCACACATTACACCCAAAACTCAGGCGTTTGGGGTGGGTAAAGAGTAATACAGGTTGAAAGAACTGATATTCTTTCCTTGACCTTTCGGTGGAACAAGCGTAGCAACTCCACCAGAGTCTTGTGCATGCAAAAAACCGAACCAGCTCACCAATGTGACAGTTATTGTTCGAGCGCCCCTAAGCAGAGCAAGAAAACAGTGCAATGAATACCAGCGCGTACTACCCTGAAT
>WFQM01000080.1 GCA_015487095.1 Gammaproteobacteria bacterium | reverse complement strand
TGGCACCTCTGCTTCAGCCCGTCTTCGCCCGTTCTTCAATCACAAAAGCTCGAAATAGAACGACTATTCCTGCACTTTTGTTCAATCAGAACGAACGAATACGAACTAAATCAGAGCGCCACTTATATAAGTTATTGTGTTCCATTCCTTAGCACTTTTTACTCATACCTGAATCAAAAAAATTTTAATCTCCCCATCACGATTGCGGCTCAGACATTAAATATGCACCATAAATCTCAATCACCATGGGTAAAGAACAACTCGTTTAACCCTGCTCCGGATCTCTATATTCCTGCCGTACTCTTTTAAAGTCATCTTCCGCCTCAAAAAAAGCTGACACTACATCCGGATCAAAATGGCTGCCGAGACCTTCTTCGATAATGTTACGACTTTTTTCGTGACTGAACGCATCTTTATAACAACGCCGGGAAGTCAATGCATCATACACATCTCCCAAAGCCAAAATGCGCGCAACCAACGGAATACTTTCACCAGACAGCCCATAGGGATAACCTGAGCCATCCCATTTTTCATGATGGCTTTCGGCAATTTCGATGCCTGTATGAATAAAGTCATTGCCAGGATGCTGCCTGTCCACTTCGCGTAAAGTTTCCGCACCAATCACTGGATGCTGCCTCATAATCACCCATTCTTCATCACTCAATGCTCCCGGTTTAAGCAGCACACTGTCATCAATGCCAACTTTACCAATATCATGCAATGGGCTGGCAGCATAAATATTATCGATAAATGCTTTATCGATAATGGATTGAAATTTAGGCATACGGCCCAGTTTTTCCGACAATAACTTACAGTATTCCCGCATACGCTCAAGATGCTCACCCGTTTCAGGGTCTCGCGACTCTGCCAATTTAGACATAGCAAAGATAGCAGCCAGTTGTGACTGCGATATTTCCAGCACTTTGGCCCGCACTTCTTCGGACAAACTCACATTGTTGCGTTCAATTTCTTCACGCCGATGTTCTTCCTGGTCACTGATGCGTTTTCTGCCCAGGTTGGCATCTACGCGCGCGCGCAACAATATCGGGTTGAATGGTTTGGTCACATAATCCACTGCGCCCATTTCGATACAACGCACTGCGCTGTCTACATCATCAAGCGCTGTGATCATTATTACCGGTACACGTCGCAGTGCAGCATCACCCTGGATAACTTTCAATGTTTCATAACCATCCAGCACGGGCATCATGATATCCAACAACACCAGATCAAAAGAATGTGCGCGCAATTTTTCCAGCGCCTCTTCACCATCCGTAGCAGATGACAACTGAAATTCGGCATTTCCCAAACGCCGCAGCAGCAAGTCACGATTCATTTCATTATCATCAACCACCAGAATAGAGAATGCCTCTCCCATTTCATTGTTTTTTTGTTCGATCGCATTCATGACAATCCCACCCTTTTATTGCAACAATGTTTCAACATATGGCTCATCCATTTTTAACCTGTTGCTATTTCTGATCGTGCAGAACCAATCAGCTCACGCAGACGACGCAGCAAGGTATCCAGACTGTAGGCACCTTTTTCAATCACCATGTCCACATGCGTCAGCAATTTTTCGCGCTCTTCATCGCTGATTGAATGTTCGGCCAATATCAACACCGGAATGGGTTTCCATTGTTTATTTTTTTTCAACTCCTGCACAAACGCCATAGCATTCATTGTCGGCAGATCAGTATCCAGAACAATGGCCGACGGTATTTTTTCAGCAACACGCACCAGACCCACTTCACCATCAACACTCTCCACAATATTCCAGCCTTCATTTTCAAAAACCATTCGGGCCAACCGCCGCGCGTCAACATCTCCACCAATGACCAATACTGTTGAAACCACAACACCACAAAGATGGCTGTTGATAACACCCATTAATTCATTTTTATCCACAGGCTTGTTGATATAACCCGCCGCACCCAGAGTTGCCGCCATTGCGCGCTCATCGCTCATGCTGTGCATAATCACTGGCACATGCAGCAATGCTGGATTTTTTTTCAATTGCGACAGCACGGGCCAGCCACTCATGTCCGGCATGACCACATCAAGAATGATTAAATCCGGCACCAGCTCAACGGCTTTTTCCAAGCCTTCGCGTCCACTGCTGGCTATCTCTATGTGAAAACCCTCCTCTCTCAACGTCCGTTGTAATAAATCACCAACCGACGGATCATCATCGATCACTAGAATAGTAGGCGATTTTTCGTACTGTTCAGTAATATTTTCTGTATATTCGCTATTTATAGCGAGTGCCGGGGCCAAAGCTGGCTGTTGGCTTGACATATTGGCCACGCAAGCTCCCTCATTTGCATCCATCACGTCCGCCGGGATTCTTATCACAAACTCCGACCCACATTCCATTTGGCTTGTTACCGTGATGTCTCCCCCCATCAACTGACACATGTTGCGACTGATAGCCAATCCCAGGCCAGTGCCACCATATTGACGCGTCGCAGACTCATCGACCTGGGTAAAAGCGTTGAATAATTGTTTCTGTTGCTTGTCGCTAATACCTATTCCGGTATCCGTCACACGGAACTCTACCCACTCGCCCGCTTTATCCTGCATACGATCAACGAATAAACTCACTTCACCGTTATGAGTAAATTTCGCCGCATTGCCCAGAATATTCACCAGTACCTGTTTCAATCTGGCCGCATCAATGTGAATACTGCCAATCCTTTCATCGCAATCGACCATTCTGGAGTTTCCATTTGCGGCAATGAGCGGTTCAACATTGTCCATCACTTCTTTCACTAGTTGCGGCAAACTGACATCTTTCAAATACAATTGCATTTCGCCCGCATCAATTTTTGACAGATCCAGCACATCATTGATCAGTGAAAGCAAATGCCTCCCAGAGTTGACTATACGGATCAGGTCATCTGCCACTTCTGCGTTGCCGGATTCATCGATATCGTCATACAACATTTCGCTGTAACCAATAATGGCATTCAATGGTGTGCGTAACTCATGGCTCATGTTTGCCAGAAACTGACTCTTTTCCTGATTGGCTGTCTCAGCCTCCAGCTTGGCCTGCAATGCCACCTGGGCTGCTGCATGGCCTTTTTTTAGCGATTCATCGCCCTGGTGCAAGCGTGCAAACAGTTGTTCAGTTGCTTGCCACACCTGACGAATTTCAGTACTCATTGAACGATCAGCGGGAGGAAGACTGACGTGCGTATCCAAATTATTCACATGAGCCAAACAATTCGATAAATCAGTCAGAGGTTTAAGCAGGCAACGTATCCAATATTGAATACCCAGCAACAACAAAAAGGCCAGTCCTATGAAAACACCCATTTCTCGCCACACTTCACCCATCAAATGATTGTAAAACGTATCGTTATATTCCAGTTTTACATCGCCCAACAACTCTCTAGTGCTCGGTGAAAAAATTGGCATTTCTGCATGAAAAGGTATCGTTTTGTATTTCACTTCGTTACGGCGCTCGATCACCCGACCATCCAGCAGGGAAATTGTCAGGCTCAACACGACAGGTTCAAGCCAGACCGGGTCTTCCAATGAAACAAGCTGGTTTAAAATTTCTCCCAACTGAACATCATCGTTATTATCTACGGCAGCTTCCAGCAATTGTGTGTACGGTTTTATCAGCAACTCAGCTTTGGTTTGTTCAGCCGCCTTCAACGCAGGCGCTGTTACAAAAACCCAGTGATAAACAATCATCGCCATACTTAACATCACCACAACAATGATTGCCAGAGATACGCGAGTCGTCAGACGTGAAAAGATATTATTCATGACACATGCATGTTTTCATCAACAAGGTATTCGTCGTCACTTTTGAACACCACAATGAAAGTCGTGAGCGATATTCATCTGTCGGTCATGTTTCTGCCACGTTGACCTTTTGTGTGCGACAAACACACCCTCGATGTTGCTGTCATTTTTATCCACATGGTTAGCAAGCTCCTGTGCAAAACCTTTGTCTCTATCGTAAACAAACAACCATTGTATTTTTTATCCAGCGCTTTCCGATTTTGTCCGCACGCAGATTACTGCTGACGGCAAGGCCAAGCAATAACCATGAGACTTTTATCGTGAATGTTATTTTTATCTTAAACACTGTTTCCTGAAGCGCACCTGACTCTATTTCTGGCGTCAGCAATTCACACCTGAGTTTAGTACAACAGATTCTCGTTAATTTTTTTCGGCAACATGTGTGAAAACTGTAGTTACCTGGATCTTTTCTTTGCGCTGATTGCGCTGAAATGCAGGATTTGGTTATTCCTGATAATGCCTCCGCATTTAACTCAGGTAGACCATAAGTTGAGTTAAGTGCGGAAGCATGTTCCTAAAATGCGCGGAATATACCCTGCACTGAAAAATATATGTTTCGGGTCAATGCAGATGAGTGCCGTTTTTTGGAAAACGATGACACAATCGCCAAGAGTGCGAAGTTTAAAAAATTACTCTGCTAAAACAATGAGTTGAGGGGTTTCCCCCAATACATAACCTGAAAAGTGCCTTGCCTTTGTGTAACTGGCAAGGCACCCTGAAAACAGGGCCAATGACTCACAGCCCCATTCTGTTGCCTTTCTTTACCCCCCCACGAAAAAGGGTCCGAAGCCAATGTTATTAAGTTAAAAATGAATGCTTATTTTTGTCGGTTAAGCAACATTGGATAATCAGACTGCGCCCGTGGCGAGTGAAGTTTAGAGATTCAGTGTGTACACAGAATATGGGAACAAAAACACAGCGCCTGTCACACAGAGGTCGCAGAGACACAGAGTTTTTAGTGTTTTTCTCTGTGTCTCTGTGGCCTCTGCGTTTACAAGCACCCGATTTGGCAATGCGGCCCGTTTCCAGGCTTTATTCTGGATTGATCCACTGACCAAATGTGCTTAACTTAATGGCGTTGCTCCGACGCCCCTTTAACCTAAATTAATCAGTTGAGCCTACTGCGAACGTCTAATGCACTCAATCTCAAGGACTTTTTCGAACATTTTGAACTCACCGTATGAGTGATACGCTTTCATTCAAAATAACCGAAAAAGTCATTGATCTTGAGCGCCTTAGCCGCTCTCGCTACGGCTCAACTGATTAATTTAGGTTTAAAGACACACTGAGTCCGCCAGCAGATTCAGCTCATAGCAGCCTGCGCTGCCGCCACGGCCACTCCATTTTTAATGGGTGCCCCCATATCGGTGAGCACGGTATCCAGTGTACCCAGACAGAACATGATATTTTTGGCATTGGAGGCATGCCCCATAAGGCCAATGCGCCAAACTTTGCCCGCCAATGCCCCCAGGCCCGCGCCAATTTCCAGATTAAAATCATTCAGCAAACGCCCACGTACGGCGGCTTCGTCCACGCCATCAGGAATAGTCACCGCATTGAGCTGCGGTAAACGCGCCGCCTCCGGCACCACAAATGACAGTCCCATGGCTTCGATACCGGCACGCAATGCCAGATGATTCGACTGATGACGGGCCCAGGCATTTTCCAGCCCTTCTTCCTGCAAAATCACCAGTGCTTCATGCAGGCCATAAAGCCCGTTAACCGGCGCAGTGTGATGGTAGGCACGTTTGGCACCCGCACCCCAGTAACCCATCACCAGATTCAGATCAAGAAACCAGCTTTGCACCGCCGTCTTGCGATTTTTGATACGCTCCACAGCGGCATCGCTGAAACTCACTGGCGATAAACCCGGTGTACACGACAAACATTTTTGTGTGCCGGAATAAATGGCGTCGATGCCCCACTCATCCACCTTGACGGGTGTGCCGCCCAGCGAAGTCACCGCATCCACAATGGTCAGACAATCATGAGCGTGGGCAATTTTCACCAGTGCCGCTGCATCCGACTGCGCTCCTGTGGAAGTCTCGGCATGCACAAAGGCCACAGTACTGGCTTCAGGATGCGCCTTAAGTGCTTCTTCCAGTTTATTGGGGTCTACGGGCATACCCCATTCGTCTTCCACCATGATCGCTGTGGCACCAATGCGCTCCACATTTTCTTTCATTCGACCGCCGAACACACCGTTCTGACAAACAATAACGGTATCGCCGGGCTCAATCAGATTCACAAAACAGGTTTCCATACCCGCCGAACCGGGAGCCGAAACAGGAATAGTCAGCTCATTTTTGGTCTGAAAGGCATATTGCAGCAGTGTTTTCATCTCATCCATCAGTGCCACAAACTCGGGGTCCAGATGGCCTATAGTCGAACGCGCCATAGCATTCAAAATGCGCGGATGCACATCTGAAGGGCCAGGGCCCATAAGCGTACGCACGGGGGGGATGAACGTGGAAATGGTTTTGTTTGTGGTCATCATCAAGTCTCTTTCATTCGTGGAATATTAAAATGTGTTCACAATACCTTACTATGAGGTATTGCCCACCCTGCTCTACATTATTGTTGACAAATTTTATCGGTTATTCCGGTATCAAGCAATCGGCCAGCAGTTCGACCCAGTGTTTTACTGGCACCGCAGCATCCTGCCGTAAATGCAGCAGACAGCCGATATTGGCGCTGGAAATCATGGCGGGTGCATCAGCCTGCAAGGCTGCCAGCTTATTGGCCTGCAACTGCTCGGACAACACCGGCTGAAAAATCGAATACGTCCCCGCAGCGCCACAACACAAATGGCTGTCTTTCACCAACACCAGCTCAAACCCACATCGGGCCAGAATATTTTCCACCACGCCGGTGAGGCGCTGACCATGCTGCAAGGTACAAGGGGCATGAAACGCAATGCGCGCCGCTGACCCGGCCATTGAAACCACATTGGCCACGGGCTCGGCAGCCAGTAATTCCGACACATCTTTCACCCGCTCGGAAATACTGGCCGCTTTTTCTGCATACTGTTTGTCGTACCGCAGATAGTGAGCATAATCCTTTACCTGCAAACCACAGGCGCTGGCAGTGCTGATAATCGCTTCAACACGGTCAGGTGAACGCTCATCCAGATACGGCCACCAGGCATCAATGTTGCGGCGCATAAATGCCGCCGCACTTTCTGCACCGGACAGATGCTGATTCAACGCACCGCAGCAGCCGCCATCCGGTATGCGTACAACGCTGATACCCAAGTTGTCCAACACTCGTGCGGTGGCGAGATTGATCTCCGGTGCAGCCACCGATTGCACACAACCGTCCAGTAACAGCACTCGTCGTGTATGCCTTACAACGGGCCATTCCCCTATCGCAGCCGCACGAGGAGGAGGAATGGCTTTGCGTAACACTTTTGGCAACAATGGCCGCACCTTGCGCGCCATGCTGACACCCACCGCAAAACGTTTTGGAAAGGGCACCGACTGTAAAAGAAGCCAGCGCAGCAGGCGTTCGTGCAATGGCCGTTTAACCAGGCTTTCCACACGTTCACGACCAATATCCAGCAGGCGGTTATATTCAACCCCCGAAGGACACGTCGTTTCGCAGTTGCGGCAAGTAAGGCAGCGATCCAGATGTTCGCGCGCAACTTTGCCTTCGGCCTGCCCCTCCAGTAATTGTTTGATGAGATAAATACGCCCGCGCGGACCATCCAACTCATCATTTTGTAATTGATACGTAGGACAGGTGGCATTGCAAAAACCACAATGCACACAGCGACGCAAAATGGCATCAGCTTCCTGACCCTGTCCAGTGGACAACAATTTGGCGGGTAATTGCGTCTGCATTTACAGTCCCTCGTACAAGCGGCCGGGGTTCAAAATCCCCTCGGGGTCGAAGGCCATTTTGACCTGCTGGTGTATTTTTGCCAGTGCGGGGCTTAATGGGGCAAGCGTGGTGCCATGCCGATCAAACAAGGTGGCATGCCCCCCCATTTTTTGCGCCGCTGTCTGCACAATATCGGCACTCACACCGGTTTTTAGCCAGCGTTGCGCACCACCCCAGTCCAGCAGACAGGCGCCCGGCAATATTTCAGCAAACATAGGCGTGGCCGCTGGCAGCGACAACCGCCACAATACATCGGTATCGGTAAAAAAAGGCAACTGGCGCTCACGCAAATCCCGCCAAAATGTACCAGCCTGCCCGTCACCCTTTTTCTTTTCCCGCTCAGAGAAAGTCAGTTGTGCCCCTTGAGTCCACTTTTGGGCCTGTTCTTGAAGCTGTTTTTGGATAAAAGCAACCGCAGCCGTTACCGCCTCTTTTGCTCCGGACACGCGCAACCACAATTGCGCGGCCTGTTCCGATGTTGCGGGTAAATGACAAGCTCCCGTCAATGGCAAGGCGACACTCGCCAACTGCGTCATCACCGCAATAGCCGTCGTGGCA
Organism: Gammaproteobacteria bacterium; assembly: GCA_015487095.1. GTDB lineage: Bacteria > Pseudomonadota > Gammaproteobacteria > SZUA-152 > SZUA-152 > SZUA-152. The sequence continues at coordinate 5,126 of WFQM01000080.1, read as the reverse complement.
TCCATTTCCATCACCAGCGTATGCTCACAAGCCGATTGAGGCAGCACTTTCAGTGATATATCCAACAACACACCCAGGGTGCCCTGTGCGCCCACCATTAGACGCGATGCATCATAACCGGCGACATTTTTCATCACCTGACCGCCAAAGCTGAGTACCTCACCTTGACCGTTAATCATCTTCACACCCAATGTGAAATCGCGGGCGGACCCGGCATACGGGCGACGCGGGCCCGACAATCCACAAGCAATTGTGCCACCTAACGTCGCTCCCTCGCCTAAATGTGGGGGCTCAAAAGGCAGCATCTGCCCGGATTCGGAGAGCACAGACTCCAGCTCTTGTAATGAAGTGCCCGCCCGTGCGGTGATCACCAACTCGCTGGGGGTGTATTCCACGATGCCGCAGTGTTCCTTCACCTCCAAGGGCTGCGCTGACACCGCACGGCCTGACAATAATTTGCTGCCACCGCCCGCAATGTACAACGCCTGTTTTTCGGCAAAAGCCTGCTGCACCTGTGCGGCCAGGTCATTGCTCACATCCTGTGCCATCAAAACCGCTCCAGCTCCGGAAAAGGTACTTCACCGTGATGCACATGCATGGCACCAAATTCGGCACAATGATGCAGAGGGGGCACCGCTTTGCCCGGATTCAACAAATCCACAGGGCCACCAAACGCCACCTTAGTGCGTACATTAGGATGGATAACTGTTATTAGCTGGGGGTGTTAACAGTCGCCGTTCGTGGTGAGACTCGGACCCTTTTCATGATTTGACCCGTTTAAATTTATGAAAAGTCTTGGGGTCTATCAATGGGGCATCTGGATCAGCTTTTGCCCGCCGTCTTGCTTCTTGATCACTCATGGATCTAACAAAGCTTTCCCTTGGGTTAACGGATGGGCGCGTCCCAGAAATATGAGCGTAGCGGATGACTTTACCCATTTTTTTTATTCCTCCGTAAACCCTGATTAACAGGCTTGAACAATTTCAATTCATCATCGGTTGATGGTTGTGCATCCGGATCAGATAACGCCGCTTCGTGTATTTCTTCCTCAGTCATTTTACGAGCTTTCTTGTAGCGTTCTTCGGTTATTGCAATCGTAGTTCCATCGGTCTTTTTGTATGTACCAGTTTTAGAATTGCTCATATCATCACCTCAAATTTTGTTCATAAAGGCGAATCTCGGAACGTTCAGCCATGCGCACAGAAATAAGCCGCGTTCTGTTCTGTCCTCTCATGGTATAACAAACATACAGCGTGTCGGTGTATCCATTGCGGCCAATCGTTATAAAACGATCTTCGCCATAATCGTTGCGTGTATCCTGACGTTCCAGCCTGTATTCATCATCAAAAACAGGGATACCCGCATCTAAGGGCATATCATGTTTCCTTTGATTGAGTCTATCTTTTTCTTCGTCCCATTCATATAACATGTTCATATACTCACCATCAGTTTTTCCCTCATAGCTGAACAAAACCACACACGCCCACAGCATTATCTACATGATGCAATATTCAAGCAAAACTTTATATCCACTGGCAATACCTGAAACTGAATGGACTTCAATCCAAAATCATACGAAGCATATGTCTATGCCATCATATGCATCGAAGCCTATCCTGATTATCAGCTTAGGAGCGCGCACGTAATAACTTGAATATCCCCTAATGACTTATTCGAAGATCGAATGCACAACGCCTGTTTTTCGGCAAAAGCCTGCTGCACCTGTGCGGCCAGGTCATTGCTCACATCCTGTGCCATCAAAACCGCTCCAACTCAGGAAAAGGTACTTCACCGTAATGCACATGCATGGCACCAAATTCGGCACAACGGTGCAAAGTGGGCACGGCCTTGCCCGGGTTCAGCAAACCTGCTGGATCAAAAGCTGCCTTCAATGCATGCATTTGCTGCAATTCGGCGGATGAAAACTGATGACACATTTGCTCAATTTTTTCGATGCCCACACCATGTTCACCCGTAATAGTGCCACCCACCGCCACACATAAATCCAAAATCCGGCCACCCATTTCTTCAGTGCGCGCCAACTCACCAGGACGACTGGCATCAAACAATATCAGTGGATGCAAATTACCATCACCCGCATGAAACACATTGGCCACTGGCAGGCTGTACTCTTCAGACAACGCTGCGATACCCGACAACACTTTGGCTAACTGATGGCGCGGAATGGTGCCGTCCATGCAGTAATAGTCAGGCGAAATACGGCCCACGGCGGGAAATGCCGCCTTGCGGCCCTTCCAGAATTTTTCACGCTCGGCCGCACTGGCGGCGACACGCACGTCGGTGGCTCCGCAATTCTGCAATACTGTTTTTACCTGCTCGACCTGCACCTCGACTTCCTGCTGGCTGCCATCCAGCTCGCACAACAAAATCGCGGCAGCGTCTTCAGGATAACCGGCCCGGGCAAAGGCTTCGGCAGCGCGTATCGCCGGGTTATCCATCATTTCCAAGCCCGCAGGAATAATTCCCTCAGCGATAATTTTGCCCACGGCGTCACCTGCATTGACCACATCATCAAAGGCCGCCAGCAATACCTGCACCGTTTCGGGCTTGGGCAATAATTTAACCGTGACTTCCACAATCACTCCCAGCATGCCCTCCGAGCCGGTAAGCAATGCCAGCAAGTCAAAGCCGGGGGTGTCCAGTGCATCGCTGCCAATGGTGAGCCGTTCACCCTCCATGGTCACTATTTCCAGTTTGAGGATATTATGCACAGTGAGCCCGTATTTGAGGCAATGCACACCACCGGCATTTTCGGCCACATTACCTCCGATGGAACAGGCGATTTGTGATGAGGGGTCCGGCGCGTAATACAGGTTATGCGCTGCGACGGCCTCCGAGATGGCCAGATTACGCACTCCTGGCTGAACACGAGCGCAACGATTGTGCAGATCAATATCAAGAATTTGATTGAATTTAGCCAGACTCAGTAATACGCCATCCGCCAGCGGCAAAGCACCACCGGACAGCCCGGTACCCGCACCGCGCGCGACTACCGGCACATTATGCTCACTGCAAATACACAGCACCCGTTGCACCTGCTCCACCGTTTCCGGTAACACCACCAACAATGGCAACTGCCGATAAACCGACAGACCATCGCATTCGTAGGGACGGCGCTCTTCTTCCAGGAACAACACAGATTCAACAGCCAAAAACTGGCGAAACAACGTGACCAGCTGATTTGCCAGCACGCTCTGTGACTCGATTTGCATATATCTCCAGAAGGAACTCAAGAATTATGCGACCAGTATACGTTTGGAGATTTTGCGGCTTCAACCCGATTTTTTATGGGTTTACTGTCCAGAGGATGATCACGTCTGATTTAATACTTGTCCAAATTAGGCGCTTTGCCCGACAAACAGCCGGGTAAACCTGATGCATTGCACATCAAGCGTATTCCGCTTTTTCGTTAAAATATTCAAAACACCGGTTCAATTCTTTTTCCCGTTCGGGGGTTAAATCAATGAAATGCAGGCCACATTGTAACTTCCCATTCTCCCGCCTTTGCCACACCACTTCAGCGCGCAAGGCCACGGGGCGCTGTGCCTCGTATTCTGCAAGATCCTCGTAAGGTAAAAAAACCTCCAGATCAATAGGCTCTTTAGTATCAAGCTCACGTTTGATGCGCAACTTCATACCCGACAGACTCAGGTCATTACAAATACTCTCAAACTGAACACCGCTCTGCCAAAACCGCACACGCAATTGATGCGTCAGACGAGGTGCCACCCGATGCTCATTACTGATTTGCCGTGTCTGCACAACTTTTTCGTAGGTAAACTGTGACAAAACCTGACGCAAACTTTCCGTTACCCGATAAAGGTCATCACTAACATTGGCAGTGTTTTCCACTTTGACAGCCGTTTGCTGCACACTTTCAAACAGCCCGGCGAGTCGAATCTGCAACATCTGCAACTGATTCAACTGCGTTTTGCTTTCATCGTCAATTTTCTGATTGGCATCGGCCACGCTGGAAATATCATGGGCGATACGCTCAATAACCGCACCGGCTTCACGAGCCCGTCCCTGACTACCGTTCACCCGCTCCGCCACTGTCTCCATGGATTCTGCCACCTGACCCACCTGACCATTTATCTTATTAATGATATCGGTGATTTTACTGGTGGAGTCCGTGGTGCGCGTGGCCAGATCACGTACCTCATCTGCCACAACAGCAAAACCACGTCCTGAATCACCGGCGCGTGCCGCCTCAATGGCCGCATTCAATGCCAGCAGATTCGTTTGCTCAGCGATACCGCGAATGGTGCCAATAATCTCGTAAATCTGCTGGGCTGCATCCTTCAACTCCGCCACCTGCCTGGATGCGTGTGTCACATCCGCCACGGTTTCATCCATACCCGCAACGTTATCACCAACATAAGCAATACCTTCCTGCGCACCCTGATTGGCAATTGTTGCCCGTTCAATAGCCTCTCGCGCCATTTGTTGAACGGATTCTGCCACCTCGATCAGTACGGTAGCATCCTGAATCATTCCTTCTGTGACGGCATTTTCTGACTGACTCACCTCGCTGATTTCATGAGAAATAGTGGCCACCTGATAAGCTGACTGCTCCAGCTGCGAGCTGGTGCTATCAACGCTATGTACAATTTCTTTCAGCCCGCCAAGCATGGTGTTAAAACTGCCTGCCAGCATACCGATTTCATCATTGGCGGTGAATGTCACCTTTTGTGTCAAATCACCCTTCCCGATGTTTTTTGCGACCTTATACAGTGATTCAATAGGTGCAACAAAATGCTTGGCCATAATGGAAATCACCAAAAACAGCACAGCCAGTTCAAGCACAGAACGCCATAAAGCATTGCGGATGTAAGCCGCGAGACCGGCATCCAACTGGGCACTGACATCGGGCATCACGCCACCCTGTCGGGCAACCTCGACCAATTGCATCAGTTGTTGATAACCATTCCAGCGCACAAAGACAATCGTTACCACAGTAACCAGAAAAAAACTGACCTGGAGCCTCCAGCGGAGACTCAGGGTAGAAAACCAGGGTGTCATCAAATAAAGTCCCATCTGTTCAAAATCCACACACGCCCCGGTAGCAGGCATGCACCTGCCCTACCTAACGACAATATGAGTAA
>WFQM01000079.1 GCA_015487095.1 Gammaproteobacteria bacterium | reverse complement strand
GTCTGATACAGGTCGCTAAGAGCAGAGCCCGAGGTTATCGGAGTAATCGAAACTATCTGTAACTGGCCAAAACGGTTTGATTAAAACAACCAAGGAATGTGCACGTTCCATTCCCTAGTCTGTTTTCGGATAAGTTCCTTGTTGCTGATTTTTTATGGGCGGGTGAATGACTTCATTAATCGCAGAATAATCTGTATCTGCCAACCCTTTGGCCAGGGCAATAGCGACAGTGTCGCGCACACCTTGCAGGCATGCCGCAGTAAGACCATGTTCGTCCGCAGCATCAAGAAACAGGTCAGTATCTTTCAACAGATGACGGGTAGGGAAATTAGGGTTTTCGTAATCCCGCTCCAGCATACGCAACAGTTTTTTATCAAATGTGGGTGCGTACAGGGCTGAGTCACGCAGCATATCCATGAATAATTCAACGCGCACACCTTCCTTCTGAATAAGTCCGAGGCTGAGACTGAAACTGGCAGTAAGTCCGGCGATGAGCTGATTGAACGCCAGCTTCATGGCGGCGGCCTGCCCCACTGGGCCCACATGTACGGGGTTTTTACCAAAGACCGACAGCAGAAGTTGAAAACGCTCAAACTGCGCTACTGTCGCTCCCACCATTAACAACAAACTGCCCTTTTTGGCCTCTGGGATACTGCCCAGTACTGGTGCCTCCAGGTATTGTGCCCCATGGGCGATGGCGGCATCTTCCAGTCCACGACTGTGTGACGGCCCAATCGTCGCCATTTGTAAAATGGTTTTTCCTGCCAGCAGGCTGGCACGCTCAGCGGGAAACAACACTTCCTGAATCGCCCGCTGATCCGCCAACCAGGTCACGAGCACTTCGGCAGACCGCACCGCCTGCCCGGGTGTTTCTGCGGCCAATGCACCTTTGGCCACTAGCGGTTCCAGTTTCTCTGGGCTTCGGTTCCACACCACCACTTTGTAACCGGCATCCAGCAGGCGTTCGGTAAGTGGCGCACCCATAAGGCCAGTGCCAAATAAAGCAATTGTTGTCTGTTTATTCCAGGTCATAAGCCGCATTTAAACACGATTTTCTATGGATAAACAACGGCAGCAGCGCTGTACAACAGGTCATACCAGCACAAAGTCCAACGCACTATTACTCTCTAGGCTTGATCAAATCCTCCAAAATACACGGTTTTTCGATACCATAACCTTGCGCATAATCCACTCCCAGCTCTTTCAGTAAAGCCAGTATTTCATCATTCTCAACAAATTCGGCAATAACTTTTTTACCCATGAAATGGCCAATTTCACAAATGGATTTAACCACAGCATAGTCACTGGGGTTATTCACCATGTCTTTGACAAAGGCACCGTCTATTTTCAGATAATCCACAGGCAGATTTTTCAGATAAGCATAAGACGACATGCCCGTACCAAAATCATCCAGAGAAAACGAACAGCCTGTCGCCTTCACTTCCCCAATAAAGTCCACTGCATCAGAAATATTCGCCACCCCCGTGGTCTCAGTGACTTCAAAACTGATTTTTTCCACCGGCACCCCGGACTCACGAATTTGCGCTAATAAAAAAGCCAGAAAACTTTCATCATTTAACGAGCGCCCGGAAAGATTAATCGAAAACATATCAATCCTGTCTGCCAGAGACTGATGATGTTCAGTAATCCAGCGAAAAGCATTTTTAATCACCCAGCGATCAACATCAGGCATGCGCTTATAACGTTCAGCGGCTTCGATAAATTCCGGTGTGGAAATATCGCCACCATTCAAGTCCCACACACCCAGCAAAATTTCGTAATGATCTTTTATACCACTGTCAGCCTCAATGGGCACAATGCGCTGACAACGCAAATACAGGGTATCTTCATCCAGAATACGATCAATTTCCGCAGCCCACTTCATCGCTTTGCTACGCCGTAATAATCCCGTATGACTCGCGCTGTAAAGCTGTATGCGATTGCCGCCCATTTCTTTGGCCACACCACAACTGGACTCGGCAGCCTGCAATAATTCATTGGCCGCTTCACTGCGCTGAGAAATAGGCACCAGCCCCATACTGAAACCAATAGACAAGCGTTTATTTTCCCATTGCAAGCGATAGTCCTGAATTAATTCCATCATTTCTTCCATAAAATCCAGCGCATCATCCAATGCGCAATCTTTCAGCAGCAAACCAAATTCATCACTGCCAAGCCGTGCCAACACCCAGTTTTCGTTGAGTTGCCCTGACAATAAAACTGAAATTTCTTTCAGCAATTTGTCCCCACCTTCATATCCGCAAGCAGTGTTAATCACATTAAACTGATCCAGATCAATAAAACACACCGCATGCCGCGATTTATTTTCTTTTGCCAAAGACAATACTTCGTTCAACCGTTTTTCAAATTCACGCCGACTGATCAATCCCGTCAATTGATCATGTGTTGACTGATGTAAAAGCTGTTGATGCAAATCCTGCAACATCGCATATTGTGCCCTGTCCATAGCGGGTTCATTAACAGCATTCAATGCCACAGCAGAACCTGCACGTAAGCCCTTCGCCAGCTCAGCCAGATGCAATACAAGATCTTTTGCACCTAACACATTGGCGAAAACAATACGCTGAGTTTTATCGGCCTTCCACGCAATACGCAAACGTTTTGGCTCGGCAGAATCAGCATCAAACACCACCCAGTCCCCTTCCTGCAAACGATTCGCACGCTTAATCCACATTGCCTGTTCTTCATTGCTCACATCATCCCAGGCAACATCCGGCACCAACACACTTGCATCATCTGAGCACAGCAAGGCCTCCTCTTCCTGCCGGAAAGTTTCAACCAGTTTTTGCAAATTAATATTGTATGACTTGTCTTGTACATTAAGCAGCAGATCAAGCTGGTGCATTGCTCTCGCAAACACGTCAGTGGAACCATCAAATTCTTCATTGACCAGACCCACAATCCAGTCCAGCGCCTTTTTTACCGCAGGCTGATCCGCTTTCTCAGACTCATCCACCAACATTTCCAATTGCGCCACTTTATTGATAACCTGACGCACCAGATGCGAGCGATTAGTAAACAAAGCATCATCATCAACGGCAATCTTTAATACTGGTAATTCAAGCTGTGCAATCCAGTTGCGAATTTTTTCTGATACCTGCAAATCCGCCGACATCCAGTGAAAAATATTACTGGCCACATCAATAATACGACTTTCGCGTACACCGATATGTTTGTCATTACCCTCCGCACGTTTACCTAACACTTTCATGACTTCTGCTTTAAAATCACGAATTTCATTTTTATCGGCCACGGTGCTCAAAGCAGGTTCAACCAGAGCCAGCGCAGCTTGTACTTCATCACAGCTGTAGTTCCCGTCAACACCTTCACTGGAAGAATCAGCTTGCCTGTCGGGTTTTGTAAAAAATGTCTCTGCCGATGTTTTACCTGTCGCAAGCTCAGCGGCTGTTTTATCTCCCAACTGTTGGCTTAACTGTTGTTGCAGGGTTTTTAGTTCACCCACTAACTGGTATAAATCCTGACCGGAACGTACGCCACCCTTTTCTGCGGGTTCTGTTTGTGATTCTAGTTCCTGTTTATCCGTTTTACCTGATCCCGTTTCGGAGGCATCTTCTTCGTCTGGTTTTGCTTCTTCTTTTTCAACCTGCGATGTCGGCGTCGAATAATGAATAACCGGCATCACATCATTATCGATAAAATACTGGTTTATTTTTTTGTACAGGCCATGTAAAGATTCCAACAACACATTTCTGAACACTTTGTAACAAGCCAGATTAACCTTGTGACGCAAGTCCAATGGTTTCAATGCATCGTGAAACAAACGGGAAAACAGTGCGGGACCGTAAGGGTTGTTAACTCGTTTGATTTCTGCCGCATATAACAAACTTAACCGTTTTTCTATCTCCGTCAGCGCCTCTTTATTGCGTGACTCAACGGAATCCACCGTAGCCGTATCCGCCAGCCAGTCGTCAAACACCTCATCATCCACAATGGACAAAGCATTAGCCGTGACCATACTGTCATCACTGTCCACAAACTGGGGAACCGCCGGCGAATAACATGAAAGCTGCACTTCAAGCGATGCGAGAAAATCCTTGCCCAGCGTATCTTTCGCATTATTCAGTATCTTCAAGGCATCAAAATAGGCATTTTGTTCAGCACTATCGTGGGATGCCTTGGAAACTTCTATCAGATAATCCACAACATCATCATGAAACCGAGCCACCAGACTATCAGCCGTATCATTGACCATCCGATTGCAATGCTCGATGATTTCGCTCGTTTTTTTGCCGTTAAACGTTTCGCTATTTAACGATACCGGGCAACGCCCATTGTCACATTTCTCATCATTTTTTTTACGCCAGGATTGGGCATAATCCAGAAAATTTTGCAACGCACACAGGTCAGGGTTTATAAAACGCAGAGCAAGTCCATCACCCTGTTTGCGCACCACCTGTGCGGAAAATATCAAAAGGCTGTTGTTCTCACTACCCGGCACCGAGCACTCAATACTGACCTGGCTGTATGTTTCCGGTGAACACAGATGTGCGACTCTGGCATCCTCGGCAGCATGCTCAAACACCAGATACATGCCTCCGACACAAAAATCCCGTATCACACAGTCCCGCGCTACGGCTCCCCGGGAATTAATCCGCGCATGCAAATTAACCGGATAGCGCTCATAAGCGCGTCGTTCCCTGCCGTTAACCACCGGGTTCTCTATCAAACTCGATCCTTCGTTACACGCTTGTGTATTTTTATTTTCGACTGGCTTCATTATTTACAATAAATACAACAAGTTATGAATTATAGTCACCCACATCACAAAGACAGGGGAAGTCTCCTTCCACTATCGGCAAGCAACCGGTAATCTTTGACCGCCCCCCATTCCGCACTCTGAAAAAAATCCCCCTGCTGGTATCGCCAAACGCATTAGAGTTTGCTAATATTTGCATATAAAGCCAAACACCAACCGGAGTTTATTATGAGCATCGATAAAATTGTTTTCGCCTTTGCGGGCATCGTCATCATGGGCAGTTTGGCACTGTCACAATTATATTCCGTCAACTGGCTATGGCTGACCGCCTTTGTGGGAGCCAACATGTTTCAGGCTGCATTTACCGGGTTTTGTCCGCTGGCCACCATCCTGAAAAAGACAGGTGTAAAACCGGGACAGGCTTTTAATTAAAAGCCTGTTGTTAGTGCATAAAAAAACACCGTGCCTGTTTGCAGCCACGATGTTTTCTCCGGGGCGGTGTTAAAATAAAATAAAAATAAAACAAGAAATAAAACAAAGAAATAAAACAAAGAAATAAAACAAAGAAATAAAACAAGACACCCATCAGTCATTTGACATCCAGAACGAGCCTCGTTAGATTGCAAAACATACTTTACCCACACGGAAGAAGGAGGCACGGATGCCAACCCCCCGCAAAAACCAGGTCTGCCTGGATTCAACACCCTACTACCACTGTATCTCACGTTGTGTTCGCCGC
>WFQM01000078.1 GCA_015487095.1 Gammaproteobacteria bacterium | reverse complement strand
CGGTAGGGCAGGGCAATGAGACCAAGCACGGAACTGTTTTGAATAATCCGTCCATAACCCTGTTTTCTCATGATGGGGATGATCCGGTTGGTTAATTCCACAGTGCCAAAAAGATTGGTCTCAAATTGTTGGCGCAGCACTTCGCGTGATAAATCCTCCACCGCACCGGGTTGTCCGTAAGCGCCGTTGTTAAAAAGCGCAAAAATCTTTCCGTGGCCAAGGTGCAGGGTTTCTTCGACGGCACGTTTGATGGATGCCGAGTCAGCCAGGTCAAGTTGAATGGCGGTGAGGCCTTTTGTCTGTAATCGGGAAACGTCTTCCGCTTTGCGCGCGCTGGCGATAACAGTGTAGCCGCGCGTTTTCAGGCCCAGGGCAACACATTGGCCGATGCCGCTGGAACAGCCCGTAATGAGCACGGTGCGCTCATGATGAGCGCCGGGGGATGTGGGTGAAGTCATGAATGTTCGTGTTAACCGAGCTGGTCTTCGGCAAATTGCTGTTGAATTTTTTCTACCTGCGTTTTGTTGGCGATAAGTGCGTTAACACATTCTTTGTCGAGCTGGCCGCCAGCAAGGCGTTGCAGCATGGCATAGGCATTGTGGTTGCTCCAGGCTTCTTTGTAAGGTCGTTTGCTGGTGAGGGCGTCAAACACATCGGCAACGGCGACGATGCGTGCTTCCAGTGGGATTTCGGTGCCCTGCAAACCATTGGGATAGCCTGTGCCATTAACGGCTTCATGGTGAAACTCGGCAATATTGCGCAGGATATTAATATTTTCAAAGCTGTCCAGGCCGTGATCTTTCAGCATGCTGTCAATGATCTCACAGCCTTTGTGAGAGTGGGTGCGCATGATTTTTGTTTCTTCTTCGGTGAGTTTGCCCTTTTTTTGCAGAATGTTATCGGTAATGGCGATTTTGCCGATGTCATGCAGAGGTGAGAATAAAAAGACATTTTCGATGTATTCGTCGTCCAGGTCATGTTTGTCCGCAATGTGTACCGCAATCAGCCGGGAGTAACGTGACATGCGGTCAATATGCGCCCCTGTTTCCGAGTCCCGGTGATGAGTCATATCATGTGCGGTTTTGACTGTGGCCAGTAAGGTGCGTACGGAGCTTTGCTCATTGATAATCAACAGCGAAATCAAATGACCAATCACGTCGAAATAATGTAGCGTGCCATCCGTAAAGACATCTTTCTGGCTAGCGTTGAAAAAAACGAAACCAAAAAAAACATTGTTCAAAAACATCGGCAGGGTATAACTGGCGGCATACCCTTTTTGGTGAATGTTTTTGGAATGTTTCTGTTTGCCGTCAGCAAAGATGTTGAGGTCATTGACCACCCGTGGTTTTCGGAGTTTCATGATTTCCTGGAGCGATGATGCATTTGCCATCGGTACCTGATAGTGCCGTAGTGGGTTTTCGCCGTCACCACTGCTGTGTATATAGGTTTTCAGCATGTCTGTTTTGTCGTCGTAAATGGCAACGGCAATACGCTCGATGAAGCCAAACTGCTCTTTGATGGCATGATGTATGCTGGTCAGTTTTTCGCCCAGCGGGATGTTCTCGTTAAGGCGTTGCAACGTGTCCTGATGATGAAACATAAGGTTGCCCGGTTTTTTTGTGGATGCCCCACTTTAGCGCCATGCACTTGTGAAACCAAGTAATGTGCAGGCTCTGGTTGTATTTTTATTGTGGGGCGGGAACTTTTTTTGTCGGAAAGGCGTTTATTGGCGAGTGCTGCTTGCGCGCGTGTTCGTTTGTGCCCGCTTAAATCCCTTACTATAGTTAATATAAATTCTTGAAAATCTGTCCAAGGACTCCCGGATTCTATAATCTTCCGTGGTAATGAAGATATTTCCTTCCAAAAAATCGGAGAAGGGCTCGGCTGCGCGCTTTGATGCACTGGTTCGTCCTCATATCACCTACCTGTATCGTCTCGCATACCGTTTCTGTGGTAATCCGGAAGATGCAGAAGACCTGGTGCAGGACTTGTTCGTTAAACTTTACCCGCGCTGTGCTGAGCTTGAAGTGGTCGAAAAGTTGCGTCCGTGGCTGGTGACATCCCTGTATCGCATGTTTGTGGATGGTACCCGGCGGCAAAAGCGCTCGCCATTGGAGCTGATCGATGATGAGGTCGCTTTTTACGAAACAGCCAGCAGTGGCACGGAATCGCCGGATCATGAGCTTGCCGAGGATCAGCGTATCGATCAGATGCAGGCAGCCTTTCAACGGCTGTCGGAAGATCACCGGGTGCTGCTGACCCTGCACGATATTGAGGGTTATCGATTGCTGGAACTGCAAAAAATGCTTGATGTGCCTGTGGGTACGTTGAAGTCACGCATTCACCGTGCACGGGCGCGTATGCGAAAAATTCTTGAGGCAGACATGGTGAAACCATAGGTTCCGAAAAAGTATTTTGGTAATAATTACGGAAACTAAAGGGAACGATTTTTATGCACAAAGCGTTCTACAGGTCAAGAGGGTAGGAGGCTTACAATGAATTGTGCTGAATTTAAAGGCTGTTTAAACGACAGTATTGATCAAGAACTGGGCTCGGTAGAACAGGCAGTATTTGATGCCCATCGGGCATCGTGCGAAGCCTGTCAGGTTGTGTATGCGGCGGAGCTGGCCATGCTGGAGGGGCTGCGGGCAATGCCGGTAGTAGAACCCCCGGAGGGCTTTGCTGACCGTGTGCTGGCTAATGCTTACGAGGCTGAGGCGGAGTTGGCTATGTTGGAAAGGCTGCGGACGATGCCGGTAGCAGAGCCCCCGGAGGGTTTTGCTGATCGTGTGCTGGCTAATGCTTACAAGGCTGTCGAACAAAATGTGCCACCACGGCAAAACCACCATCGTCGGGGTTTTGCGCTGGGTTTCGGTAGTGCTGCCGCTGCGGCACTTGCTGTATGGGTTGTTGTGGGTATGTCTCCGGGTGAATTGTCAGATACGGGCAATGCTTCTGAGTCGGTCATTGCCAGTACAGGCGAGGTGGTGGAGCAGCCTACGATGTCGATTACTGTGAATACACAGCAGACTATCAGGCTGGCGTTTGCTTCCAATGAGTCGTTGCAGGGTGCCAAAATCACCATTCGTTTGCCGGAAAATGTGGCTTTGGTGGGGTATCCCGGCCGACGCCAGTTGAGCTGGGAAACGAACCTCAAAAAAGGCGATAACCTGCTGAATTTACCGATTATCGCAACTCAGGTGGCGCAGGGTGAATTGATTGCTGATATCGAATATGAGGGTCGGGTGAAAACGCTGACACTGAATCTTGAGACCGGTGCGGAAGCCTTGCCAGCCACGTCGTCGGTGGATAGCAAATTTCATTTGTTGATTGGGTGACAATTGAGCTGAGTAAGGGGCATCCAATGTGCGAACGGTTGCCCAAATGTGCGAGTAGTTGTTGTAAAGAGGAGAGGAGTGGTTGTTATGAAAATTGTGCAAACAAGTATTATTGCTGGTCTTGCATTTTTTCTGTCCATAGGCATCAGTTTCGGCGCGGACCTGGATGATATTGATTTTACTATTCGGGTTGTTGAGTCAGATGATGTGGACGAAATGCACAATGAGCTTTCATTGCCAGATATGGCTTTCGATGTAACACATGATGAGCATGTAAGAGGTGATGCTGATCGTGAAAATCAGGAAAGTGGCGCTGGTGAACATGAGCATGAAGCTGACACTCGTGATGAGCGCGAGGATGAGGCGGAAGATCATGATGAAGCTCGTGAAGATAACGATGATGTGAGTGATGAGCATGACGAGGCTCATGAAGATGAGCATAAAAACGAGCACGGAGAAGCCCACGAAGTGGAGCATGAAAAGGAAGACAACTAAGGAAAAGATCAGGAGCAGGATCTTACGGCGGATGACGGTGTTTGATTGATGGCTTCAGGTCTTTTTTGATAAATTAGCGGTGTTATTGAAATCCCCTCCTTGTTTCAAGGAGGGGATTTTTTGTGGTTGAGGATAAAAAAACAGGCCGGCCATTGGATCAAACAGTCATTGGATCAAATGATGTTGTATGATGTCTACGCTGGTGGTGGCAGTCTCCCAAGTGAAAGTTAAGGTGGGTTGCGTTGCTGGTTTTTACAGAATTTTGATGACGAAAAGTTATTCCGTGGGACTAAAATGGTAAATAGGGTTGTAACCAGATGCTCGGGATTGTGTTGGTGTGTGATTCTGGGTTTATTGATGATGGCTAATGCAAATGCCGGGTTTGGGCAGGATTATTTTGATGCTGGGATGCAGGCTTCCAGCAAGGAGGATTATTCTGTCGCATTGCGTTATTTCAAAAAGGCCAGACAGGCTGGCATGGATACAGCGGTACTCCAATATAATATGGCGGTGAGCTATTACCGACTTCGGCAGTATGAAAATGCACGCAGGATTTTTTTAGCGTTGACAGATGTACGTGCTTTCGAACAGCGAGCCTATTTTAATCTGGGTTTGATCGCCAATAAACAAAAGGATGAGCCTGCGGCTGTTCGTTGGTTTCAACGTGCGCACCGTAATGTTGACAGCAAACAAATTCAGGCTTTGGCGAATGAGGCCTTGAATCGTTTAGGCAGTTCGCCGCGTAAAGTCCGTCGCGTTGACCCAGGCTGGACAGGTTTTATTTCCGGGTCATTGGCATATGACAGCAATGTCACTCTGGTCAACAATGATCTTCTGGGTGTTACCAATCAAGATGATACTGTAATGAATGTTTCTGCATCGGCTGCGCGCTGGTTAAAGGGCGGTATAAATAACGGTGTGCGTATGTCATTGGGTGCGAGCCTGCAAAAATACAGCAAGCTGAGCCGGAATGATTATGATCAGTTAAATGCACGGGTGATGCGTTATGACCGACTGGGTGACTGGAAAATACGCGTTGGGGGTAGCTGGAATGAAATTTATTTTGATGGTAGTGAGTATCAGCGTATTGTCGGTGCCGATGTGCGCAGTCGAAGGGAGTTGTCGGAGAACAATCAATTGCACTTGCGTTATAAGCTGAGTCGTATTCAGGCAACCGATGCAGCGTTTGATTATCTTGATGGCTGGCGACACCAGTTGCGTGCAGGTATTCAGTTGCGCGAGGGTAAAGACCGGGTGCGCTATTATTACCAATTGGAATTAAATGACAGAAAAGACTTCATTAGAAGAGTGTCAGGCACTAACGATATTAATTCATTGGTCAGTTATTCTCCGGCACGACATACCGTACGGGTTACGGGTTGGTGGGAGTTGAACAGCAATTGGCATGCACGTCTGGATACACGTTATCGCTATGCTCGCTACAATGATTCAAATATTCTGAGCGGTAGAGTGACTTCACGCCGTGAGGACAGCCAAATACGTTTGTCTGCGCGAATCAGCCGTAAATTTTCCCGACGTTGGACGCTGGATGGGCAATACACCTATACAAACAATGATTCTAATATTGATCGAAGAAGTTATGATCGTTCCATTGTGAAGGTTGGCGTTAGCCGGTCTTTTTAAACCCGGCGGGTTGAGTGTGAATTAAGCGTTAAATACTCATTTTTTAGGATGAAGGTGTTTTAGCGCTTAATTCATATTTGAGAACGGGTATATCCCGTTTACAGTGGAGAAAGTGATGCCTGCAAGGCTTGATGCGTTAACAACCTGGTTGCATGAAGTGTTGCACAACGCAGCCGACAACACTTCGCCGCCTGCCGATTTTCAACTTGTCCCCGCTTCGGAGGATGCCAGTTTTCGCCGTTATTTCCGGGTGACGGGCTCTGCTGTTGCCAATTGCTTTGACGGGGCGGGCGAAAGCCTGATTGTGATGGATGCGCCACCGGATAAGGAAGATTCCCATCCCTTTGTCGTGATCTCTACTTTGTTAGCCGATGCCGGTCTTAATGTGCCACAGGTGTTTGCGAAAGATCTTGCACAAGGTTTTTTACTGCTGAGTGATTTGGGTACACAAGCTTATCTTGATGTTTTGAGTGAGCATACGGTTGAGCCATTATATACAGGCGCATTGGATGCGTTATTTAAAATGCAGCGCAACGCATCACACTATGTTGCTGAATTACCGGTTTATGATGAAGCGTTATTGTTGAGCGAGATGACATTGTTTATTGACTGGTACTGTCAGCAATATCGTGAACGGACTTTTTCAGATGAACAACGGGTCAGGCTTGATCGTGTGTTTCAGCAACTGTGTGAGGAGGCGCTGACCCAACCTCAGGTATTTGTTCACCGCGATTATCATTCACGAAATTTGATGGTGACGGAATGGCATAACGGGTATGGCAAACCGGGTATTTTGGATTTTCAGGATGCTGTGCTTGGTCCGGTGACCTATGATCTGGTTTCGCTGCTGCGGGACTGTTATATCGACTGGCCACGCCCACGGGTGGAGCAATGGGCACTGAATTATTTGTATCGTGCAGCCAGTGTCGGCCTGCTTCCTCCGGCAACTGATGCTGCGTATTTGCGCTGGTTTGACTGGATGGGGGTACAGCGTCATCTTAAGGCTGCGGGTATTTTTGCCCGTTTGCACTTGCGTGATAACAAATCTGCTTATCTGGCCGACATTCCGCGTACCTTGGCTTATGTGCGAGATGTCTCGGCACGATATCCGGAATTACGGGATTTGCACACGCTGTTGGACGAGCTGGCATGATATACCCACCGTGACTGATATTTGGAACTTAATGGCTATGAGTATAGGTCTTTCCCCCTTTTCTCTTTACCTTGTGTTGCCATGAAAGCAATGATCCTTGCCGCTGGTCGCGGTGAACGCATGCGTCCGTTGACCGATAGCACGCCCAAGCCGTTATTGATGGTGGGAGGGAAACCATTGATTCAATGGCACATTGAGGCCTTGAAAACTGCTGGTTTTACCGAGCTGGTGATAAATCACGCCTGGCTGGGTGCGCAGATCGAGTCACAATTGGGGGATGGCGCACAATGGGGGGTGAATATTACCTATTCCCCGGAAGGTGAATATGCATTGGAAACCGGCGGTGGTATCTTTCGTGCGTTGCCATTATTGCAGAAAGAAGATGAAGCATTTTTGGTGATCAATGCGGATGTGCTGACGGACATCGATTTCCGGCAGCTACCCACTCGCATTGAAGGGTTAGCACATTTATTGCTGGTGTCTAACCCGATGCATCACCCGCAGGGGGATTTTGCATTGAAAGGTAAAAGTGTGAGTAGTACAGGCGAGTCTTTATTAACATTCAGTGGTATCGGTATTTACCATTCTCAATTGTTTGCAGCTTGCCAGGAGGGTGCTTTTCCTCTGGCTCCACTGTTGCGCCAGGCCATGCAGCAAGGGTTGGTCAGCGGTCAGTGGCATCAGGGAATGTGGCTGGATGTGGGTACGAAGGAGCGTTTGCAATACGCAAATACCATTTTTTCCAAGGGTTAATACCGTTGGATTAAGGGTATTTACTTACTTTTTTCATTTCTTTTTTCTCAAACTTCCGAGCAAAATAATGCCCGAAATCAGTAGCCGATGGGCGCGTAATAACCTAGTGTAGGAGACCGAATGGCGTAGGTATTTTCCTACACTGTTGTAGGGGGTGCGGGATATGCCGTACAGTACGTTTTAGCGCGAATGGATCGGTTTACAGGATGGACTGGACGAGAATATGAGTTTCAGGGGGTAGTATTTGTAATGATTAAAGTTATGGTGGTTGATGATCACGAGTTGGTGCGTACAGGAATTACACGCATCCTGAATGATGCACCGGGTATTCGCGTGATGGGCGAAGCCGCGAGTGGCGAAGAGGCGTTAACTCTGGTGCGCAAAAAGTCTCCAGATGTGCTGTTAATGGATGTCAACATGCCAGGTATTGGTGGTTTGGAGGCCACGCGCAAGTTGTTGCAATCAGACCCGGAGTTGAAAATTATTGTGGTCTCTGTGTATTCGGAAGAGCCCTTCCCCAGTCGTATGTTGCAGGCGGGTGCCAGCGGTTATCTTACCAAGGGCTGCGCAGTGGATGAGATTGTGGCGGCTATCAAGGCTGTGTCGGCGGGTGAGCGTTACATTGGTGCTGATGTCGCGCAGAAGCTGGCATTGAAAATGACCCCAGGTGGGGAAGTGACACCTTTTGACGCACTTTCGCCACGAGAAATGCAGGTTATGTTGATGTTGACTCAGGGGCAGCGTCTGCAAATGATTTCTGACAAGCTGTGCCTGAGCCCGAAAACGGTGAGTACGTATCGCCATCGTTTGTACGAAAAGCTGGGCGTAGCCAGTGATGTTGATTTAGCTCGATTGGCCATGAATTATGGCATAATTGATACAGCGCCCGGGGTGAATAACCCCTGAATCAGGTCATCAGCATCAGAAGTATTTTCTCTGCATAATATGCTGTGTGTTCCCCTTATGTTTGCCGGTCAATATTCAACTGATGTGTTAGGTTGAATGTTCGATGTGAATTACTGTCACAACGGTTGATAGCTGATGAACCAACCAGAAATGGTGGATTTCGTGGTAATCACATTCTACTTCGCGCTATCATAGGCGATACGGAATAGTGATATGAAAACCGAAGTGAAGACCAAGGATGTTTGAGGAGTGTTCAGTGCTGTGATTATTTCCCACCCTAAATGCAGGACTTTATTAGGCTTTTGCTTCGCAGCATTTTTTGCGCTGGGTGTGCAGGCAGAGCCGGCTGAATTTACTCTGTTGGACGTGCAGGGTGTGAAACATAATTTGTCAGATTATCGTGGTAAATGGGTGGTTGTAAACTACTGGGCAACCTGGTGTCCTCCCTGTCTCACGGAAATTCCAGAATTGGTGGACTTTCACGAAGAACGCAAAGACAAAGATGCTGTGGTGCTAGGGGTTAATTTTGAAGATATTAGCCTCAGTGCCCTGAAGCAGTTTTCCGAAGAATACTTTATGAATTTTCCGGTATTACGTACCAAGCCTGGTCCCAGCTCTGCGCTGGGACCAATTCCTGGCCTACCTACTACCTATTTGGTTTCACCTGAGGGGGAAGTGGTTGCCCGTCAAGTTGGCCCGGTTACCGCAGAGCTGATTGCAGGTTTTATTGCGCAGCAAACCGCAAAATAATTGGAGAGCGTGAATCGCATGGAGAGATTATTCACCCGCACAAATTTCATCGTCGTTTTGTTTTTGTCACTTTTGTTTGCAGGGCAGACTCAGGCGGCGCTGGGCAAAGACCCTTACACTTATTTTTTTAATGAGACCTGGGGCGACTTTTCTGAAGAACTGAAAACGGCACGCGCTCAGGGCAAAAAAGGTATCCTGCTGTTTTTTGAAATGGATGAATGTCCATTTTGCCATCGCATGAAAGAAACTGTACTTAATCAGCCCGGTGTACAGGAGTATTTTCGCAAACATTTTCTTAGTTTCAGTGTAGATATTGAAGGTGATGTGGAAATGACCGATTTTCAGGGCAAGGTCATGCCGCAAAAAGACTTTGCCTTTAAGGTGAACCGGGTGCGTGTAACTCCGGTATTCGCTTTTTATGATTTGAATGGCGAGCAGATAATGCGTTACACCGGAGCCACTTCGAGTATTGAGGAATTTATGTGGTTAGGTGAATTTGTCGAAAAAGGACTTTACAAAGAAATGCGTTTCACTAAATACAAACGACAAAAAGCCAAGGCTGCCCAGCAGGCAAAATGAACGGGTCGTTAGTGCAGTACTTCCGTAGATTATTGCTACCAGTGCTTTTTTCGATGCCATGTTTGTTGTGGGCAAACGAAGCTGCTTTGCCGGTGCCGTTAACGCTTGAATTTGCGCTTGGTCTGGCGTCAGCAGATCACCCCGAACTGCAAATAGAGGTTGCGGAATTGGCGCGTGCCAAAGCTGAGCAACAGCGGGTTGATGCAGAGACGGGTGTCAACGTGACGCTTTTGGGACGCTTGCGCTGGGTTGATCCGCCGTCAAGCCCTATCATCAAGGAGTCCCGGGATGATCACCTTATCAAACTGTCCTTGGAAAAATCCCTGTACGACTTTGGTCGCAGTACGGCGAAAGAAAATATAACGCTGGCGGACCGAAACCAACGAGCCCTGATATATCTCGATACCTTCGCTCGTCATCGTATTTCGATTATGGCCGCTTTTTTTGATGTGTTGTTGGCTGATCAGGCTTATGCGCGTGATACCGAAGAAATGTCCATGACCTTTGTGAATTCGGATCGTGCGCGTGAGCGCAATGAGTTAGGTCAGTTGTCGGATATTGAGCTGATGGAAACACTCAGCCTGTTTCAGGCATCACGACTGCGTCAAGCACGGAGTGAAGCTGCACAACGTACCTCGCGGGCACGTCTTGCTGATTTGCTGAATCGTCCCGGACAATTGTCTGAGGAATTATCCATTCCTCAATTGAGCTTTACTGCGCGAAAACTCCCAGAAGATGTGAATGACTGGTTTGCCGAGCTGGAGCAGGGTAATCCTCAATTGCGGGCAGTGATGGCGCAGCAGGCGAGCGCAAAGGCACAATTGAATCTGGCGCGAGCAGATAATAACCCGGTGTTGTTGGGGCAGCTCGAAGTGGCTGAATACACCCGGACATTTGGCGGTAATGATAACTGGCGGGCAGGCATCTCCTTGGATATACCATTGTTCGACGGTGGTCGCAGTGCTGCATTACAGGCTCGGAGTCGGGCTGAATTACGCAAGGTCGAGGCTAATCTGGAGCAGCAGCGGCGCGTATTGCGACAAGAACTGCTGGATATCTGGACCGAGTTGCAAACCTTACAGGTGGAAAAACAAAGTCTGGCATCCGATCAGGAGTATCGTGATTTGTATCTTGATCTTCGTCGCGCTCAGTATGAACTCGAAGTTGCGAGCGACTTGGGTGATGCCATGGTGAGTATGTCGGTGTTGCGTTATCGGGTCATGAGAGCAGATTTTTCTACAGCGCTAGCCTGGGCTCGCATTGATGCCCTGCTGGGATGGAGAGATGGTGATAACGAGACACTTAATACTGAAAAAGCAATGGATGCCAGTGCTGATAACAATAGTCATGTGGACTAAAGGAGAAACCATATGAATTCACCGGGCCAGGGCACTAGTGTGTTGCCCGCGCTGATTTTTTCACTTGTTTTTCCGCTGGCTGTGTCTGCGGCGGAGGAAGAGGCGACCCTGCAATGGGTGCGTACTGTCGCTTTGAGCACACCGGTCAACGGAGTCGTTGCCGAAGTGACGGTTGACAGAGGGGATCGTGTGAGTGCTGACCAGGTATTGCTGCGACTGGTCAATGAAACATTTCGTGCAAATGTATTTGCGGACAGAGCTAAACTCAAGCAGGCTAAAAATAATCGGGATGAAGCCTGGCGGGAGCTGGAACGTACCCAGGAACTGTATGATCGTACCTTATTGTCCGACCACGACTTGCAGTTAGCAAAAATTCAAAAAGATGCAGCGGATGCAGATGTACTTTCGGCTCGTGCCAGCCTGACAAAAGCAGAATATGATTTTGGCCATAGCATGATACGGGCACCTTTTGCTGCATGGGTGTTGCAGCGTAATGCACAACCGGGACAAACCGTAGTGAGTAGAATGCAAGCTGTACCGCTGATCATCTTGGCCGAGGCAGATCGTATGTTGGCGCGTAGTTTGGTGAGCGGAACGGCTGTCGATAATATTAAACGTAACGATAAAGCAAAGGTCACCGTGGCTGGCGAGAGTTATGTTGGCACTGTTAATTTTGTGGCTCTGGAGCCGGAAAAAAGCAGTAGTGATCGTTATGTTGTTGACGTGGTTTTTGCCACAAACAAGCAGGCACTGCGCGTTGGTCAACCCGCCAAAGTAAAGTTTTGAACCAGGTTTGTGTGCGATGTTATGTGTCGGGCCAAGTGCAGGGTGTATTTTTCCGCGCCTCGGCACGTCATGAAGCAGGATGCCTGGGGATTAGCGGTTATGCACGAAATTTATCGGATGGTCGTGTTGAAGTATTGGCCTGTGGTGCAAAGCCACAGGTAGAAGAATTATGTACTTGGTTATCAAAAGGCCCAACACAGGCACAGGTCAGCAATGTGAGCTGTGAGCTGGCTGATGATCCATCACCAGCGTTATTTACCATCGGGTAAATGCAGTGACCACATGGAGCCTTGA
This sequence comes from Gammaproteobacteria bacterium, assembly GCA_015487095.1. Classification (GTDB taxonomy): domain Bacteria; phylum Pseudomonadota; class Gammaproteobacteria; order SZUA-152; family SZUA-152; genus SZUA-152. The sequence goes on along the minus strand of WFQM01000078.1, from coordinate 8,529 downwards.
TGAATGGGAAGGCAAGGCGAATGTTGACGAGTGTCTGGTGACGTATCAACTTCACATCACACTCCAGCAGGCGCAACGGATATGTGTTGGCCGTCTGGCGGAGTTTTTATTTCCAGTGGGAAATTATCTTTATACTGGTAGTGCCCGGCGAAACTTATCGGCGCGGGTTCATCGTCATTTATCCCGACAAAAAAAACAGCGCTGGCATATTGATTATTTGTTGATGGCACCAAAAACACAGGTAACAGCGATTGGGCTTTTTAGTGAAACTGAATGTTATTGTAATCAGCAGGTTAATGGTGAAATTTTGCTCGCAGGGTTTGGTGCTGGTGATTGCCGGTCGCAGTGCGGCAGCCATCTTAAATACCTGGGTAATAAATGAAAACAGAATATCAATCCATTGCTGCCTACATCACTAAGGATGGCTCACTGATTCGTGAGTTGATGCATCCGGCAATACACAAAAATTCCAAACAAAGTTTGGCGCAAGCGATCATTCCCATCGGTGTGCGGACTCAGCTGCATCGGCATATGCATAGTGAAGAGCTATATCATGTTACTTCGGGTCGGGGGCGTATGACGCTGGCTGATGAAGTATTTGATGTGTCGGTAGGCAATACGCTGTATATTAAGCCAGGTGTTGCGCATTGTATTGAAAATATTGGTGACAGGGAGCTGGTGATTTTATGTTGCTGTGCGCCAGCCTATTCACATGATGATACGGAATTGCTGGAATAAATTCTTGTTATTTTTCTATTGTTCAGCGATTTCTGCCTGAGCGAATTAATTTAATTTCAATAGAAATGTTGAGTGGTCTGCATAGTATGCTGAGACTTGTTCTGAGCGTGTTGGTTTCATTGGGGTGTGTAAAAACCCCTGTTGTATGACCAGAAAAAATAATTATTGCGCGTGAATCAATACTGAACTTTAAACATTCTTTCAGTGTGTTAATCATATGTTGCTTATGCTGCGTATAGAATGTAACCATATTTATTCTGGCCGGTATATGCTCGTAGTGGTTGAAATTTAAGCCTAATTACACGCTCTATTTTCTCCATGACTGCGTTGAAACTCCGTTAAATCTAAACCTCCAAATGCCACGGGTATATTTATGATGGAAGGTTAGAAGGAATATCCTTGCAAACAGATATGATCTTTTTGCTTTATGTTCATATGACCACAAACTTTTGGTAAAAAATTATTTATTTTTACTATACTCTTTAGGCTGCCATTCCGAACCGTCGTTTTAAGAAATAAAATAATTCGATACGTTCATTCATAATAAAAGGAGATGTTATGAAAACCAGGCGTAGTCACATTATTTTCTCAATACACTTGATTGTTGCTGTATTTCTTTTCACATCACTTATTCTTCAAGAAGCTAAAGCCCTACCGAGCAAGTCAGATATTGTCAGTAAAATGATATTGGTAAATGATTATTGGCTCACTGAAAATCCTAATTCGGGAGATAATAAATGGGCGCGTTCGGTCTATTTTATCGGGAATATGGCCATGTATGATGTGTATCCTGATAGTAAGTACTACGAGTATGCAGAGGATTGGGCCATAAGATGGGACTGGAAACTCAATGGGTATATTTGGTTGCCTCACGCTGATGATCAGGCCGCAGGACAAACCTATATCGAATTGTATAAATACGATCCTCAGCCATATAAAATCGCACATATCCAGACTTCCATAAACAATATGGTTAATAATTCCAATGTTGAGAGCTGGTGGTGGGTAGATGCGATGTTTATGGCGATGCCCAACTTTGTTGAGCTTGGCAATATTAATCTTGATACCACACCTCATGACAAAATGTGGGATTTATTTGCATGGACAAAGTATTCAGCAGGAGGCGAAGGTCTGTATTCCGATAATGGTAATAATGCTGAAAATGATTTTTTATGGTGGCGAGATGGAACTCAGATGCCTCCCAATTTAACCTCTTCGGGAAAAAATGTATATTGGTCGAGAGGTAATGGGTGGGTTATTGCTGCCATGGCTAAAGTGTTGAAAGAATTACCTGTCTCCGATAGCCATTATGAAGAATACAAACAAACATTGATTTCCATGGCTGGCTCTCTTAAAGATCGGCAGCGGTCCGACGGTTTTTGGAATGTAAACCTGGATGATCCCAATCATTATGGTGGAAAAGAAACCAGTGGAACGGCTTTTTTTACCTATGCGCTTGCTTATGGGATTAATGCCGGCATTCTGGAGGACGCAACTTATAGGCCTGTTGTAGAGAAAGCATGGAATGGCATGGTGAATGACGCAATTAAAGATTGTGGATTTCTTGGTTATATCCAGGGGCCAGGGCATAGGCCAGAATCCAGCCAGCCTGTCAATGAAGATTCTACAGAAGATTTTGGTGTAGGTGCTTTTTTGTTGGCGGGAGCTGAAGTCGTAAAAATGGCCCCCGGCGTTATGCCTGACCCAGGGAATCCCCCCCCCTCATCCTGTCCTCCTCCTTCGGAACTCAGCGTCACACTGAGTATCAATACCTCATCAATGGGCGAAGCCACAGGCACCGCTGATTTGACCGTGACATTAAGCGAAGCATCAGAACTCCCGGTAATGGTCGATTTGATTTACACCGGTACAGCTACCGCAGGTGTTGATTATTCCAAGCCTGATGTTATCACCATTCCTGCTGGAAACACCTTTGCTCAGGCAACGTTAACCGCAATTGATGATAGTCTGAATGAAGGCAATGAAACTATTATTGTCACTTTAAATAATCCGATTAACGCTACGCTGGGTACCATCATCACAGATACCATTACTATCACTGATGATGATAATTCCGGGGTTGCCCTATCTGTCATCAGTCAAAGTGCAGAACAAGCTGGCAATGAAGCAATTAAAGTAATTGATGGAAATACTTCCAATGATTTCAGATGGTCTGCAAATGGGTTTCCGCAGTGGGTGATCATTGATATGGGGGCTACTCCTGATCCTTATGACACCATTAACCTTTGGACTTATCAGAGCCGGGCTTATCGATACATTGTCTGGGCTTCTGATGATCTGTCTTTAGTACAAAATGAAGATAATTCGGTGCTTGTAATTGATCGAAGTACGAACACTTCATCAACTCAGCCTATTTCCGACACTACAAGTGGATACCCTTGGCGTTATGTCAAACTGAAGGTGGTGGGTGCATCCGGGTATGGGGGTAATTGGGTAAGTATTAATGAGATAGAAATGGTTCAAACATCCAGCCCTCCCAGGGTCACACTGAGTATCAATACCCCATCATTGGGCGAAGCCGCAGGTACCGCTGATTTGACCGTCACATTAAGTAAAACATCAGAACTTCCGGTAACGGTTGACCTGATTTACACCGGCACAGCTACGGCAGGTGTTGACTATTCCAAATCTGATGTTATCACCATTCCTGCTGGAAATACCTTTGCTCAGGCAACGTTAACCGCAATTGATGATAGTCTGAATGAAGGTAATGAAACTATCATTGTCACTTTAAGCAATCCAGCCAATGCTACGCTGGGTGCCGTCATCATAGATACCATTACTATCATTGATGACGACAACCCTGGCATCGCCTCATCTGTCATTAGTCAAAGTGCAGAACAAGCTGGTAACGAAGCTGTTAAAGTGATTGATGGAAACATTTCCAATGATTTCAGATGGTCTGCAAGTGGGTTTCCACAATGGGTGATTATTGACTACGGCGAAAACAAGTCTATTGAAGGAACTGAATTATGGACCTATCAGAATAGAGCATATCAGTATTACGTTTATGCCAGCACGAATCTGGCAGATGTTGAAAATGAAGTGGTTGGTTCGCTCATTGTGGATCACAGTAATAATACGTCTACATCGCAACCTATCTCATCTTCATTTGCTACTCTGGAGGCCCGATACGTTAAATTAAAAATTGTTGGGGCGTCAGGGTATTCAGGCTCATGGTCAAGCATCAATGAGTTTAAAATTGTGGAGGGGAATACCGCTGACCTGAGTGCAGCAGTGCTTTCACTTGATTTCGGTATCAAGCAACTGCAATTCAGCTGGCCAGCGGTGCAGAATGCCACTTATTACCGCTTGATGGAAAACCCTGATGGTGTTTCGGGCTTTACCCAACGAGGTACGGATATCACCACCACCTCACACACGCTGGATATTGCCGTACATCGTCAGAACTGGGGCAATGCCCGGTATTTATTGCAGGCTTGTAACAGCAATCTTTGCAGTAGCTCCAACGAAGTGAGTACGCTGGGCGGTGTGTTGTCCGCCATTGGGTATGTCAAGGCTTCAAATACTATGGGGAGCATTGACCTTTATGGAGGAGGTGCGTTCGGCCTTTCAGTGGCTTTGAGTAGTGATGGTAATACTCTAGCAGTGGGAACTACAGAAGAAGGCAGCAGTGCCACTGGCATCAGCACCGATGGAACCGGTGAGTATGATCCGCTACTGTCAGCTGCCGGAGCGGTGTATGTGTTTAGCCGCAACGGTGGTAGCTGGTTCCAGCAAGCTTATGTTAAGGCCTCCAATACTGGGAATCTTGATTTTTTCGGTGACTCAGTGGCTTTGAGCAGTGATGGCAATACCCTGGCGGTGGGGGCTAGCCAGGAAAGCAGCGGTGCCACCGGTATCAGTACCGATGGAACCGGTGAGGCGGATAATTCAGCAGGCCAGGCTGGAGCGGTGTATGTGTTTAGCCGCAATGCTGGTAGCTGGTCTCAGCAGGCTTATGTCAAGGCCTCGAACGCTGAGGCTTTTGATAGGTTCGGTACCTCAGTGGCCTTAAGTGATGATGGTAACACTTTGGCGGTGGGAGCTGGTGAAGAAGCTAGCAATGCCACAGGCATCAGCATGGATGGAACCGGCGAAGGGGATAATTCAGCAATCGAGGCAGGGGCGGTGTACGTGTTTAGTCGTAGTGGCGGTAGTTGGTTTCAGCAGGCCTATGTTAAGGCCTCCAATACCGAGAAGTGGGATTTTTTCGGTGAATCAGTGGATTTGAGTAGCGATGGTAATACCTTGGCGGTGGGTGCGCGGAGGGAAAGCAGCAATGCCACGGGTATCAGCACCAATGGAAGCGGTGAGGCGGACAATTCGGCAGACGCTGCTGGGGCGGTGTATATGTTTGGTCGCAATGGTGGTAGTTGGTTCCAGCAAGCCTATGTCAAGGCCTCCAATGCTGAGGCTGACGATTCTTTTGGTGGCTCAGTGGTCTTGAGTAGTGATGGCAACACCCTGGCGGTGAGCGCGAGGGGGGAAAGCAGCAATGCCACTGGTATCAGCACTGACGGAAGTGGTGAAGATAATAATTCGATAGCATATTCCGGGGCGGTATATGTGTTTAGCCGCAACGGTGATAGTTGGTCCCAGCAGGCCTATGTTAAGGCCTCCAATACCGAGAAGTGGGATTTTTTCGGTGGCTCAGTGGCTTTGAGCGGTGATGGCAATACTTTGGTAGTGGGAGCTGATGGAGAAGATAGCAATGCCACAGGCATTAGCATTAATGGAACTGGTGAGACGGATAATTCGACAGAATATTCTGGGGCGGTGTATGTGTTTAGCCGCAGTGGCGGTAACTGGTTCCAGCAGACCTATGTTAAGGCCTCTAATACCGGGACGTGGGATTTTTTTGGCACCTCTGTTTCCGTGAACAATGATGGCAATATTCTGGCTATAGGGGCTTCTGGGGAGGACAGTAATGCCATCGGTGTTACCCATGGTGCGGATGCCACAGGTGCGGACAACAGTGCATCCAGTGCCGGGGCGGTGTATTTGTATTAGGTTATACAGAAGATAAAGTATTTTTCAGGTTATTTTGAAGATCATGAAGGAGCCGCTGTGCTTGTTCCACCAAACCGGAATAAATGACATATTCAAGATTCGATCAGCCACCGACGGCCCACTTTGGTTCGAGGTGACCATTATAGGGCGTTTTGAAAAGGAACGTGCATGAAAAACACCTTTGTTTGACACCTGAATTTAGTGTGTATTCGTTTGTTATGATTGAGTAAAAGTACAGAAATAGTCGTTCTATTTCGAGCTTTTGTGATTGAAGAGCGGGTGAAGATGGAATGTAAAACAAGGACGTTATTTCATGCATGTTCTTTAGTTGATCATTTTTTCACGACTTCAGCATTTAATCTCTTTGGGTTTTATTCCCCGCCCCTTGGGGCGAAAAAACAGACAGGCAGAGTTCCAGTTGAATCCCCCGCTTTTGAGAGAAACGAGAAAGTCGAGCGTTATTAGCGTTGAGAAATTATTGTGAGGAAGGAAAAATGGTTTTGGTATCCTATGTTAGATGTGCAGCGAATTCAGCATGGCGCAATAGATATGATAACGATAGAAAGTTGCGAAAATAGATCTTTGTAATTCTCCGCTGGTTTTATCTCCGGGTTCAATTTTTCTGTAGTTTGTCCTGATGGTGTGAATGCCATTGACAAAATAGGATGTTTGTATTATTTTTGTCGAAACTGTAGGATGGTCGTCCTACAGTTTGAATGGGCATGTACTTGTAACGAATAAATGATATGGAGAAGATCAATGAGCACTGATTTATTTTCCCCGGTTACCGTGGGTGATGTGACGCTGGCCAATCGTATGGTGATGGCTCCACTGACACGAAACCGTGCGGGTGAGCACAATGCACCGCACGACATCAATGTCACTTATTATCAGCAACGGGCAACAGCGGGTTTAATTATTACTGAAGCCTCTCAGGTTTCGCCAGAAGGTGTCGGTTATCCCGGTACGCCGGGAATATACAGTGACGAACAAGTTGCTGGCTGGAAAAAAATTACAGATGCGGTACATGCTGAAGGTGGGCATATATTTATTCAATTATGGTTTTGCGGGCGGATATCGCATCCTGATTTGTTGCCTGATAATAAAATGCCTGTTGCTCCATCAGCGATTCAACCCGCAGGTGAAGCAATCACTTTTGAGGGGGCGAAGGCATTTTTGACTCCACAGGCATTGGAAATAAATGAAATCTCCAATATTATCTCCCAATATAAACATGCTGCTGAAATGGCAAAAAAGGCGGGTTTTGATGGTGTTGAAGTGCATGCAGCAAATGGATATTTAATCGATCAATTCTTACGTGACGGTTCGAATCAACGCACGGATCAATACGGTGGCAATGCTGAAAATCGCATGCGTTTATTGAACGAGGTGTTAGACACCGTGATTGAAGTGTGGAGCAGTAGCCGAGTGGGCGTGCGGTTTTCGCCTGAAAACAGTTTTAATGATATGTCAGATAGTAATGCTTCCGAACATTTCAGTTATTTTGTTTCACAACTCAATACACGCAACCTGGCTTATTTACATATGTTAGAAGGTGACATGATGAGTGAATCTACCACTGTCGATTATCGTGCTTTACGCGCCGACTATAATGGGCTGTACATGGCAAACTGTGGCTACGATAAAGCGCGCGCCAATCAATCGCTCAGTAATGGAGATAGCGATCTTGTTGCATTCGGTGTCCCCTTTTTGGCTAACCCGGATCTGGTTTATCGCTATCAACAGAATCTGGCTTTAAATGATGCAGATTCTGATACCTTTTATGGTGGTACAGAACACGGTTATACTGATTATCCATTTTTTGGACAAAAGATGACATAAAACCTCTATGGGCAATAAAGGCGAAGCATTAAGACAAAGGATTATTGCTGCTGCGGATGAATTGTTTTATCAGCAAGGATATGAACATACCTCGTTCAGTGATATTGCGGATGTGGTCGGCATATCACGCGGCAATTTTTATTATCACTTTAAAAGTAAAGATGAAATATTAAACGCTGTGATTGGTGCCCGTATTGCTGGTATTGAGGTAATGTTGGATGAATGGGATGAAAAATTTACCGACCCCTTGCAGCGCCTTTATTATTACATTGATATGTTGTTACGGGCCCAGGAAGAAATTTGTTTGCATGGTTGCCCTATCGGTAGTTTATGCACGGAGCTGGCGAAGACCAATCATGAAATGCTAAATGATGCGAATAAAATGTTTACGGTGTTTCGTGATTGGTTAATGGTGCAGCTTAATCTTCTTGGGGTTAAAAAAAATGTAAAAAAGATTGCCATGCATTTTATTGCCAGAGTGCAAGGTATTGTTACGGTAACCAATGCTTTTGAAGATAAAGAGTTTTTACAACAGGAAGTAAAGCAATTAAAAAAATGGCTTGATGATGAGGTTGTTTTTCCTGAATCATCAAATCGTCAGTCATGAGTGCTCTATACCCGTGGCGTTTGGGATTTAGGTTTAAGTGTGCGTCATATTTTCTTCATGGCGAGGCGAAATGACGCGTAATAGTCGTTCTATTGCAAGGAGTTTCAACGCGGCCATGGAGGAAATAGGGCGTGCACACGACCTAAATCTCAATCACTAAGGAATGGTAATTAAATAACTTTTACATCTTATGAATCACCTGGAATTACTCTGTAATTCCAATGCCCCAAATAATCATCATGAATAGTTGTTAGTCGCTCCTTTTCCTCTTTGCTCATTTTCTTTCCCGTTTTATATGTTTTTTTAAT
>WFQM01000077.1 GCA_015487095.1 Gammaproteobacteria bacterium | reverse complement strand
TGCCGCCGCCTTCCACTTCGACATCAATAGACCGCGCACCGGCGTCCAGACTGTTTTCAATCAACTCTTTGACTACCGCTGACGGACGCTCCACCACTTCACCAGCGGCAATCTGGTTGGCGAGTCGGGTGGAGAGTTTTTGGATGCGGGGTAAGCTGGAAGTGTCGCTCATGGTGCCGTCATTATACACTGATGTTGTAAAACAACAGGCTGTACTTACTCTCTGTATTTGCTATCCCCCAGAATCAAGACTCTGCATTATTTTTGAAACTCTTTCAGGTGTCATTTCTGTCCAGCCCGACAAATGATACCGTGTAACGGCTGCACGCCAGGACATATACAAAGAGGGATCTGTAGCGGCGAGATCAACAGGTGCGTCCTGTTTTGCAAGACGTGCTATCTCTTTAAGCAACGTAAAATTACGCTCTTGAGCCACTTTTGCGATTTCATCTTTGAGCAATGCGTCCAATGCATTTACATAGAGTGTTCGAGAATCGTTACCATTATTCACTCAACTACCCTCCAGACACCAACTGAACAAAAACAATGTTCTCCTTTGCGGTTTCTCTCTGGCTGTTGTCAGGAAAGCGTTTGATTGCTTGCTCAATCTGGTGTTCTTTCAAGTTTCTGTGGCGCATCCACCAAACGATATCATTAATATCGTTGTCATTTGCACGCACGAGTTTTGCAGCAGCAAGAACAGCAGGAGCAGGCATAACCAGCTTGAGATTGCCAAACTGAGCCAGACTTTCAGTCTCAAACTTTGCAGGTAAAGCCACTATTCCCGGACGCACAATCTGAAAATAAACACTGTCAGGGTCGATTTCCCCTTTTGGCTCATAAAGCACGCCAACCTTTGAACATGCCTCAGATAGACTACCTCCGTCATACACTGAGCTTGCATGCCAAATATCAATATTCTGAACTTGACATGACTGTTGCCCACAAAATATCGCGGGCGAACTGCCAAAAATACATAAGGTTGTTGGTGTTGATAGCTCTCTTCCCAAATCTTGAAAAATTTTTTCGATTTTTACTTTGTCCAGCGCCACACCTATCTCCCTGAATATTTGATATATGAAATGTGATTTAAGTGCTAAAAACACGCTACTTTTAAAAAATCACCGGGTGAGGGCGCAAAGTTTTTAGTGTTTTTCTCTGCGTCCTTTGCGTCTCTGCGACCTCTGCGTTTATAACACGTCACTTGTCAGTATCACGGCAACATACCGGGAAACCTTATCATCGTCAGGTTATAAGCCCGGTAGGGTGGAACAAGCGCAGCGGTTCCACCTTGGCTTACCGGTAAACGGCGAGTCAAGGTGGACGTTGATAGTTGATCGAACCTGGAATATATCCTTTTCCCATTTGGTGGAACCGCTGCGCTTGTTCCACCCTACAGCTTTACTCTGTGTTGAAACAGATAAGCCATATTTGAATTTACAACACCGGAATACGCAACACCTGCCCCACTTTTAACTGGCTATTACGCAGACGGTTCACGTTACGCAGGGCAACCTGGGTCACACGGTAACGCTGGGCAATACCGCTGAGGGTATCTCCGCGACGGATCACATGCCGCTGCTCCCCCATGGCCAGACGTGTGCCGGGGGGGGCGTTTTGCGCAAAATAACGGCGTACACCTTTGAGCATCGCCATCGCCAGCTTACGCTGGTAAACCTTGTCACGCAGCTTGCGCTCTTCACGTTTGTTGGAAATATAACCGGTCTCTACCAGAATCGAGGGAATATCCGGTGACTTCAGCACCGCAAAACCGGCCTGCTCCACCCGCTTTTTATGCAGTTTGCCAATACCACCTAACTCCTTGAGTACACTGCCACCCACATCCAGACTGGCGGCAATAGTGGCGTTCTGCGACAGATCCAGCAATACCGAGCGCAGCAGGTCATCTTTATCATCCAGGCTGACTCCGCCGATCAAATCCGAATTGTTTTCACTTTTTGCCAGCCATTGCGCAGCCTCACTGGTGGCACCATTTTGCGACAACACATACACCGAGGAACCACTGGCCCGTCCGTTATGAAAAGCATCGGCGTGGATGGAGATAAACAAATCGGCTTGCATTTCACGCGCCTTTTCCATGCGCTTGCGCAGGCCCAGATAATAGTCACCGGTACGAATCATCACAGGCCGCATGCCGGGTTCTTTTTTGATGAGCCGCTCCAACTGGCGGGCAATGGCCAATACCACATGTTTTTCCCGGGTACCACGAGGCCCGGAGGCACCTGGGTCCTCGCCACCATGACCCGCATCAATGGCAATAATCACATCACGCGGCGCACCTTTACTGCGGTTGGCGCTGTCGCGCGCCACTTTGGGTACAGATTTGACGCGGGTATCGCTCAGATCAATCACCAAACGATGACCGTATTGTTTGGTGGGTTTCAGCAGAAAACTTTGCGGGCGTACTTTGCTTTTGAGATCCAGCACCATGCGCAAATCATTACGATTACGCTTGGCACTGCGCAGTTTGCTCACCACGCTTTTGGAGAAATCCAACCCGCGAGGAGTCTTTCGCAAGCGGGCATTTTTCAGATCAATCACCACCCGGTTTGGCGAGCGCAACATGAACACAGAATGTTCAACAGGATCGCTGATATCGAACACCAGCCGTGTACTCTCTGGCCCGCTCCACATGCGGACATCGTCCACCGTGGCAGCCTGCGCTCCGGCTGACCCTACCACTATTGATAACAAAAACAGGGGAAACGCCGCCCACCCAAACTTATAACCCGAAAATATCATAGTCATTGATTCGATTTTTCTTACATCTCTACACATGATTACTTATTGTGCAAACAAATTAGCAAAAAGCAAGTTTTTTCTTTATTTACATTAAGATAGGAAGAATACTTATCCTTGAATGGAGATTAATTTTACAGCAATTCTTCAATGGTCAAAAATTATACAACCCATCTGAACAATGGCGCTAAATCAGGCTCCTCACCCAATGAGCGCGTCCCGTGTCCGCCGCCTGAATAACCACCGTCCGCCCTTCTCCAGCGCCTGCGGCACGGTAATGAATGTGAATATGCACATCCGCCGCCGCCAATACACCCTCACCCCGCTCCGGCCACTCCACCAACACCACCGCATCGGAACTGAAATAATCGCGCACGCCCAGAAATTCCAGCTCCTCCGGGTCAGCAAGACGGTACAAGTCAAAATGGTAAGCCACACGAGCAGCAGCTTTATCCGGTAACTCATAGGGTTCCACCAGCGTATACGTGGGGCTTTTAATACGGCCGGTAACGCCCAGAGTTTTCAGGATCGCACGGGTTAACGTGGTTTTACCTGCACCCAGTTCACCGTGCAGATAGATGACACAACCCTGCTCTGTTTCAGCACGTAGTGCATCAGCAATACGCTCGCCCAACACCTGCATGGCAGGTTCATCAGAAACCGTGAGTATGGTGCCAGACATTGCACAAGACTGGTGGAGATCAGTGTGTGGCATTATTTATCAGAAATATGCTCATCAGCCACATCAGCGAACTTCATGACAACTTCATTCTCATTGCGGATTGCCTCGTTGACTTCCTCTGGCAGAAACAGGGCTTTTGTAATGTGCAAATTAAATTTATATAAGTGGCACAGACCGGGCTCGGAAGGTGATCTGTCAATAAACGTCGATAACTCTTTACCCTCACCGATTAAATCATGGGATATTTTATTCTGGATGTTTTTGTGGACGATAAAAGCATGTCCCAAACCAACCAGTTTCAGTTTCGTAAGTCCCCTTTCCTTCAGCTCTATTAACTCTTTCAATTCTTCAGAATTCATTGACATAACCTTTGAGTGAATGATCTTTAATTGATGCGGATATTTTCTATCCCCGACACAAACCGGGGTTCGGTGATTTAAACCTGAGCACCGGCCTGCGCCGGTGTGAGGTGATAATGTGAATGCCCCTTCAGCCCCCTCCAACACTTTTATTGTTTGTACGATTATTATATTGCGGAATCTTGAACAACCCCTCCCATTGTTCCCAGTGCAATTATTGCATCAGTATTACGGTGAAGAAACAGGGTGCATTACATATTTTATTGCTTGTAAATTCAGAGTTTCATATCAACCCAACAACTGCCGCATAACGGGAAAAAGATCAGATGCCAGCAAACCTCGCTGGCCATCCTGCGCAGCCACATCTGCCGCATGGGCATGCAGGCACACACCCTGCCGGGCCGCCTCGCTCAACGAACACCCCTGAGCCAGCAAGCTGGCGATGACGCCAGTGAGCACATCCCCCATACCACCGCTGGCCATGCCGGAGTTTCCCTCATTGCAAATACCCATCTCGCCAGCAGTATCGACGACGACAGTACCTGCACCTTTCAGCACAATGACGCCGCCGTATTTTTGCTGCAAAGCGGTGGTTGCTGCAAGGCGATCAGCCTGGACCTGTTCGACAGTCTGCCCCAGCAAGCGGGCTGCTTCACCCGGATGAGGGGTCAGTATCCAGTTATCCCGGTATGCCGGTTCCACAGCCAACAAATTAAGGGCGTCCGCATCTACCACCATAGGCAATAGGCTTTCCAGTAACGCGGAAAACACTCTGCGGCTCCACTCACTCTGCCCCAGGCCCGGTCCCACGGCCAGTACACTGGCGCGCTTCAGTAACAGAGTCAACGCTGATGCCTTCTCAACACCATGAGACATCAGTTCCGGTCGGGCTACGCTGATTATCGCAGCATGCTCGGCATGAGTCGCGACGCTCACCAACCCCGCACCCGTGCGTAACGCCGCCTCCCCAGCCAGTCGTATTGCACCCGACATACCCTGATCACCGCCCACCACCAGCACATGACCAAAATCGCCTTTGTGTGCCACAGGGTTACGCGGCGGCGGCATGAATTGATCCCAGCTCAAACGATGGGCGGCAGGTTTCAGTTGAGCATAAACCGCTGTCGGAACAGCGAGATCATCAAAACGGAGGGCTCCACACACCGCTGGCCCCTGCCCGGTGAACAAACCCAACTTCAAACCAATAAACGTGATACAGGCATCCGCCTGCACCGCATTACCGAGAATACAGCCGGTATCGGCATGCAAACCGGAGGGAATATCCAGCGCCAGCACTTTGGTGCCACTATCACGGGCACAGTTCATGACTTCGATGGCCTGCCGCCAGCTACCATCAACCTCGCCACTGAGACCGGTGCCCAGCAGACCATCCACCAACACATCCACCGCACTGAAATCAGCGACAGCAAAATCCTCGACGGTAAGACCCACCGCCTGCATCTGCTGACGGGCCATGAGTGCATCCCCCTGAATCCGGCTTGCATCGCCGACCTGCCACACCCGCACCACGTAACCCGCCTCATGCGCCAGTCGCGCAACGATAAAGCCATCACCGCCGTTATTGCCTATCCCGCAAAGCACACCCAGCGAACGGGCTCCCGGCCAGCGCTGTTGCAAAAATGCGAAGGCGGCCTGTCCTGCACGCGCCATCAGGGTGGCCCCGGGAATGCCCTGCTCTTCGATGGCAATACGATCCAGCTCGCGCACCTGGGTCGCGCGGTACAAGGAGTGCGGCAGATTGCGGGAAGAGTTGTCAGGTGTGAAATTCATTGGGTGCCCATCACTGATGACATCAAAATAAATAATGTTCGATTTTCACTGAACCATGAAACACGCCTAAAATAAACAATGTGTGTGTGTATCCGTTATTTCATAAGCAATGCGATAGTGCCCATAAAGTAAAACACGAATATTCCGTTTCGATTCATGTTCGTATTGATAGCCAATTTGGGGAAACTCTTTTAGAATCTGCGACTTCTGATAAATACCTTCGATAACACTGCTGGCCGCGACGGGATCTTCAACAGAAATATAGTCAAAAATATCTTTTAACCATCGATTGGCCTCGCTGGTCCAGATTATTTTTGCCATGATTTAATTCTGTGTTCTATCTCCTCATTACTCACGGTGTTGCCGACATCCACATCAGCCAACCCTCTATCAACCATTCTTTTAAAGGCCAGTTCTTTTAATATTTCATCATACGAGCTATCGTCAGGCTGGTTTTCAAGTATCTGCTTTATCTGGTTTTTTGCAGTAGACATCAGCAATTCCCTCAAAATGAATGGCATGATTATAGTGGGTAGAGGAGCCGAAGGATATCTAACACAATGAACACCCCACAAAATCATCCCACCACTGCCGCATCGGCAAAACCGCCAAACTGGGCCAAACTGGCTGCAAACATTCAACGCTGGGGCCAAGAGCTGGGTTTCCAAAAGCTGGGCATCAGTGACACACAACTGGACGAAGCCGAAACCCACCTGCTCAACTGGCTACAGGAAGGCAGGCACGGGCGCATGGATTACATGCGCAAACATGGCACTAAACGCAGTCGCCCGGCCGAGCTGGAGCCCGGCACTGCCAGCGTAATCAGTGCGCGTCTGGATTATCTGCCCCCCAATAGCGCTGACCCCGAGGCCATTCTGGCCGACCCTGAAAAAGCCTACATTTCCCGTTATGCCCTGGGACGTGACTACCACAAGGTATTGCGAAACCGTATGCAAAAACTGGCAACACGCATCGAGCAGGCTATTGGCCCGTTTGGTTACCGGGTGTTTACTGACAGTGCGCCGGTGATGGAAAAAGCACTGGCGGAAAAGGCCGGGCTGGGCTGGATTGGCAAACACACTAATCTGCTGGCCGAGCAAACCGGCTCGTGGTTTTTTCTCGGCGAAATTTACACTGACCTGCCGCTACCCGCATCATTACCGGCCAATACTACGGCTACCAATCATTGCGGCACCTGTACAGCCTGCATTGATGTCTGCCCCACTCGCGCCATTGTTGCGCCGTATCAGGTGGATGCACGTCTGTGCATCTCTTATCTCACCATTGAATTACGCGGAAGCATTCCCGTGGAATTGCGACCGTTAATCGGCAACCGTATTTATGGCTGTGATGACTGCCAACTGGTATGTCCGTGGAACCGGTTCGCACAGAGCACACCGGAAACGGACTTTCTACCACGACATGCACTGGATGATATCAGTCTGCTGGAACTGTTTTCCTGGAGTGAAGAAGAATTTCTCAAACGCACTGAAGGCAGCCCTATTCGACGCATTGGTTATGCATGCTGGCTGCGTAATATCGCTGTGGCACTGGGCAATGCCCCCGCCAACGCAAAAATCCGTGATGCATTGATGGCAAAACAGCAGCACTCCTCTGAGCTGGTACGTGAACATGTGTATTGGGCGTTAGGTAATTCAACCCGCTAAAACCTCAAGTCGGGTCGGCAAACTACCGACACAATGGGTATCACACGGACTCATTACTACATTATGAAAGCACTTATTGCAGAACCCAGTAAAGCTTATCGCCAATTATTGGAAACGGTTTGTCATGCCGTTGATATCAAACCCATATTTATCACCCATTTCGACGAGGCACTACATCATCTCTCTCTCCACCCTGTTGGTCTGGTGCTCACCTCGCTACAATTACAAGATGGTGACGGTATCAATTTTTGTAAAAAAATCCGTGAGTTGAAAAACACAAAGCATATTCCCGTTATTTTATTGACGGCGGAAGAAAACAAAAACATTTTTGAACCTGCCACCCAGGCAGGAGTCACCGAAATTTTCCACAAATCAGATATCCCGCGACTCCAGAATTATCTGAATGAATTCATTAACCGGGCAAGTACCCATAGCAACATGGATGCACGGGTTTTATATGCAGAAGACAGCCCCTCTGTCGCCGAACTCACCATTCACATACTCGAAACCATGGGGCTTACCATCGACCATTTCACTCACGCTGAGCAAGCCTGCGAGGCATTCCAGGCACAGGATTATGATCTATTGCTGACCGACATTTTACTGGCGGGCAGCATGAGTGGTGTCGGTCTGGTTCAGGAAGTGCGGCGCATGGAAAAAGGTAAGGGACAGACTCCTATTCTGGCCATGTCGGCACTGGATGACAGCGCACGAAAAATTGAATTACTGAATTGCGGTGCCAATGACTATGTTGCCAAACCCATTCTTAAAGAAGAATTAATAGCCCGTGTGCATAACCTGATCACCAATAAAAAACTGCTAGACAAGCTTAAGGCACAGCAACATTTGTTACAAGAGTTGGCCATGACCGACCATCTCACCGAACTTTATAACCGACATTTTTTGATGGAGCTTGCCCCCAAACACATCAGCGAAGCCTTTCGGCATAAACACCCGCTCAGTCTGATTGTCATCGATCTGGATAACTTTAAAATCGTTAACGATACTCACGGTCATAGTGTGGGCGATATCGTACTAACCCAAACAGCGCGAATACTGAAATCCACCTGCCGTAACGAAGACATTGCCGCCCGTTTTGGTGGTGAGGAGTTTGTGCTGATATTAAGGCACTGCGATGCTGAAGATGCCCGCAAAAAAGCCGAATTGTTACGCATGAAAATTTCTGACCTGCACCCGGAAGGTATTGCCATTTCAGCAAGTTTTGGCATCGCCGAACTACCATTGGACAACACCTGTCAATTTGATGCCCTGTTTTCCGCCGCAGACCAGGCCGTTTATGAAGCCAAAGCCAATGGCCGAAATTGTGTTGTCATCGGCAAAGTATCACCACCGACTTCATAAACAATTCAACAAAGCCACCGTAGGGTGGGCACGTTTTCTGTGCCCACCCATATTGCACCCTGACCTATTTTTCCACATCCGTTTCCACCACAGTGACAGGCACCCATCGCGCTATCCACCCATCACCCCACAAATGCAATACCAAACCAAATATGATCAAACTGCTGCCCAACAATACCTCTACCGATACCGCTTCTCCGTTCAGGCTACTGCCTAAAATCAACGCCAATACTGGCGTCAATAACGTGATTAATGAAACACGGTTGGCTTCCATTTTTTTCAGCAAATAAAAATACAAGGTAAAACCCAGCGCTGAACCAAACACACCCAGATACAACATCGACAGCCCCGCATGTGTATCCATCTCCGTAGGCACATGTCCATCAAAGATCAACCAGGTCAGTAAAAACAAGGGGGTTACCACAAACAATCCACCACTGGTCACTGTCAAGCCCGGCAATCCGCCACCGATACGTTTAATCCACACACCACTGACACTGTGCAACAGCACTGAAAACAAAATAGCCAACACCCCCAACCAGACATCCTCGTGCAACATAATGTCATCGGCAAAAATACTTAACAGTCCGCTAAAAGCCAAAACCATCCCCATCAACTTACCCGGCGTAAAACTCTTTTCCCCCAGAAACAGGGCAGCAGCCACCCCCGTCAACAACGGATTAAGTCCGTATAACACGGCGATCAAACCCGAAGGAATAAACTGTGCCCCCCAATAAACACTGAGCATAGCGCCATAAATAGCAACACCTGCCGCAAAATAGGTGTTGCGTGCCTCACGGTGCCACGGCAAACCCGGTTTCAAAATTTGCAGTAACACAGCGCACACCAAAGCGCCCAGCACCATGCGCCCGGAAATACCAAACAGATAACCCCAACCTTCACTGCTCCACTGAATAGCCAACGGGGTCGTTGACCAAATCAGCACTACACCCAAAAATGCCGCCGGTACAGACATGATGCATTCCTCTAATTTTATTGCGCACCAGATTAAAAATCCAAAAACCAAAAAGGCCGCAGTCTTTCGATCTGCGGCCTCTTGAATTCAGTGTTGAATTTACCAACTAACTACATTGAATTCTCCGGCTCTCGCAGACAAGCGGCCTTGACTACCGACAGGGGTAGCCAAAACATGGCACGTCGCATTGCGTTGTGGGAAAAATTCATAATCATGTCGGCGAGTGTGGTCTGTCAGGTTTAAAGAGTCAACCACTTTTTACACATTCAGGAATTCCTGAGCAAACTCCTTTTCCTGGGAGTCCTTCGTTTTGTCAAATCCATGCTTGTAAACGCAGGGGACGCAAAGATACAGAGAAAAACACTGCGCCTCTGTGTCTTTGCGACCTCCGCGCTTATAACACAACACTTATCAGTACCACTGACAACATAATCTCCCAATACACCAAAAAAGTTGTCCAAAAACTTCTGATATTGTGCAGACTTCAGTCATTAATTCACTATTCGAGTGCGCAACATTCGTTATTAACACTGATGCATATTCCTAACAATCCTGCTTGAAATTTTTCCCAATGGCGGCACATCCCGGAATACCTGGGTAAAACGTTTTGTTGGAGAAAAGCAAATGGAACAAAATGAAAAAAATACCGGTGTATTTACCGAAACCCGTAAACACTGGCCGGTGATGACTTTTTACGAACGCTTCGAGCAAGTGATCGCGATCATTCTCGGTTTCGCCATTGCGGTGGTGGTGGTCGTTGCACTGTGGGAACTGGTGACACGTATCGGCAGTCTGCTGTTAGCTGGAACATTGGACCCACTGGATCATAGCGTGTTTCAAAACATTTTCGGCATGATCATGACATTGCTTATCGCCATGGAGTTCAAGCATTCCATCATCCGTGTTATCGACCGCCACGAGAGCATTATTCAGGTAAAAACCGTGCTACTCATTGCCATGCTCGCTCTGGCGCGCAAATTCATTATTATCGATGCTTCTACCGTTGATGCCGACAAGCTGGTGGCGCTGGCTGCCATCATCCTCGCTCTGGGTGCGGCCTATTGGCTGGTACGTGAAAATGACCATTATCGGAAGTGATTCTCACCATTTTCAAAATCACCTTATCGTAAAAATGTGAAACACTATGGATATAAATGCCCATACCTTGACAGGGTTAACACAAACCCACCCGCTATGCGGGTGGGTTCTCTGGTTTTAACTCACTGGCTATCTTCCGGACTCTTTGTTTCAGCCAGCTTTTCTCGCTCTGTATCCTTGAGAGGATTCACTCCCCAATCAGCAATGTTGTAGCGTGCTGACTGGTCTGAGCGCTGTAATAAATAACCACTGTCTTCTTTCAGTTTGGAAAAGGTGTAATCCAACCTGCTATCGTCATCCAGCACCACGGTTATTTTCAGCGGTTTTGTATTTTCTCCAGCTCCGGTTCATTTCCGCTCGTAAATCGATAAATTGGCAAAAACATTCTTCGCTTTCGATATGACAAAATAGCAATACCTCTATCTTTTAGAAACCAGACACAGAATCGCTACAAAATCAATACAGACTAAAGTATGGGTTTGATACCGACCTTTGCCGAATAGCCAGATATTCCCGAGTGTTCGATACTTACACGGTTAGCCCCCCGCAATATGGCAAAATAATTACCAGCGCTTTCTAAATGGAATTGGGAAAAAGGTGGGGGTTAGGAAATGAATAACCCAACCACATTTGTTCACACCTGTGTCTGTGAAGGAAGCTGCTATGTACACGAAAAAAAATAAGCGCCAACAATTAATTTCTTTATTGTTAGTAATGCCTGTCATGGTGTTGGTTATTTTCACAGGGAATATCAAACAGTCCCATGCCATACCCTATGCAGACCCAGATGATAATAAAACCCTAAAAGTACAATTGGATGCTTTAACAGGTAGCAGTCTGGCATCGATGTTCATCGGTCTGGTGCCCTTCTGGCCCGTGTCGATACCTGCGGAAATTGCGGCATTTGGTACAGAAATGGGCGTCATTAATACCCCTGCCGTATTTAGGCCACCGGCTGATAAACAGGTTTTTCCTAATACCGATGCTCCTGCCTCTGGTGCTGGTGGTTACTGTCAATATGATTTAGAGGTTGAGGCCAGGAAAGAAGCTGACGCAGGAAGATTTTATTTTCTGAATACAAACGCACTCTGGTCCGAACCCTCTGCGCAATCCGTTTTTGGTAATCTTGGTGAACCCTATGTTTATCACCCTCATGGCAGTGTCAGGGTTAGTGCCAATAACCCGGAGATATTACCGGTAGGCAAGCATAAGATTAATTGGGTGGCCGAGACGCGCGTGAATACTGTGTTGGATATCGCCTTGCCATCAGCATTACTGGCCTCCACCATTTATTCTGAAAAGAAAGCACAACAAAAAGTAGTTTCTTCACAAATCAACAAACTCTATAAAAGCGGCGCGGCAGCCGGAGCTGCCACCCGCTCTCAGATAAAAGCCGCAGAGAAAATTGCACGGGCGAAAATATTACGTAAAAATACCAAAGACTCATTGTGGGGATTAGCACGATCTTTCGGTCTCGCAAACGTGTCTCTGGATAGCGTGACAATCACAACGGCAAAAAACCGTGCAACTCAGAACATCACCGTATGGGATGAACATCCACCCTATTATGAAGATACAGCCACGTCAGGCCTGGTTGAAGAACAACACATATCACTGGAAGCCACTGATTTTGGCGGCGTGCGGCTGGGGCGTGTGTTGGGTGAATTGCAAAACAAATTCAAGGTAGTCGATGACTGTAACCGGCCAACGACGCTTACGCTGATGGACGACAGTGCCACCTTGATAAAGGTCGGCGAGACCACACCCATCACCTGGCAGGCCCGTGATGATGGACCTTATGAATCGAATCAACGTTTAGCATCGAATCAGGGGCAGTTTGGTGAAGATATCATCACCGAACTGGTGCAATACATCACTGTTGCAGACACGCAGCCACCACTGCTGGTGCCACCAGCGGGTTTTGCCCGTGAGTCAGACACGGCGATTGACCTCACTGCCCAGCCGTTCCCATTAGGTCGGCCCAAAATCGTGGACCTGGCCGATCCACGGCCAACATTCAGCCATACTGCACCGGATGTGCTCGAAATCGACCGCCGTTATGCCATTGTTTGGCAGGCGCAAGATGCAACAGGTAATGTCACTGTGGCATCGGAGGAAAACCCCGATCAATACACTCAGTATGTGACCATCAAAACACCGGGCACCAATACCGCACCAGTGGCGGAAAATACAGCTGCTGCAACCAAAACTGCACAGGTGGTCGAAATTGAGCTGACCGGTGTCGATAGCGATATTATTGACGGCCGTGTCGATCCTCTGGCATTCAAGATCAAGGAATATCCCCTGAATGGTCAATTCGAGGCACCCTTGTTACCGTTTTTCATCGAGGATTTCCGTCTGTCTCCGATCGGGGATCATGAAACGATTAAAGACAATGAGATTGTCAGGACGAGTCCATTAAAACATCTGGCCGATGAGTTTCGTCTGGTAAATTCGGAAACCCGCAGGAACTTTCTGGCATCCAATATTTGCTTTACGGAAGATGAGGCTAACATAGCGATATTTCAGCATACCATCCCGGTAGAGTTTATTTATAACCCCACCTACGTCCATGTCGATGATGATGACAATTATTATGTCCGCGATCACTTTTGGATTTGTGACAATGAGGCAAGTAAGCCGATGCCTCGAATCTCCAAATGGGATGCCAATGGCAACTTCATTGCAATGAAGGATCTCAGTGAATTAGAGGTAGGCTCCACGGTGCTGGATGAGGACTTTAGTGTCGATAATCTGGGCTGGATCTGGTTTTCC
>WFQM01000076.1 GCA_015487095.1 Gammaproteobacteria bacterium | reverse complement strand
CTGAAAGTGCATAGGTTGCGGCTGGACTGAAAGTCCTAAATCCAACTATTCAAGAATCATGTTTCCATCATTCTTATTCGAAGGATTTCGATGATGCTCCAGATATTCCTGAACCATTTCATCCGTAATATTCCCGGTCGACCAGCCTCCGTACCCTATCGCCCAGAAATGTCGCCCCCAATAACGTTTCTTTAACTGAGGAAATTCCTGCTGGAGAATCCAGGATGTACGCCCTTTCAGACGCTTCACTAAGTCACTGATCGATAACTTTGGTGGATACTCTACATCACATATCTGGATGATCAAGCTTCGGCAACGCCCTTGAACATCTCCCTTCAATACCGGATACCTGTACTTCGTCACCCACACCAAATGTGCGGTAAA
This sequence comes from Gammaproteobacteria bacterium, assembly GCA_015487095.1. Classification (GTDB taxonomy): domain Bacteria; phylum Pseudomonadota; class Gammaproteobacteria; order SZUA-152; family SZUA-152; genus SZUA-152. The sequence goes on along the minus strand of WFQM01000076.1, from coordinate 15,270 downwards.
ACGCGTGAGCGCATGCCCACTTCGTCGCTGTTCATTCATACCAACAAGGCTAACACAGATGTGTAGCAGCTAAAGCCTTGCACTAAAGTGCATAGTTTTGACTAGCGAACTGAGACCAATAAAGCCTCTTGCCTAGAGGCCGGCGCTGATAAATTTTTACTAAAACCTCACCCTTCCACGGAACTGAAAAAAGCACTGGAAGAATTTTCTGTAAAAAAAATGATTCTTTATCTGGATGATGAAAATTCACCGGCATGCAAAACTGATCCTGCCCTCACAGAATCAGCCATAGTGTTTTAACGCTGACAATGCGGACAATAATAACTCGCCCGTTGTGCTTGCTTGATTTGCTTGATGGTTGTTCCGCAAATATCACACCGTTCACCAGCGCGACCGTAGACCTGTAATTTTTGTTGGAAATATCCAGGCTTGCCTTCGCTGCTAACAAAGTCACGCAGGGTGGTGCCACCTGCTTCAATGGCAGATGCCAGCACGGCCTTTATTGCCAAAACCAGTCGTTGATAGCGCTCTCGGCTAACCCGGCCCGCCACTGTGCTTGGTCTGATACCGGCACGAAACAAGGCTTCACTGGCGTAAATATTGCCCACGCCCACCACGGTTTTGCTGTCCATAATGAAGGGCTTGATGGCCAGCTGGCGTTTACGCGACCGTTGAAACAGATAATCGACATTAAACACATCACCCAGGGGTTCCGGCCCCAACGAGGCAATAAGTTTATGTTCATAAGGTGAGCGACTGGTCCACAATACGGCACCAAAGCGACGAGGATCGCGCAGGCGTAAAATACAATCACTGGCAAAGACGATATCGACGTGATCGTGTTTACCCACGGTTTCTTTTTTGTTTGCCAACCGCAAACTGCCAGACATGCCCAGATGAATAATGACGCTGCCTACGGCCGTGTGCAAAAACAGATATTTTCCCCGGCGGCTAACATCCAATATCGCTTGCCCTGGCAAAACACTTTTCAGGCGTGCAGGAATCGGCCAGCGCAATTGCTTGTGGCGCAACACAACGACCTGCACGGTTTTACCAATAATGTGGGGGATGATTCCCCGGCGGGTAGTTTCAACTTCAGGCAACTCCGGCATAACTATTGTGCGGATTCGACAGTGGCAGGCAGGGCAAGCAGGCGCTGACCGGCTTCCAGAGGAAGGTGATACTGGACACCCAGCTCCGCACGTTGCAGGATGATTCCTGCTGCGCTGCGCAACACGGTAAATCGTAGTGCCTGTTTATCAATAGGCTCAATATTCTTGCTAATGGTTATGACAACGTTTTCTTTCGCTATTGTCCCGCCTTTGCCTATGAGGCTCACGCGAAAAGCGCGTGCATGTCGCCATTCATCCAGCAGCATTTGAATGGCATCAGTATCACCTTCATATCCATCAACTGACCAATGACCATCCTGTTGTGTCAATCGTAAATCAGGCAAGATGAGCTTCTCAATAACGCTGCCCTGCGGTAACAGTCTGGGGCTGACAAATTCCGTTGCCGCCCCCTTCATCAGGTGGCTATATTTGTCAGTAATAAGATGCACCGTATTTCCCACTTGTACATATCGACTACCACCCAGGGCATCGGTCGTGCCAAAGCGCAACAGTACATCATCCAATTTCAACGACAGGCTGGGAGTATCAAGTTGCAATTGATTGGCATCCACGCGGCTCATGGCATAGTCCGCGATACTTTTGGCCTGGGTAATTTTTAACAGTTGTTGAATGCGCCCGGTATTGGCAGCCATCATCAACGGTTTTTGCATTTGCCAATGGCCGGATTTTTTTGTTAATAACAATGATGGGCGACCGGGGCTTTCAATACTGATTTTTTGCACGGTGTCGGGATCAAGTGCAGTGAGTTTTTTGGCATCCGGTGCTTCTGTTTTTCCTGGATCGTAAATCACCAGCGCCAACAGGCCGACCAGCATCAGCGCCAAAAAAATATTGAGCAGGGTTTTGGGACTCACAATAAATGCCATAATCTGCAACCAAAACAAATCATCAGCGTTTGCGCCGTTTCCACCAGATCAAGAAACCACTGCCTGCCAGCAACAGCGGCAACACAAACAGGAAACCGAAACCGATCATACCTTGTGCCAGTGATGACAATTGTAGATTTCTGTCAGTCGCTGTTTTAACAGGGATGTTAATCAGTTGATCATCATTGGCCAGCCAATTAATCATGTTCATGCCTAACAGCAGGTTAGCGCCATTGCCGAGATAAGCGTTAGAGAGGAAATCTCCGTCGCCGGTAATGACAATACGCTGTTCTTGCGGCAGCCCGGTATCACCAACCGATAACGCGCGGGTCAGGGCGACACCTAGTGTTAACGGTCCAGGTACATCATTGGCTGCGTCAAACTGAATCGAATCTGACATGTCACCGGTTTCTGACCAGCTACGCTTTTCAGTCTGCAAAATAATCCGTGCCTGCCAATCACCCGGGGGGGTGACGATCAGACCATGGCTTTGCGGAAACAGGGTCAGCGCATCAAAGCCTTGGGTAATTGCATGTCCCGGATAATCGGCTACCAAGGCAAAGCGTGGGTCGCTAACGCCTAATACTTGTGTTGTTGGATCAACAATCATGCCCGGTTCAAAATCAATACCAAGCTGTGTGGCTAATGGCATCAGTCCATATTGGTTTTTATTTTCAGAGGGGTCCGTTAGCCATAATAAATTACCGCCACCTGCCACATACTGATTAATCATCGCCACTTCGCCCGGCAACAAGTCCGTTTGTGGCCCAGCCAATACCAGCACCTGGGTGTTTTCCGGTAGCTGTGGGTTTTGCACCAGATTATGTGTTTGTACTTTAAAGCCTTTGGCGGTGAGTTGTTGCGACCATTGGCCCAGATCATGGTTGACAATGCCTTGTGGCTTGCGTTCGCCGTGGCCTTCAATAAACACCAGCCAACGCTCACCACTGCGAGCCAGACGTTGCAGCATATTGGTGAGACCTTGCTCGGAAAGGCTTTGCAGATTCTCTGCACGGGCCTGATATTCAACGCGCAACTCACCATTGACACGAATGCCCAGTGCCCGCACTGTCTCAGGCTCCAGGTCCGGGTTGATAAACTGTAGCGTTAAATCCGCCTTGTGACGCCGATACCGGTCAACCAGTTCACGTACTGCGCGGCGTATTGATTCATCTTCCGTAGCATAACTGGTAATGCTAACCGGCCCGTCCAGTTGTTGGAGCAATTCACTGCTGGCTTCGGACAGGGTATTACGATTGTTAGCCGTCCAGTCCGCAGTAAAACTGTAACGGGTACTCAAATAAGCCAGCACGCTTACTACAGCCAAAAATAAAATCGTAAATACTGCGCTTTGCAGGCGGCTGTAAGTACGTGTTTTCGAGGTGATTAACATGAGATGCGGATATAAGAAATCAGGTTAATACTGCACATATTTTGCGTGTCCGGCATTCACCAGGGCATCATTTACATTGTATGGTTCTCCCTTGTCGTTCTTGATCCAGATATCGGCGATGTAACGACCATATTTTCCCTTTTTATCTTTTTCTGTACTGATCCAGATTTCTTTGCCTGATTCATCGTTTGGCATTAGCAGGTTGCGCGCAAAATCCCGTGCTCGCAAACCGGCAGGGCGCTCATCACCGCGTAATTCCGGAGTGTTAATACGGGCCAGGCGGATTTTTTCATGGTGCAACCAGGTACCCATGCCTAAATCGATATTCAGGGTGCAGGTATCACCGTCGTAAACGGATTGTACTTTTGCACGATAGTAATAGAGATGTTTATCCATGTACTTCTCCTTTTTTCGGGGGGCGAGGGGGTAATGATCTATGAAAAACAGAGGCCGGTACATAAAAAAACAAGTCCGGCACATTGGCACTGATCAGCATCAGTGTTGCAAACGATCAGCATCCAGCCGACGCACACTGAGCACCAGACAGCTGGAAATCAACAACAAATAATAAATAATATCTGCACTGCTAAAAATTCCTTTTAGCAGGGGTTGGTAGTGGCTTAGCAGAGAAAGATAGCTCAGTACACCACCGCCTTCGTTGCCGGTACTGCCTGCCAAATTGAGCACCCACAATAGTAACAATAGCCCAAAGGTCGCTACTGCTGCCACCGTGGGCTGGGTGGTCAATGTGGAAACATACAAACCGATGCTGCAAAAGCTGGCCAGCAATAATACCAGCCCCAACAGACCCGATGCCCACAGACCCATATCAATTTCGCCCCCTGCCAACAGGCTCAGTGGCATGACAGCAACCAGTGCCAGCATCAGCAACACAAAGGCAAATACACCGAGAAATTTGCCCAGGATAATTTCGGTCATGGAAACTGGCGCACTCATCAGCAAGCTTAATGTCTGACTGCGGCGCTCTTCGCTGATCAAACGCATGGTGAGCAGTGGTGTCACCAGCAACAACACTGTAGCGGCTGTACTGAACAGTGGCACCACAATTACGTCGGTGATACCGGGGGCATTGGGTGCAGCGGCAAGCCGTGGCTGTAATTGTAGATAAAGGTCAATGTAAAGCAGGAAGAAATAGGCGCACAAGCCGCTGATCACCGCCAGAATCACCCAGGCCATGGGTGACAAAAACATCGAGCGCAGTTCGCGTGCGGCAAGGGTGAAAATCATCAGGCAGCTGCCCCTGTTTTTTCAATCTGTTCATCTACAGTTTGTTCCGCTGTGGTGATGTCCACAAAGATTTCTTCCAGCGAACGCCTGTCTGGCGTCAATTCCAACAGTTCCCAACCTTGCTCCACTGTTATTTTTGCTATCGCGGCTGCCGGATTAGTTTCCGGTTTATGTTTGATTTGCACACAATCTTCATCAATGACACTCACGGCGACAACACCTTCAATCGCCAGCAGAATATTATTGTTTATCTGGTTTTTTGTGCGCAGTCGCAAGCTGGAAGTCTGCATGCGTTGTATCAGGCCTTCGATACTATCGCTCAATACCAGCCTGCCCTGATTGATAATTTGCACCCGGTCACAGGTAGCCTGTACTTCCGGCAAAATATGCGTGCTTAAAATCACGCTATGTTCATTGCTCAGTTCACGAATCAGGTGGCGTATTTCGCGGATCTGAATGGGATCGAGTCCTACCGTGGGTTCATCCAGTACCACTACGGCAGGTGAATGAATAATTGCCTGGGCAATGCCCACCCGCTGTTGATAGCCTTTGGATAGATTGGCAATGAGCCGTTTGCCCACGTCACTTAAACCACAACGTTCTTTGGCTGTGCCGATGGCATTTGTCTGTTTATCACGGGAGATCCGATTGAGGCGCGCGCAAAACTGCAAATATTCGTCCACCGTCAATTCGCGGTAGAGCGGTGGCAGTTCCGGCAAAAAACCGATATCTGCCTTGGCTTTTTTAGGCTGGTCAAGAATATCGATGCCGTTGATGGTAATCCGGCCATGGCTGGGCGACAGATTGCCGGTAATCATGCGCATGGTGGTGGATTTGCCTGCTCCGTTGGGGCCGAGAAACCCCAGCACTTCGCCTCGCCGTACCTCAAAATTGAGATCCTCCACCGCCGGTTGCGCGCCGTAGTATCGCGTGAGCTCCTCAACCTTGATGAGAATGTCATTTGTCATGTCATGATTCTTGATTTGGTAAAATGTCTGTGGACTATGCGCATCTGGTGCCTATGATATATTCGTAGCTGCAAAGTTCAACATACCAGCAATTCAACAAGGTGGCACACAGCATCCACATGTCTTTGACTTATTGTGAAAAATTTGGCTTTGATGCCAACAGGATTGCTGAACGTCTGCAATGGCTGGAGCTTGGTACGACTGATCATGCCACGGCTCAACAATTCCAGCAGGACATTATTCAGCCTCATGCCGAAATAATCGTCGCCAGCTTTTACAAATGGCTGCCTACTATTGAGGAAGCACAGGCTTTGCTGGTGGATGATGAGGTGGTGACACGCCTCAGACAAACACAATTACGCTATTTGCTGAATCTCGGCATTGCCTTCGATCAGGCTGATTATTTCGAGTCGCGTCTACGTGTAGGTCAGGCTCATGTATGGGTAGGTTTGGGCCTGAGCCTGTATCAGTGTGCCTACCGTTACCTGAGCGACCTGATCCTCCAGCACATCGATTATCGGCACAGCGATGCCCGCAAGCTCACCACCTTTGCGCATAAAATTATCGCTTTGGATATGTCACTGGCTATCGAAACCTATCACCTTACCCATGTGAGAACCTTGGAAGAGTCACTGGATCGCTCACAACGCCAACAAAAAACCCTGCGTATGGATGCCGCCACTGACTCACTGACCGGTCTGGCAAACCACAAAACCATTATCAATGAGCTGGAGAGGGTGCTGCAACAACCACAAGAGCAGCATCCGGTGGTGGCCATTATGGCGGACATTGACCTCTTTAAAGAAGTTAACGATACCCATGGTCATCTGGTGGGGGATAAAGTGCTTATCGAAGTCGCGAACCGGATTCGTTCCACCCTGCGTGATTTTGATGAGATCGGTCGTTATGGTGGCGAAGAATTTTTGCTGGTGCTCAATGATGCAAGCCTGACCACCTCAAGAAATATCGCAGAACGTATTCGCGAGCATGTGAACAGCCAGCCCATTAACCTGCAAGGCCTGGAAATACAGGTCAGCATCAGTCTCGGCGTTGCTGCTGCGCACTCTGGCGAAACAACCGATTCAATATTGGCCCGTGCCGACAAGGCACTCTATGCAGCCAAGGCCGCCGGTCGTAACTGCGTTGTTATCGCAGATGCATAATTTTCTCATTCACGCATGCCGCTTTTAGGAATCGACACCGGCGGCACCTTCACCGACTTTGTGCTGCTCTCTGATGGGTCGCCGAACTTGCGCGCACATAAAGTATTATCCACCCCACATGCTCCGGAACAAGCCATTCTGCAAGGTATTCGTGAACTGGGGCTGAGTGATTGTGACGATCTGCTGGTGGTGCATGGCTCCACCGTCGCCACCAACGCCGTGCTTGAAGGCAAAGGTGTGCGCACTGTGTTCATCACCAACACTGGTCTGCGTGACCTGCTCACCATCGGCCGTCAGGCGCGCGCCGAACTCTACAATCTCAATCCGGCTCCCGTTGCCCCACCTGTGCCTCGCGAACTGTGCCTGGAAACCGGGGGACGATTGGGTGCTGATGGCAGTGTGCTGGAAACACTCACCGAGTCTGACTTGCGTACGTTACGCAGCACACTGGAAACATTGAAGCCACAAGCTGTGGCCATCAACCTGTTGTTTTCCTGGCTGGACGAGCGCTTTGAAAAACGCATCGCCGAAATTGTGCCAGACGGTATGTTTGTCTCACGCTCGTCACACATTCTGCCTGAACCGCGTGAATACGAGCGCGGTATTACCACTTGGCTTAACGCCAGCGTCGGCCCACTGGTGCAGGGCTACCTGCAACGGTTATGCACGGGTGTTCCGCAGGCGCAGGTGGCTGTCATGCAAAGTGCTGGCGGTACCATTGATGCTGCACAGGCTGGGGAAGAAGCTGTACACATGTTGTTATCCGGGCCCGCAGGTGGTCTGGCCGGTGCGCAATATGTGGGCAGTCTTGCGGGCTGCCATCGTCTGCTGAGTTTCGACATGGGCGGCACTTCTACCGATGTGGCACTACTGGACAACACACAGAGCGGCGACCTGCCGTTGACCACCGAAGGCCGTATTGGTGCCTATCCTGTCGGTGTACCCATGGTGGACATGCATACCATCGGTGCAGGTGGCGGGTCCATAGCGCGTATCGACAGCGGCGGGCTGTTGCAGGTAGGGCCGGAATCTGCGGGTGCTGACCCCGGCCCCGCCTGTTACGGACGGAGTGCTGCCGGAACCAACTTGCGGGCTACCGTCACTGATGCCAACCTGCTGTTGGGCCGTCTGCGTAGCGATGCCTTTCTCGGCGGTCACATGACCCTGGATGAAAATGCCGCACGGATGGCCATTGCACCGCTGGCCAAAACGCTTGATCTTTCTCTGGAACAAACAGCACACGGCATTATTGATGTCGCCAACGAGCATATGGCGCGCGCTTTGCGGGTGATGTCGGTGCAACGCGGTGTCGATGCGGCACAATTGACACTGACCTCCTTTGGCGGTGCCGGAGGGCTGCATGTCTGTGCGCTGGCGGAGGCATTGGAAATGTCACAAGCGCTGGTGCCCGCCCATGCAGGTGTGTTGTCGGCGCTGGGCATGTTGGTGGCACCACGAGCGCGTTATCTGTCTCATACACTGCAACAGCAACTTTCAGCTGTGCCCGATGGGCCGTTGCTGCGTGACGTGCAGCAGGCCATAACCACATTGGCAAAACGGGGGCGCGAAGCCTTGATCGACGAAGGCGTGGATGCAGGCAGCATCAGAATATCGCCCAGCATGGACCTGCGTTACCGGGGGCAATCGTTTGTGATCAATTTGCCTGTTGCATTATCGGCGAACAGCAAAACATCTCTCAACACCCAGGACATCGGGCAGGCGATAACCAGCGTGACCAGACAATTTCATGAACGACATGCTGCATTGTACGGCCACAGCTTGCAGCAGCCTGTAGAACTGGTAACGCTACGCGTAAAAATACACAGTCCGGCCCCCCAAGCACTGACATTGCAATCAGACCACGAAACAAAACCTGCCCACAAAATACCAGCCACGCCCCATGCATCGCTGGCCGGCATCAAAATACACGTACCGGTTTATGCGCGGGAAAATCTTCCTGCTGAAATTCGTGGGCCAGCACTGATCACCGAAACCGTCTCCACCACCTACCTCGCACCGGGCTGGTTTTGCCAACGCGATGCCAGCGGTTGCTTGTTACTGTCAAAAAGGTGATACCTGAATCCTGGCATCGCGCAAGCACGATCACTTTCAGTATCCAGGTAACATTTTATCGGCGGATTAACGGCCCTTTTTGTCCTCAACCAACTGATGGATGCGTGGTGCGAGAATCAGCTCCATGGCAAAACCCATTTTGCCACCCGGCACCACGATGGTATTGGGGCGGGACATGAACGAGTCGCCGATCATATTCAGCAGGTAAGGGAAATCGGTACCATCGGGGTCGCGGAAGCGAATAACGATAAAACTTTCATCGGGTGTCGGGATATCGCGGGCGATGAAGGGGTTAGAGGTATCCACTGTGGGCACGCGCTGGAAATTGATGTCGGTGCGCGAGAACTGCGGTGTGATGTAATGTACATAGTCATCCATACGCCGCAGGATGGTGTCAACAATGGCCTCAGCGCTGTAGCCACGCTGCGCATTGTCACGATGAATCTTTTGAATCCACTCCAGATTAACGATAGGCACCACACCCACCAACAGGTCGGTGTGTGAAGCCACATCCACGTCACCATCCACTGCGCCACCGTGCAGACCTTCGTAAAACAATACATCAGTTTCTTCGGTGATGTCTTCCCAGGGGGTGAATTGGCCGGGAGTGAGGTCAGTGCCCAGGCGCGCATTGTGCTCAGCGGCTTCTTCATCGCTGTGCAGATAATAACGGCGGCGGCATTTGCCGGTCTCACCGTAGGCTTTAAAGGTATCGGCAACCAGATCAAAGTGGTTGGATTCCGGGCCAAAGTGACTGAGTTGTTTGTTTTTAGCGGCAAATTCTTCGATAGCCTGTTTCATTGCGGCACGATCATAGCGGTGGAAGCTATCACCTTCTACCACCAGAGGGTTGATGTTTTCACGACGGAAAATGTGCTCAAAGGCGTTTTTGACCGTAGTGGTACCCGCGCCGGAAGAGCCGGTCACGGCAATAACAGGGTGCTTTTGGGACATATTGTTCTCCTCAAACTTTTATTTCGAAACTTTTAGTAAAAAACTGAGCGCGCTGGGTCGCGGATATTTCCGTGAACCTGCGCGACACGATTACCCATGGCGATTGAATGACGCCGGGTAATGGGTATCTCGGTGACATTGCGAGGCAGCATTCAGAGTGTCGCAAAATCGAACCGCGTATCTTAGCGGTTTGTGCCCTTGCAGGGAAGGTTTGAGGGACGCGCCCGTATTGTGGAACTGTCAGTTTTTATTTTTGGTGCTGTCTATATTGGCCAGTTGCGAAATAGCAAAAATCTGTTCCGTCGTCTGATTTTGTACCACGGCATCCGCCACCGTAAATTGGTCCAGCAAAGCCAGAAACTCGCTGATGGCCCGCTGCAACACGCCTTTGAGCGCACAGATTGGAATGACGGTGCAGGGTCGATTGTCATTGCTGAAACATTCGACGAGATCAAAGCTAGGCTCCATGCGGCGTACGACCCGGCCAATGGAGATCAGTTCTGCGGCGCGCGCCAAACGCATGCCGCCGTGTTTGCCACGGGTGGTATGAATAAAATCTTCCTGTGCCAGATGATGGACTACCTTGACCAGATGGTTACGTGAAATACCGTAAAAATCAGTGATTTCACTGATGGTTGCCAACTCGTTGTCTTTTTGTGCCAGATAAATAAGTACGCGCAAGGCGTAATCTGTGTGTAACGTTAATTGCATGCTCCTTCTCCCGAGGCTTGTGATGATAATAGAACAGGAGGAAAGGGGTTGACAATGGCCACAGGACAATTAACATGTATTGACGATACATTATTTGCCTTGCATATGTCCTTTTTGGTGCTGTCACCGCGCTTTGCCTGAGGATAAAAAATGTACTGGGTGCGGTTTTATTTTTTTTGGCCGCTATGTTCTGGTCTCGTTATTTGTTTGGTACGGGTCTGATACAGACTTAATTGAAATTAAACACACGTTAAACAGGAGAAAAACCAATGAGTGATGCATTATTTGACCGTCTTGGTGGTGAAGCCGCAGTCGATGCCGCCGTGGATATTTTTTATCGCAAAGTGCTGGCAGATGACCGGATTAGCCGTTTTTTTGACGGTGTAGACATGGACAAACAGGCTGCCAAACAAAAGGCATTTTTGACCATGGCTTTCGGTGGCCCCAACAATTATACCGGTGAAGATATGCGTAAAGGTCATGCCCACCTGGTGGAGCGCGGCCTGAATGATAGCCATTTTGACGCCGTGGTGGAAAATTTAGGCGGGACGCTGAAGGAATTGGGCGTGGCTGACGATCTGATAGGTGAAGTGGCTGCGATTGCCGAAACCACACGCAATGATGTGCTGGGCAAATAGGCATATTGCGAATATTGACATAGCACTACCCAACGGAAACATCATGTCGAAGATACTATTTGAAGATCAGGAGTATCAATGCGAGCCCGGAGAATCGGTGCTTGATTGCCTGATCCGGCAGGGTGTTTCCGTTAATTATTCCTGCAAGGCGGGTGTTTGCCAGTCTTGCATGATGGTGGCCGTGGAGGGTGAACCAACGCCCACTTCCCAGGTTGGCATCAAAGAAACACTCAAGGCCCAGAATCATTTCCTGATCTGTTCCTGTGTGCCTGAAACTGACATGCAGGTGGCGACACCTGACCGGGCTGGCAGCAGTTTCGACACCACGGTGTTATCACGGGACAAGCTTAGTGCCGACGTAGTGCGACTGCGGCTGGTGCGCCCTGATAATTATGCCTACCTTCCCGGCCAATTTCTTAATCTTACCAATGACACCGGAGTGACTCGCAGTTATTCACTGGCCAGTGTGCCGGAGCTGGATGATTTCCTTGAGCTACACATCCGCCATGTGCCAGGTGGCCTGGTGAGTGGCTGGGTGGCGGAAAAATTACAGACAGGTGACACGGTCACTATCAGTCAGGCGGCAGGACAGTGCAGTTATCTGCCTGGCCGGGAAGCGCAATCGTTGTTATTGGTCGGCACAGGCACAGGTCTGGCACCGTTGGTGGGTATTGTGCGTGATGCTTTGCAACAGGGACACAGCGGGCCGATTCATTTGTACCATGGCAGCAGTACTGCTGAGGGCTTGTATCTGGTCTCTGAATTATTGGCGATGGACGAGGCTAATGCGGTTTTCCATTATCACCCTTGCGTGTCACAAGGTACGCCGCCACAAGGTATGCAATTCGGGCGCGCAGCAAATGTGGCATTGGAGGATTTTGCCCAGCTATCGGGTTGGCGAGTATTTTTGTGTGGCCGCGAAGATATGGTCAAAACGTTGCAGAAAAAGAGCTTTTTGGCAGGTGCTGCGATGCAGGATATCTTTGCTGATCCATTTATTGATTCAGCAGGTACTGGCGCAACGGATGTGCAGAAAAAAACTGCCAACGGATAAGGTGCAAAGGAAGGTTCAATTCTGCGTTGGCACATTTATTATGTATCAATCTTAAAACATGGGGCTTCCCGCCCGACAAAAAGACAGTGTAATATCTGCACGCTTAATACCATGAGCAATATCCACTCCAGTTTCATCAACGCATAATATTCGTCCATCGTTTCAACGTGTGTGATTTCACCAATCTGCTGTAAATAAGAGGCAACCGTGTCCGCACAAAAATAACCTGTTTTCTGCAAGGCTTGCGGTGATAAATATTTATCCAACTCGGGTTGGCGTTCCGCAGTAAAAAACCAGTCCCGTATCGGTGTGTAAAAAGCACGCTTTTTAAACTGGGAAGGGTGTTCCGGTAAATGGGGCATCATGACTTTTCGCAGGATGTATTTTTCATCCATACCATTCAGCTTGAGACCGGGAGGAATCCGGGCGGCCAGCTCCACCAGCGGGTGATCCATAAAAGGCACCCGTGCCTCAATGCTATGCGCCATTGACAGCCGGTCACTCTTCCACAAAATCCAGCCCGGCAGCCGGGTCTTGGTTTCAATATACAGGGACTGGTTCAGTGGATGCAGTCCCTTGATGTTGCTGCGCATATTTTCTGCCAGGACATCCATAACAAAATCATCTTCTGTTTGCAGGGCATCACTGAATAGAGGAGCGCTGATATCATCGAGAATGTGCCAAAAATCATTCCATGCCGGATAACAGCCAAAGCGGCGAATCACCGCACGTTGTTTTTTAGCCCGGTGTTGGCCGAATAAAAAACGCACATGGGCATCGGCAAAATTCTGGCGATATTCATTGAGATAATACCGCCGTCGTTGCCGGGTGTTTTTTTGCTGATTACCCCAGATGCGCATTGCATCCTGTCGATAACAATCATAACCGCCCAATATTTCATCAGCACCGTCACCGGTAAAAACAACTTTCTGTCCATTGCGTTGCACCAAACCGGATAGCATAAAGTGGGGTACATCCAGCGCCATTCTTTGTGGTTGCTCAAGGTGGTAAAGGCATTGTTGAAATTCGGTCAAAAAACCCGCTTCGCGTGCATCATCCAGCAGAATGGTTTCGTTTGGCACATTCAGGTGGTCTGCAATGTTTTTCGCCAGTGCAGACTCATCATTGGCCGGGTTGCTGAAGCGAATCGTATACGATTGCACCTTGTCCGTTGCCGTCGTTGGCGTATGCATACTTAACAGACGGGTGGTGGCAGCGGAATCAATACCACCGGATAAATAAGCGCCAATGGGGACATCGCCAATCATGTGCGTCCCTGCCGCATCATCCAGGGCACTTGCAAAACGCTCTGACCAAAATGCCTCATCGAGACTTTCGTATTCGTCATCCCGAGGAAAGGCCAGATCCCAATATTGTTTGATCTGTGGCTCGCCATCCGCTGTCAGTGACAGTGTGTGGCCTGGTGGCAGTTCGACAATACCGTGAAACAGGGTTTGTGGGCTTACCGCAAATTGATAACGAAAATAGGCACGAATGGCATTAGGGTCCAATTGTGCATCGATGTAACCACTGGCGAACAGCGCTTTCGCTTCCGAAGCTGCCAGCAGCATATCGCCATCCCAGTGGTAAAACAGCGGTTTGATGCCCAGGCGATCCCGCACCAAATGTAAATACCCATTGGTTTGGTCATGCACAGCAAAGGCAAACATGCCACGCAAGGCTGACACACACGCCAGCCCGTCACGCTCAAACAGGCGTAGCACCACTTCAGTATCGGAACGGGTTTTGAATTGTACGCCGTCTTTTTCCAGTTTGGCGCGCAGCTGTTGATAATTGTAGATTTCGCCATTGAAAACCAAGGCAAAGCGCCCATCATCGCTTAACATGGGCTGGTCACCCTCTGAGATATCCACAATGCTCAGACGGGTGTGACCCAGAGAAACCGGGCCGCGCATGATATGTGTTAACGCATCAGGGCCACGATGGACAAGAGATTTAACCATACGCCGGATGATCGCCTCATCGGCCTGCTGGCCATCGGCGTGATAACAAAGAGTGATTCCACACATGTAAAAACATCATCCTCAGGCCTTACTCAGGCGGTGTAACACCTTCTTGCGGAGCCAGTGCTGCGGCAAACAAGCTGACCGGTTCAATCAAACCCGAACTCCAGATGCAAACGACCATTTTCAATCACAAATGATTTTAACTCACTTTTTGCCAGAGAATGGTTCAAATCCCGTTCTTTCACGGTGTAAATGCGCACCAGAGGTAAGGCATTCTTGCCCATAACATCCACAATCTCCCGTAAATCCGCCACAATTTTTTCACTCACACCGGGTATTTCAAATTGCTCAATACGCGGCTGAGCAAGAAATAAACCACCGAATGCTGCCTTGTAACTCAAACCCATCAGCATGGTCACACGACCCTTGTGTATGCCTTTTCCCATCATTTTCGCCACGATGGGAATAACAAGCACAATATCCTTGTTCGTTTTGGACAGGCGCACCTGCGGTACATCCATCGAGACCCGCGCAAATGCCGCATACTCATCAATGGGAAAATAGTTTTGCAAAATGCCCTGTATTCGCGTGTCAGGTAAATCCACAACAAATGCGGCATGGGCCAGCGACGATAAGCCCAACAGTGCAAACCCGGCAAAGAATATTTTGAGCACTCGAAATATCAACCGTAGTCCTTCGTCAGCCAGTGCTTCAATTCTGATTCAAGGGTTATATACCCATAGCATTTGGGATTTTCCAGGAAATGACGCGCCTGACAAGGTTTAAACCCGTCGCTCTCACCTGCGGGAGCCCGTAATCATAACAAAAATTGATACTGAGGCTAACACAGTAAAATCTGTTAGAATCACCGCCATGCGCCTGTAGCTCAGCTGGATAGAGTGTCGCCCTCCGAAGGCGAAGGTCACAGGTTCGACTCCTGTCAGGCGCGCCATCTTTGATTCCCCTCTTTAGCCCAACCCCGGAAACAGCCGACTACACATTGATTCAGGCATGGAGACGAACGCATCAGGCCTCAATTTCAACATCGCTGGGGTAGTTCGCTCAAAATATATTTGGGCCTGAAGCACATATCGCTCCTTTT
>WFQM01000075.1 GCA_015487095.1 Gammaproteobacteria bacterium | reverse complement strand
GCGGCATTTTGTGGCGAGTCTAATAAATGTTTGGCGATTTGATCCAGGTCTTCTTTATGTGGCGGGGTACCATTATCCATAAAATGGGCGGACATTATGTAAAGAGAGCGAAAATCTTTTTCAGCTTCTTTCAGGCTTGTTTCAAGCTGTTTGTTTTTTTCATCATATGAGTTGCCGATCAGTTTTTCCAGTTGTTGTGTTTGCTCATTGTCTATATCCATGCCTTTTAGGGCCTGGAGTTGCTGCATGGCATCAACTGTTTGTGACCCAATGTCTGTCATTGAGGAGATGATTTCACTGGCATCGAGGCGTGGCAAGGGGGAGGAATGCTTTTTTTCGTTATTTTTGATGTTGTTCAGTTGAGAAAGTAAACTTTCTATTTCATCTTTGCTTTCCTTGGGCAGTTCATTTGATATTTCGGCTAGACTGTTGAATTGTCCGGAGAGTTGATCTGTTAGCTTATCTATTTCCTGGTCTACCCGGTTTTCTTTTTTAACCATTAACTGATTCATTTCAGTCATTATTTCGTCAATTTTACTGAAAGAAAAGTCAGAAAAATCAATTTCTCCAGGGTTGCCCTTGGTGACTCCCGGCAGTATTTCTTCCAGGCGTTGTTTAAATAAATCAACATCTGCATCGGGTGGAAGATCACTTTTTTTGTTCAATAGTTCATCAATGTCAGGGAGCTTGAGTGCGGCAATATCGTTGTCTTTATCTTTGGAAAGCCCCTTATGGAGTTCATCCATACTGTCGGCTACCTGGGTTTGCACTGACTGAGTAACTGATTCAACCTTTGCGGAAAGGTTTTTGGTGAGTTCACTTTGTTCAGGAGTATCACCCAGTGCATCTTCAAACAACAAGGCCATGGCTGTTTTTTCACCCTCGGCGATGAGGTCACGAGTTTTAAAGTTATTGAGGAATCCGTCATCACTGTTGAGGCGTAACTCCAATGCTTGTTGATAATGACCTGGCTTGCGTGGGGAGTCTGCGCGATTTTCGTAGGCGGCAACCAACTGTTTTATTTCGGAAGCCTCATCATCTTCTACTTCAACTGTTGCACGCCAGATCAACAGACCTAATTCCTGTTCAGGAAAAAACCAGACTGTATCCAGGTTCATATCAAGTTCTGAAAACCGGGAATGACTGTCATCAATTTTACTGTTGATAAAACATCGGGCATACAGGCCAGGGAGTTTACCTGCTATACGTGTTTTTTCCGGGTGCATGTTATGGATTTCAAAAGACTCATTCCCTTGATAGTAGTTATCATGCCATTGGTCCTGTGGTGCGCAATGGAAAAAACGCCAATCAAAATCCGCTGGATAACCGGGGAAATACTTTTTCATATATTGGTCATCGTAAGAGCCCAGATAGCGACTGCGTTGTGGCCATGCGGGATCAAGTACGGATAAACCAGCAGGTTCAGGCTGGTCTCTGCTGGAAGTGATGAGATTATTCAGGTTTTCTATTCGAGGTAATAGCGTATCTTTAAACCCTAATCCATTTGGGTTTTTTATAAATTCTTTCCCACCAAATGCTCCATTGAAGTTGATAGGGCAGGTAGTGAATAATTCCGGCTTGCTGGGGAATCCATTGTTCCATCGTCGATCACCAAAAATAAGTAAGGTTTTTTCTTGCGTGCCAAACTGTACTTTTATTTCACCTCCAGTGACGGGGCTAACATTGGGTGAATAATAACTTCCAGATACCAGGTACTCGCCGGAAGGTTTAGGCATTCCTGTATCAGGTATTGAGTTTCCAGCCATTCCGTTTATGGCATCCTCCATCCATTGGCTTTCTAAAAAGACATTTCCTGTCAGCAGGTTTATTCCCAGCGTGGATGAGGTAACAAAATAAAATTTGTTGTTGTGCTCGATAACGCTGGATTGGACGCCAAGTTGAAAAGGTTTAATAATTTTCATTATTAAACGCCCATAATGCTGAAGCCTTTTTTCATACTTAAAGCACCGTCATAAATACTAATGTTTTCTTTTGTGATTTTGCAACCCGACGATTTTTCAATAGCCATTTTGTATTCTTTCAGCATTAACGTTTGAATTTTCCCTTTGAGTTTGGCTTCTTTATTGAATGCAGTGCCTGGTCCTTTAAATACCATTTCACCGTCGTCCAGCTCCAGTTTCCATGAAGGATTTCCTTCAATTTCGATGGCAAACCCGACGTTAAATGCAACATTGGTGCTTAACCCGGCGGATACGCTTACATTTATATTTATTCCTGTGCTGAATTCTGCAGAGGTTTTCATGGATGCGATGTTGCAAGATGCGCTGAACGTGGGTGTTGAGGGAAGTGTCAGTTCGGCGTCAATAAAATGCTCGGCTCTGTTTTTATACTGTACGTTAATTAGTTGGCCATTCTTTGGGTTAAAACTGGATTCGCAAGACTCACCGGACTCAGACCACGATTGATAGGTCATTATTCCTGCGCCATTAAATTTTGTTTCTTCGCTTCGGCCACCATAACTGTATTCGTAGGTGTCACCTTTACTGTGTTCTTCAGTATGCCCAATACTGATTCCTAACGTATTGCCGTAGCTGTATTCATAGGTATCGCCAAAGCTTTTGGTGACCCAGGTCGTATCGGTGTGCATTGGGTAGGTATTACCTGATGCTCCTTTATGCTCATCAATATCTTGTTCTAATACTTCGTCTTCGATGGGTTTTCCGCTGGTTTCATCAATCTTGATAAAACTGCTTTTAACTTTATTGTTGGGGCTGCGGATAGGGCCGAAATTTGGGCCTTCGATCACATCTCCAAGCGGGCGGGCTTCAGCATTGTCAGCCATCCCCCAGCCGCTGGATATGGCATTAACGATCGCAGCAGCAGCGCCACCAACAAGTCCCCCAGCTACACCGGCGGAGATTGCACTTGCTTTTCCTCCTGCCGCTCCTGCCGCAATGCCGACAGCAATTCCGGTGAAGACTCCGGCAGCAGCCGTTATACCAACACTGGCTGCCGGGAAACTGACATCACCGCTACCTGATAATCCTTCGTGCTTGAAATTGAGTAGCGCTGATTGATTAATGTGAGCCTCTTCATAGCTATTGCCGAGGTTATAGTTCCAGTAGCCACCAAAGTCGTAGATATTGCCTTCCTGAGTATTTACCGTGTCAAGACTGGAGAGTTGTACATGGGCAGAATTAAAAACCGAGGCGACAAAGTCTGCTGGATCTGTTGGGGAGCTTCCATCATAGTTAACTATCCCGGTGGGTGTGTAACTTTTACTGGCTCCGGCAAACTTGTCATATAAATCGCCAATCTGGTTTGCATCCTTTGAACCGCCAGGTTTTCTGGGCAATGATGCACTGGCGGGTGTACCTTTAGTGTAATCAGCATATTGGCTTTGGGCTTCCAGGAATAAATTCCCCGAAGTTTGGATGCGTATGCCATTGCCGGGTAATCTATCCACTAATTCATCGCCGACAATTACGGTACGGATTGCGGTGTCAGTACCGTGGACATATTCTAAATAATAAATTTCTGAACTACTTGTATCTATCGATGTTTCCGTTGTTCCATCAGCGCGGCGTATTGTTGTTGGTGATGTAATTGGTGTATCGACACAATCTTTGCTACTAAATGCCCCTTGTTCAGTATAGGTGTCACCAATTTCAACAGTGATTGTTGCGGAGCCATTAAGTGTTACAGGATCATTGGGCGCACCGATGCGTACCCAGGAATTGGCCATTGGGCTTTCCATCATGACTCGCTCTGACCCGGGTTTGTCCTCCATTCTGATTTTGTTATTGCCCTTGGTTTGAATAACGGATTCCGTTGGCTTTTCACTGGTTAACAGGGAGGGTGTGGAAGCATTGGGAAGCGCGCCGGAAATGACCGGTCTGTCAGGGTCACCGTTAATAAAGGTGAGCAATACTTCGGTGCCACCCCGTAACGGGAAATACATGCCTTCGCCTTCGCCCACATAGGGTTGCGCCATGCGTATCCAGCAACTGGCTTTACGGTCGGGGTCTGTACTGTCTTTGCTGCCATCGGCTTTGTCAAAGGGCATGTGTACGCGGTAACAGCCTTCTTTATTAATCTCGGCCATTTCCGAGGTGGCTTCGGCATAGACGAAGGCGGTCATGGTGCCGAAAAAACGGGGTTTGGGCGTTTTTACCGGTGGACGCCAGGGAATGCTGGCTTCAATTGCAACAAATGTATTGTTGTAGATGGGGCTGGTTTCGGTGTTGTCCGAGGCGCTCTGGTCCAGGAACTGGCCTTCATGCGTGACTTCGACAACAAGATAGTCGATGTCATTATATTTATCGTTAGGATGACCACCCAGGCTGAAAGTATAACCTGCTGTCAGTCCGCAAATGCCGCTTTCTCCGTAGTAGCGTGTTTTACGACAGATAAATTCTTCGGCACGCACCTGGGCCAGATGTTCCGCTTCGGTTTCCGTCAGGAAATTTTCACCATAGAGATATTCAGTTCCCTGACCCGCAGTGTCAACAG
>WFQM01000074.1 GCA_015487095.1 Gammaproteobacteria bacterium | reverse complement strand
GGTAACAGAGCCAGGATTTCAGTATCGGTTGGCAAATTCAGTTGCTGTCGCGCCGCCTGTTTATCCACTGCGAGCGGAATCGTGTCAGCCAGTGGATGTCCCACAAAACGCACCGGTACCTGATATTTTTGATAAAAGCTCGCTTCAAAGGGAAACAGGGTCAACATCAAACCGGTGGACGCGGCAATCTTTTTCACCCGCCGTTGCCGCCAGGCCCAGACGGAGGGGCTGACATAGTGTACGGTTTTAATGCCCGCGACACGCAATTGTTTTTCCAGGCCCAGCGTGAAGTCCGGCGCATCAATGCCAATAAAAACATCCGGTGGATTTTGTTTGAAATGCGTGGCCAGTTGGCGGCGTATGCCCAACAGTTCACGATAGCGCCCCAGCACTTCCACAATGCCCATCACCGACAAACGATCCATAGGGAACAGGCTGTCAGCCCCTGCGGCGATCATTTGCGGACCTGCAATACCTTCAAAAACAGCATCGGGATAGTGTTGTTTGATGGCAGCAATAAGACCGCCACCCAGTAAATCACCCGAAGCCTCTCCGGCAACAATGCCAAATCGCAATGGCGGCTTTGCCACTTATCGCACAATCCCGCGCGTGCTGGCTTTAATAAACATCAACAATTGAGCAACTTCATCACAATTTTCTGCCATGGGCTCAAGTTGGGAAACAGCCTGTGTCAGCGTATTACCCGAGCGGTAAATAATTTTATAGGCTTTGCGTAATTGACTCAGTGCATCACTGGAAAAACCACGACGCTTGAGGCCTTCGGTATTCAAACCATGCGGTTTGGCCATATGCCCGGAGACCATCAGAAACGGTAATACATCTTTGGAAATCACACTGTTCATGCCCGTAAAACAATGTGTACCGACTTTGCAAAACTGGTGTACCAGAGTAAAACCACCAAGAATGACGTAGTCTTCGATGATTACATGACCTGCCAGCGTGGTGCTGTTGGCAAAGATGGTGTGATTGCCAATCTGGCAATCATGAGCAATATGCACGGTCGCCATAATCCAGTTGTCATTACCGATGCGGGTAATGCCCACATCCTGCGCAGTACCACGGCTGATGGTGCAATACTCACGAATAACATTGCGGTCACCTATTTCCAGTTCGGTGGCCTCACCGGCATATTTTTTGTCCTGAGGATCACCACCAATGGCGGCAAAAGAATAGATTTTATTGTCACGGCCAATGCGCGTGGGGCCGTTGATCACAACGTGCGAATCAATGACTGTGCCTTCACCGATTTCCACACCGGCACCGATGACAGAAAAAGGACCGACACAGACATCTTTGGCAAGACGGGCGTCAGGGTCAATGATGGCCTGGGAATGAATCAAGAACCTTCTGCCTCAATCAGTCTGTACGCCCCGTTCGGCACACATCAGTTCTGCGGAACACACAACTTTGCCGTCTACTTTTGCAACACCGTTGAATTTCCAGACACCACGCTTGGTTTTGATAATATCGACTTCCAGCATCAGCTGGTCGCCGGGAATAACCGGCTGCTTGAAACGCGCGTTATCAATACCGACAAGATAATACAAAGAGTCTTTATCCGGTACCTTGCCACTGGTGCGAAAGGCAAGAATACCGGTTGCCTGAGCCAATGCTTCCAGGATCAGCACACCGGGCATTACCGCACGATCAGGAAAATGACCGGTAAAGCAGGGCTCGTTATAGGTGACATTTTTATAACCCACCAACCGTTCACCGACTTTGCATTCAGTCACTCGGTCAATCAACAAAAACGGGTAGCGATGCGGGAGATGTTCCAGAATTGCGTAAATATCCAGCGTGGTTAGCGATGTATCCAGTGACTCACTCATTATTTTTTTGTCTCATCAAGATGCTCAGAAGCAGCTAATCGCTTTTCCAGTTTTTTTAACCGGCGCGCCATATCGTCCAGCTGTTTTAAACGAATAAAATTCCGGTGCCATGCCGCATTTTCTTCCAACGGCGTACCGGAAGAATAAACCCCCGGCTTTCCTATCGCTCGTGAAACATGCGACATGCCTGTAATGGTAACATTATCCGTGATCTCAAGGTGGCCGACAATGCCCACACAACCACCAATCGCACAATGTTCACCAATAATCGCGCTACCGGCCACCGCAGTACAGGCAGCAATCGCCGTATGCGCGCCAATGCGCACGTTATGACCAATTTGGATCAGGTTATCAAGCTTGACGCCATTCCCAATAACAGTATCACCAATCGCGCCACGGTCAATGGTACTATTAGCGCCTACTTCAACATCATCACCCAGAACAACCTTGCCAACCTGTGGCACTTTCAGCCATTCTCCCTTGTTATTGGCCAGACCAAAACCATCCGCGCCAATCACCACCCCGGGGTGCAAGAGGTTGCGGCGACCAATTTGTGTGCCGTGGCACAGGGTCACATTAGCCACCAAACGTGTATCTTCACCTAGCACGGTATTTTTACCCATCACACAACCGGGACCAATGTGACATCCCGCAGCGATAACGACACCGGCTTCAATAACACAATTGGCATCAACCCGAGCCCTGGCATGCACCGTGCTGGTTGGGTCTACCGTGGCGGTGGAATGAACACCGGGTAAAAAATCATTATCGGAATACAACCAGGCTGCCACATGAGCATACGCAACATGCGGGTTCTCCACCACAATAGCGTTAGTGGGAACGGCATCCGCATCCTCTGCTGTAACAATAACAGCAGCAGCATTTGTGCTACACAGGTCTTTTTTAAAACGTGAATTAACCAGAAAAGTAATATCACCCTCACCGGCCCCAGTTAATGAGGCCACCCGCCTGATTTCATCACCGGCATTCCCGGAAAGCTGTGCCGACAGACCTTGAGCATTAAGTCGCTCAACAATGACTTTCAAAGTAAGCGCAGGCATCAGAGCAACTATTGAGTGTTTATTTCAACTATTTTTTTGTGGTTGCAGCAAATTCTTTTTTCAACTGCTCAACGACTTTACCGGTAATATCAATACGGTCATCGGCATAAACCACACCATCACTGATAACGAGATCGTACTTTTCAGCTTTTGCAATATCGTTGATCACTTCAAACACCCGGCGACGCAGGGCATCGAAAGCTTCGTTACGACGGATATTCAAATCTTCCCGAAATTCTTCCTGGCCGCGCTTAAGTTCACGTTGCTGGGAAAGGATATCCCGCTCCAGTTTTCGCCGCTCGGTTTCACTCATGATGGCACCATCACGAGTGAGTTTCTCTTCAAGCTTGCGCACCTTTTTTTGTGCATCCACCAGCTTTTTATCGCGAGGTGAAAATTCCTTTTCAAGACGTACGCGTGCCGCATCGGCTTGAGGAGCCTCTTCCAATACACGCGCCGCATTGACAAATCCGATTTTCATCTCGGCGGCAACAGCAACCGTTCCGACAATGCTTAACCACGCGACAAGGCCAGCACACAGCAATACCCGAGAATAGTTAAAGGCGCGTTTACTGATTGTTTTTTTTGACATAATCTCCACTCATATACAATTGATAACGAGCAATCCTGCTCCTGACATCCCCCTATGATGCCACGAAATACCGCCGGACCCAATGCCTGAATAATTTCGTGATTTTACGCTGTTTTCGCACCAAACCAGAGGGTTTATACCTCCTCCGGCATATTTCCCCGGTAGCAAACCCTAAAAATGTGGGCTAAGCGCTAAAAATATTAAACCGGATAAAGTCATTGACTTACATTCGGTGGGACAGGCTGTTTCTCATCCACAAACCACAGCGTCATAAAATCTACCGCAAAGAGCGCAGAGATCAACAACATTTGAGATTTTTTCATCTCTTCCTCATCACCCTTTGCGCGCTCTGCGCCTTTGCGTTGGATTTTCATTATGCCGACCCAGCCAGCATACGCATAAAAACAGGGTAATTCAGCCCTTAGTTCACCTTTAAAGGCATGGTTTATGCCCTCTCCGGTATATACCAGATAACAAGCCCTAAAACGGCGTACCAATGGAGAACTGGAATATCTCCGTATCATCTTCCGGTTTGGCATTGATAGCCCAGCCCCAGTTAAAGGTCAGTGCGCCAACAGGAGTCAGCCAGATAGCAGAAAAACCGTATGAAGACCGTAATCCCTCTTTCTGAATCTCTGATTCTGACGCAAAGACGTTACCCGCATCAAGAAAGGCACTCAAACGGAAGCTTCGTTCCGTTTCTGCAAAGGGTGACGGAAAAAATAATTCCAGGTGCGTCACAATTTTAATCGGCCCGCCCAGTGGCCGGTTCGATTCCCTCGGTCCCAAGGTATTTCCCCGGTATCCACGCACCGAACGACCGCCACCCGCATAATAATTTTTATAAAACGGCAATGCAGAGGTAGCACCATAGCCCTCGCCATACCCCAGATCGGCCCCCAAAAACAGGCTGGTGCCTTTAGCCAGCGGAATATAGTATCTCTGCCGAACATTCAATTTGTAGTATT
>WFQM01000073.1 GCA_015487095.1 Gammaproteobacteria bacterium | reverse complement strand
CGTGAAGAGCTGACACAGACCCGGCGCATCACTGTGGAACATTGAGCAGCCAATGTCTGATGCTGGTGAGTGGCATGTTGCCACTGCAAAGGTCGCAAAGAGCACAGGGCCGCAGGGCTTACTGTTTTTCTTTGCGGCCTTTGCGTTAAATATGAATTAAGCAGTAAATCACTCTGTTCACGTTTGTTACTGGGAATACCGGCGCTCCGGTGTGTTTTTAGCCGGAACGCCGGGGGGGAAGTGCCTGGGCAAACGTTTCAGCACAAAAGGAAGGGTATGTTGTAGTGACACTGACAGGTGGCGTGTTATAAACGCAGAGAGCGCAAAGTTTTTCGTGTTTTTCTCTGCGCCCTTTGCGCCTCTGCGACCTCTGCGTTAAATACTCGGTGATTTTAAAAAAAACGTTCTTGGTGTATATCCCGCTTAATCCGGCAGAGTCGTCTCTCCCTGCCACAGACTTTCCAGGGTTTCACGTTTACGCACCACAGTATATTGATCACCGTCCACCATAACTTCAGCAACCCGTGGCCGCGAATTATAGTTAGAGCTCATGCCGAAACCGTAAGCTCCCGCTGAGCAAACCGCCAGCACATCACCTGCTTCGATAGTGAGTTGACGCTCCTTGCCCAAAAAATCACCCGTTTCACAAATCGGCCCCACTACATCGTAAACATCCGCATGGCCATCATTGTCGCGCGGCTCAAGGGGAATAATGTTTTGCCACGCGCCATACAGGGCAGGCCGTAACAAATCATTCATGGCGGCATCCACTATGGCAAAACTTTTTGCCTCGCCCGGTTTAATATACTCCACTTGTGTCAACAAAATACCCGCATTACCGGCAATAGCCCGCCCCGGTTCCAGAATAATTTCCAATCCCCGCTCTTTCAACGGAGTCAGAATCGCTGCGGCGTAATCGGCAGGGCTCGGCGGCATTTCATCACGATAGGTGATACCAAGCCCTCCTCCCATGTCAATATGTCGTAGTTTGATACCTTGGGCTGCAAGGTTGTCAATCAACAACAGTACACGGTCCAATGCATCCACAAAGGGAGAAATATCATTGAGCTGTGAACCGATGTGACAGTCAATACCCTGCACATTGATGTGTGATAATTCAGCGGCATGCTGATAAACCGCTTCGGTATATTCAATATCAATGCCGAATTTATTTTCTTTCAGTCCGGTAGAAATATAGGGGTGGGTTTTTGCATCCACATCAGGGTTCACCCGAATTGACACTGGTGCGCGCACACCCACTTCACCGGCGATGTCATTGAGTCGCTTCAGCTCGGCACGAGATTCCACATTAAAACAGCGAATACCCAGCTCCAGTGCATACCGTATTTCATCGGCGCTCTTGCCCACACCGGAAAAAACCACCTTTGACGGCTCACCCCCTGCGGCAATCACCCGGCGTAATTCTCCCCCCGAAACAATATCAAAACCGGAACCCAATCTGGCCAGAACATTTAATACCGCCAGATTGGAATTGGCCTTTACGGCATAACAGATCAGATGTGCGTGTTCCGCAAAAACGCTATCAAAGGCACGCCAATGGCGCTCCAGCGTGGCGCGGGAATACACATAACAGGGCGTGCCGACGTCATCGACGATATGGCGCAGATCAACGTCTTCCGCAAACAAATGTCCGCTGCAATAATCAAAATAATTCATGGTTTTTTTACGGCTCTTTCTTTATATTCAACGGAGTCAACAATCCCGGCTGACACTGTGGGCTGTATCAAACTTCCCTTTTGGCCACAGGCAGTCAACAGGCTACCAGCACCTAATATCGCAATCACCCAACAAAGTAAATATTGCGCCCAACAAAATTTCATGAATAATCCCCATAGAAGATGCACATTATAAACTGTCAGCCGCAGGCAGCGATACCATATTAAAGGAGAGAACCCTGGTGAATGCAGGTGAATTTAGCCAAAAAGTCGATGACACTCTATCGGCCATTGAAGACGCATTGGACATAAGCGATGCCGAGCTGGACTGGGACTTTGCTGGTGGCATATTGACCATCGAGTGCGAGAATGGTTCGCAGGTGATCATCAATCGTCAGGCTCCTACCCAGCAAATCTGGGTCGCCGCCCGCTCCGGGGGCTTTCATTTTGATTACCACGCTGATGAAGACTGCTGGAAACAGGATGGGCTGGAACTGTTTGCCCTGCTCAACAAAAGCCTGAGCGAGCAGTCCGGAGAAACAGTTAAACTGGTGGCCAACGCATGAATAACGCACTCATTGATCCCCCCATCGAGATCGAAACCGGTGCCGCACCTACGGCATCGGTCATTTGGCTACATGGCCTCGGCGCTGACGGTAATGACTTTGTCCCCATTGTCCCCGAACTGCCATTGCCTGATGCGCTCAATATTCGTTTTATTTTCCCTCATGCGCCCGAGCAACCCGTTACCTGTAATGGTGGTTACACCATGCGCTCCTGGTACGATATTTTTTCACTGGAGGATTTTGAGCACGAAGACGAAGCAGGACTCATCGCTTCCCAACAAATACTCACCTCGTTGATCGAAAATGAAAACCGACGTGGTATTCCCACACAACGCATTATCATCATGGGGTTTTCACAAGGCGGAGCTGTGGCTCTGTACACCGGCCTGCGTCATACACAAACCCTTGCTGGCATCGGTGCTTTATCCACTTATCTACCGTTGCGGAAAACAGCTCGGGATGAATACAACATAAAAAACCAGGGTACTCCGATTTTTATGGCGCATGGACACCGTGACCCCGTCGTAAAATATGAATATGGAAAAAAATCCTGCGCGTTATTGAAGGAGCTGAATTACGACATTCGCTGGGAAAGCTATGACATGGAGCACAACGTGTGCAATGAAGAAATTATCGCCATAGGCACATGGATTGCTGAATGCCTGAAAACGTAATTTAAAACCTGGTGACAGACATACCCTCCAAGGTCATTAAGTTAACCTACGAATTTGTTAACGTAAGGAATGGAAATTAAATAACATCGGTAACCCTCTTTAAAACGAAGTTAAAGTGTTTATAGATTTTTTTGTTCTGCTCTATTCAACACAAAGTAAAATTGTAGGGTGGAACAAGCGCAGCGGTTCCACCAAATGGAAAAGGGTATATTCCAGGTTTGATTCGTTATGGATGTCCACTTTGAATCGCCGTTTGCCAGTGAGTCGTTATTGCATGGGAGCTTTTCTCTGTTTCAGCTCATCGGGCTTTTGTTGCAGGTTTTTTGTCGGCAGTCATGAGTACGGAGGTGGTTTGTTGTTCCTAAATAACCTGCTGGTGGAACCGCTGCGCTTGTTCCACCCTACAATTTTACTTTGTGTTGAATAGAGCAGAACAAAAAAATCTATAAACACTTTAACTTAGTTTTAAAGAGGGTTACCGATGTTATTTAATTT
>WFQM01000072.1 GCA_015487095.1 Gammaproteobacteria bacterium | reverse complement strand
GAAAATGAATGGTTCATTGGAAGCTAACCAGCAGTTGCTGAATGGTATCAAAGCCGGTGTTGCCGAGGGTGTTAGCGCCAAAGTGGTGGTGTGTCCACCCGCCATTTATATTCCACAGGCCGCGAGTTCCCTGAGTAGCAGTGATGTTTCCTGGGGGGGGCAAAATCTGAGCCAGGAAAAATCCGGTGCATTTACCGGTGAAATTTCTGCCGATATGTTGTTGGACCACCAATGTGAGTACGTAATTGTCGGACATTCCGAGCGGCGTGCGCTGTATGGTGAAAGCGATGAGTTAGTTGCGCAAAAATACAGCGCAGCGCAGGCTGCCGGGTTGATTCCCCTTTTATGTGTCGGTGAGTTGCTGGAAGAGCGCGAAGCGGGCAATACAGAGTCTGTGGTCGCACGCCAGCTGGATGCTGTCATTGATAAAGTGGGTATCACTGCTATTGCTGCGGGTATTATTGCTTACGAACCGGTTTGGGCCATTGGTACTGGTAAGACTGCTTCACCGCAGCAGGCTCAGGATGTGCATGCCTTTATTCGTCAGCGTGTGGCAGAAAAAGATGCCGGTGTCGCGGAAAAGCTGCAAATTCTTTATGGCGGCAGCGTGAAACCTGACAATGCGGTTGAATTGTTTGCCATGACAGACATTGATGGTGGATTGATCGGTGGCGCATCATTGGATGCCGAAGGTTTTCTGGCAATTTGTCGGGCAGGTTAATGTTCCCGACCGCTGATCCGCAGGATGGCGTACGATACCCTTTATTTTTATTTTAAGGTTTTTATTTTAAGAACGTAGAGCAGAAAAAATTATGCAAACAGCATTATTGGCAGTACATATTTTAGTGGCTATCGCCGTTGTTGTTCTGGTGTTAATCCAACACGGAAAAGGAGCAGACGCAGGTGCAGCCTTCGGTGCGGGTGCGGCTGGTGGTGCATCAGGTTCGGTGTTTGGCGCACAAGGTGCGAGCAACTTTCTTTCACGCACCACTGCGGTTTTAGCCACCGTTTTTTTTCTGACCAGCCTGTCCATGGCTTATATGTTTCGGACAGTGGATGCGCCAACCAGCCTGATGGAGCAGGGCTCTGCGGTACCAATGACACAGGATGCGCTACCCGCTGTTGATAATAATACCGATGCACCGGTTATCCCTGCTGCGCCTGAGTCAGTAAAATCAGGTGAGACTAGGGACGTACCTGAAAGCCCATAATACGTGTACCTCATGTTGGGAATCAGGTGCGATACATTAAGCAGCACCTAAGTAGGTGAACATAATTATTTTAACCAGATTTTCTCAGGATATTTTTTGGCCTTCAAGACGCTGTGAAGATGAGCATAGTGCGCTATGTGATCGTAGCAGCAACGCAGAAGGCCGGAAAATAGACAAGAAAATGTTAAAATAATTGTACTCACCTACTTATATACACCGATTAAAAATTGATGCGCATAATAAATATATGCGCTGAAAAATATATTGCCGATGTGGTGGAATTGGTAGACACGCTGTCTTGAGGGGGCAGTGGCGAAAGCCGTGCCGGTTCGACTCCGGCCATCGGCACCATTTTATTGCAAGTAATCGACAGCTTGCATACGGGTATGCCCGATTTTGGTGCAAGCATCAATAGCTAGCCGCAAATAACACATTGATTCCTATGGGTTATTGCTAAATTATCCAGCCTTGACAAGCTCTTTTGAACTAGCCTAGACTCGGTGGTTCGCGCAAATGATTTGTGTCGTGTTGTTCAGGATGCTTTGTTGACAAAAAAGCGAACAAGCGTTTGCACTATTAACTAAAACAAAAAAATAATAATAATATTCTGCGGGTGGAATTCGAACCTTCATGCTTGAAAATTATGTACCGATATTGGTGTTTTTACTGCTGGGCCTGATTTTTGGTATAGCGCCAATTGCCATGGCTTACATGCTGGCACCACAGCGTCCCGATGACGCCAAACTGTCACCCTATGAGTGTGGCTTCGAAGCCTTCGAGGATTCGCGCATGAAGTTTGATGTGCGTTTTTATCTCGTGGCGATTCTGTTTATCATTTTCGATCTGGAAATTGCCTTTATGTTCCCTTGGGCTGTGGTGCTGGAAGAGCTGGGTGTGTACGGTTTTTGGGTTATGTTCGTCTTCCTGGCAATTCTGGTTGTGGGTTTTGCCTACGAGTGGAAAAAAGGAGCCATGGAATGGGACTAGAAGGCGTACTTGAAAAGGGGGTTGTTACTACCTCTGCCGACAAGCTCATCAACTGGGCGCGTACAGGCTCGTTATGGCCGATGACTTTTGGTCTGGCGTGTTGTGCGGTGGAGATGATGCACGCAGGTGCTGCACGGTATGATCTTGACCGTTTTGGCATTATTTTCCGCCCCAGTCCCCGGCAATCCGATGTGATGATTGTAGCCGGTACGCTGGTGAATAAAATGGCCCCGGCTTTACGCAAAGTGTATGACCAGATGTCGGAGCCGCGATGGGTTATTTCCATGGGCTCCTGTGCCAATGGCGGTGGTTATTATCATTATTCCTACTCGGTGGTGCGCGGTTGTGATCGCATTGTGCCGGTGGATATTTATGTGCCGGGTTGTCCGCCCACAGCGGAAGCATTGTTGTACGGCATCATACAATTACAAAATAAAATAAAACGCACAAACACCATTGCCCGTTAACGTTTCTTGCCGGATGGCCGGAGCGAGACGGGATGTGCGCAGTAAGAAATGCGTGTTTGTGAAAGTCAGAGAAGTGGAGAGGGTGAGGGATATTTTTGCTGATGAGTGATGCTGTGGACAAACTTGTTGCGTGCCTGCAAGACCGTTTTGGTCGTGCGATTTCTGTCGGTGTTGCTTTTTCCGAAGTGACCGCTGAAATTGCCGCCAAAGATGTTCTGGCGACATGCACGGCCTTGCGTGATGAAGCAGATTTTGCTTTTGCGCAACTTTCGGATCTTTGTGCTGTGGATTATCTGACGTTTGGCCAAGCCGAATGGGAGACTACAGGCGCAACCGGTAGTGGCTTTAGTCGTGGTGTTGATGAACGCGAAGTGACCCCCAGCACTGGTGGAAATGAACGTCGCTTTGCCGTGGTGTATCACTTGCTGTCGATTACCCATAATGTCCGTCTGCGCCTCAAGGTTTATCTGAATGAAGATGAACCCATCGTGGATTCCGTTGTGCCCATCTGGACCGGTGCTGACTGGTTTGAACGTGAAGCTTTTGACCTTTACGGTGTGATGTTTACGGGCCACCCGGATTTACGTCGTCTGTTGACAGATTATGGTTTTATTGGCCATCCCTTCCGTAAAGATTTCCCGTTGATCGGTAATGTTGAAATGCGCTATGACGCCGAAAAACGCCGTGTTATTTATGAGCCCGTCAGCATCACACCTCGCACTTTGGTGCCCAAAGTGATTCGCGAAGATCAGGTAGACCACCTGACCGGCAACCAAGGTGGCAGTCACAATGCCTGAAATTAAAAATTACACCCTGAATTTTGGACCACAACATCCTTCAGCGCATGGTGTGTTGCGTTTAGTGCTTGAAATGGACGGTGAAACCATTGAACGTGCCGACCCGCACATCGGCCTGTTGCATCGTGCTACCGAAAAACTGGCGGAGTCCAAGCCTTACAATCAAAGCATTCCCTACATGGATCGTCTCGATTACGTTTCCATGATGTGCAACGAGCATGGTTATGTGCTGGCGCTGGAAAGAATGCTGGGCGTTGAAGCGCCGGAACGTGCGCAATACATCCGTGTCATGTTTGATGAAATCACACGCATCCTGAATCACTTGATGTGGTTAGGTGCTCATGCGCTGGACATCGGCGCGATGACTATTTTCCTCTATGCTTTCCGTGAACGCGAAGACCTGATGGACATGTACGAAGCCGTATCCGGTGCGCGCATGCACGCAGCGTATTATCGTCCGGGCGGTGTGTACCGTGATCTACCGGGCAGCATGCCGCAATACGAGGCATCCAAATGGCACAGCCAGAAAGAGGTTGATGTCAAAAACAGTAATCGCCAGGGCAGTCTGCTGGATTTTGTCGAAGACTTTGTTCAGCGTTTCCCCAAGTGCGTTGATGAATATGAAACTCTGCTAACCGATAACCGTATCTGGAAACAGCGTACAGTAGATATTGGTGTGGTGAGTCCCGAGCGTGCCCTGCAACTGGGTTTTACCGGGCCGATGTTACGAGGTTCCGGTATTGAGTGGGATCTGCGTAAAAAACAACCCTATGCCGTTTACGACAAACTGGATTTTGATATCCCGGTGGGCCTTACGGGTGACAGTTATGACCGTTATCTGGTGCGTATCGAAGAAATGCGCCAGTCGAATAATATTATTAAACAGTGCATCAAATGGCTGCGTGAAAACCCCGGTCCGGTCATGTTGGACAATCATAAATTAACACCGCCTGATCGAGAGCACATGAAAGGCGACATGGAATCATTGATTCACCATTTCAAGTTATTTACCGAAGGTTATGCTTTACCTGAAGGTGAAGTGTACAGCGCGGTGGAACATCCCAAGGGTGAATTTGGTGTGTACCTGGTTTCAGATGGCTCAAACAAGCCCTATCGTCTGAAAATTCGTGCGCCGGGTTTTGCACATATTTCTTCGCTGAATGAAATGACCCAGGGCCATATGCTGGCAGATGTGGTGGCGATTATCGGTACGCAGGATATTGTATTTGGTGAGGTGGATCGCTAATGGCAGCTGTAATGAATCAAGGTGACAATGTGCTTTCTACAGAGTCTCTCGCTGAAATTGATAAATGGGTGGCAAAATACCCGGCGGAACAAAAACAATCTGCGGTAATGGCAGCGTTACGTATTGCCCAGGAAGCCAATGGTGGTTATCTCACCACTGAATTAATGGATGCGGTGGCAGACTATCTTGATATGCCGCGTGTTTCGGCTTATGAAGTCGCAACGTTTTATTCCATGTATGAATTAACACCCGTTGGCAAACATAAGATTTGCGTCTGTACGAATATTTCCTGCATGCTGTGCGGCTCAGATGATGTTGTTGCCCACTTCAAAAAACGGTTGGGCATTGGCCTGGGCGAGACCACGGCGGATGGTCGCATTACCTTAAAAGAAGTTGAATGTCTGGGAGCCTGTGTCGGTGCGCCCATGTTGCAGATTGACAGGCAATACTTTGAAAACCTGACACCTGAAACGATTGATAAAATTCTGGATGGCTTGGATTAGCCGGGAAACTGAATGTAATGGCCAATGAAGTCTGTTTTAAAAACCTGCACCTGGACAAACCCTGGACTCTGGGCGTCTATCAGAGCGAGGGTGGTTATGAGGTGTGGAAGAAAATTCTGGCAGAGAAAACCTCGCCGGAAGATATCATTGCGGAATTAAAAACGTCTGCTTTGCGGGGTCGTGGTGGTGCGGGTTTTCCCACCGGTCTGAAGTGGAGTTTCATGCCACGCAATACGCCAGGTCAAAAATATATCGTCTGTAATTCTGACGAAGGTGAACCAGGAACCTGTAAAGACCGGGATATTCTACGCTTTAATCCACATGCGCTAGTGGAAGGTATGGCCATTGCGGCTTACAGTATTGGTGCAACAGCCGGTTATAATTATATCCGGGGTGAATTCTGGGAGCCTTACGAACGTTTCCAGCAAGCTATTGATGATGCCTATGCTATCGGCCTGCTGGGCAAAAATATCATGGGCTCCGGTATCGATTTTGATTTGCATACTCATCTGGGTGGTGGCGCGTATATTTGCGGTGAAGAAACCGCCTTGCTGGAATCCATCGAAGGTAAAAAAGGACAGCCCCGGTTTAAGCCCCCGTTCCCGGCGAGTTTTGGTCTGTATGGCAGACCGACAACAATCAATAACACCGAAACACTGGCTTCCGTGCCATTGATTCTGAAAAATGGTGGACAATGGTTTTTGGATATTGGCAAGCCCAATAACGGTGGCTCAAAGCTTTTCAGTGTCAGCGGCCATGTGAATAAACCCGGAAATTATGAAGTTCCCATGGGAACGCCTTTCCCGGAGCTGCTGGAAATGGCGGGTGGTGTGCGTGGTGGCAATACACTCAAGGCCGTGATTCCGGGTGGTTCATCAACGCCGGTTTTAACCGGTGAGGAAATGATGGATGTCACCATGGATTATGACTCTATTGCCAAAGCGGGCTCCATGCTGGGTGCAGGTTCGGTCATTATTATGGATGAAACCACTTGCATGGTGCGCGCACTGAGTCGCATCTCACATTTTTATTATGAAGAATCCTGTGGCCAGTGTACGCCTTGTCGGGAAGGAACCGGCTGGCTGTCACGAGTGGTACATCGCATTGAACATGGTCAGGGCAAATCGGAAGACCTGGATTTGTTACTGGACGTGGCAGATAAAATTCAGGGTCGTACTATTTGTGCGCTGGGTGATGCGGCGGCAATGCCAGTGAGCAGTTTTGTGAAAAAATACAGAGATGAATTTCAGTATCATATTGATCACAAAGCCTGCATGGTTGGCGCAGGCAGCGCGTAGATAACGACGAATTAATTGTGAATGACAACGTTTGTCACTACACAGCAATAATGAACAACAATGATTTTAAAAATGATTTTTAAACGGTGCAAATAAACGATGGTTAACATCGAAATAGACGGCAAACAACTGGAAGTCACTGAAGGTGCGATGGTGATCGAGGCGGCTGATGACGCGGGTATTTATATTCCGCGATTCTGCTACCACAAAAAACTGTCTATCGCTGCCAATTGCCGTATGTGCCTGATCGATGTGGAAAAAGTGGGTAAAGCATTACCGGCCTGTGCAACCCCGGTAACGGATGGCATGAAAATCAGCACCCGTTCCGAAAAAGCCATCGAAGCGCAAAAAAGCGTAATGGAGTTTTTGTTAATCAATCACCCGCTGGATTGTCCCATTTGTGATCAGGGTGGTGAGTGTGAATTGCAGGATATTGCCATGGGTTATGGCAGTGATGTTTCCATTTATTCCGAGCAAAAACGGGTTGTTGAAAGTAAAAACTTTGGCCCGTTGATTTCAGGTGATATGACACGCTGTATCCATTGCACACGTTGCGTGCGTTTTGGTGAAGAAGTAGCAGGCATAAAAGAACTGGGGGCCACCGGGCGTGGCGAGCACATGGAAATTGGCACTTATGTGCAATTGAGCCTGAGTTCAGAAATGTCCGGCAATGTGATTGATCTTTGCCCCGTAGGAGCACTGACGGCAAAGCCTTCCCGCTTTACGGCACGCGCCTGGGAAATGGTGCAGCATAAAAGCATTGCGCCGCATGACTGCATGGGTTCGAATATCCTGCTGCATACCTTCCGTAATCAGGTTGTGCGGGTTGTGCCCAAAGAAAATGAAGAAATTAATGAAACCTGGCTGGCAGATCGTGATCGCTTCAGTTATGAAGGTCTGAACAGCGATGAGCGTCTCACTGTGCCGATGGTGAAAACCGACGGGCAATGGCAGGAGGTTGACTGGGACACGGCATTGCAGAAAGCAGTGGGTGGCATTAGCAAACTTCTTAGCGAGCAGGGTGGGGAGCAACTGGGTGCCATAGCCTCGCCGAACATGACCGTTGAAGAATTATTTTTGCTGCAAAAAATGATGCGTAGTGTGGGCTCAGGTAACGTTGATCACCGCATTGGGCAGATTGACTTTACCGACCAGGATGATGAACCGGTCTTCCCCTGGCTGGGACAATCAATACAGGATCTGGAAAATAACGATGCTGTTTTGTTGGTCGGTTGCAATGCCCGCCATGATCAGCCCATTGCCGGACACAGAATTCGTAAAGCGGAACTTGACGGTGCGCGCATCATGGCCGTCAATCCGGTGGATTATGATTTTAATTTTCCCCTGGCGGCAAAAAAGATCGTCAGCCCGGCAAAGTTATTACAGGAGCTGGGCGGTATACTTAAAGCTCTGGCGGCCACATCAAATATCACATTGCCCACGGGTCTCGTTGCACTGGTCATTAATATAACGATTGATGACACGCACGAAAAAATCGCCCGCGAATTAAATGAAGCCAATAACGCTTCAGTGATTTTAGGGTTGGATGCCTTTGCCCATCCGCGCTTTGCAGACCTTCGTGCAATCGCCAATCAAATTGCCGTGTTGTCATCCAGCAAGTTATGTTATTTATCGAATGGCAGTAACAGTGTCGGTGCTGCCTTGTCCGGTGCGGTGCCACATCGAGGCCCGGCGGGTGATACCTCGGCATTGAAAGGAAAAACAGTCGCGGATATGTTTGCCGACAAACTGGCAGGCTATATTTTGTTAGGCGTGGAAGCCGAACTGGATTGTGCGGCATCGGCAGCTGCAAGCGAGGCATTGAAACAGGCACAATTTGTTGTATCGATGAGCGCGTTTTGCAATGAGCAGGTCAAAGAATATGCCGATGTGTTATTGCCCATTGCACCGTTCTCCGAAACCTCCGGTACCTTTGTGAATGCTGAAGGGCGCTGGCAGAGTTTTGAGGGTGCTGTGGCACCTTTGGGCGAAACACGCCCCGGCTGGAAGGTGCTGCGTGTGTTGGGTAACTTGTTTGAATGTACCGATTTTGACTATGTTACCAGCCGGGAAATACTGGACGAAGTGCAAACGCTGACGGCCAATACGCCGTTAAATAATGATATGCCCTGGCGCTGTCCGGCATCGCTGGTGATTGATGCACAAGGGTTTGAAAGTATTGTTGACCGGCCAATATATGCGGGTGATTGTCTGGTGCGCCGGGCAGGCAGCTTGCAGGATGTTGCGCAAAAACATCAGTTCGCCATTCGTGTTAACCAGAATGTTGCCACACATGCAGGGCTTGCCGAAGGTGAGCAGGCTATGGCGAAAAAAGATAATGTGGAACTGACGTTGCCCGTGGTGATTGACGAGCGCGTACCGGATGATGGCGTCCTGGTACCATCATATTTATCGCATGGTTCCACGACAGGTGAGGTGACGTTGTCCCGGGTTTGATTGATATGTTCCGACAACACAGATTAAAAATAATGAAAATATCAAGTATGAGAAAAGTGAATGATTGAAGCCATTGAATCAGCGCTGGATTTTTTACCTGCCGGTCTTGTGACGCTGATTATCATCGTCGGAAAAATTCTGGTACTGGTGCTGCCTTTGATGGGAGCCGTTGCCTATTTGACGCTGGCTGAACGTAAAGTCATTGGTTACATGCAGGTGCGTATCGGTCCGAACCGGGTTGGTCCCAGAGGTTTGTTACAACCCATTGCCGACGCCGTGAAGCTGATGTTCAAGGAAACGATTTTTCCGGCAAAGGCCAACCGTTTTCTGTTTATTTCCGGCCCCATTCTGACTCTGGCACCGGCACTGGCTGCATGGGCCGTTGTTCCGTTTGACGATGGTCTGGTGATCTCTAATATTGACGCCAGCCTGCTTTATATTCTGGCCATGACATCACTGGGCGTTTATGGCGTGATCATTGCGGGCTGGGCATCAAACTCGAAATACGCATTTTTGGGTGCGCTGCGTTCCGCAGCACAAATTGTGTCCTATGAAATTGCCATGGGTTTTGCGTTGGTGGGTGTGCTGGTTGCCGCAGGCAGTCTTAACCTGGGCGAAATTGTGGAAGCCCAGCGAGGCAGCCTGGGTATCATTAACTGGTACATGATTCCGTTGTTGCCGTTGTTTATTGTTTATTTTATTGCGGGTGTGGCGGAGACAAACCGGGCACCGTTTGACGTGGCTGAGGGTGAATCGGAAATTGTTGCCGGTTTCCATGTTGAATATTCCAGCATGACGTTCTCCATCTTCTTCCTCGCAGAATACGCGAACATGATTCTGATTGCGCTGCTGACCGCACTCCTGTTTCTTGGCGGCTGGCTGTCACCTTTGCATGGTGTATTGCCTGCAAGCCTGCTGGAAGGTGAGGGCGTGTTGGCTCTGCTGCTGGGTGACGGCATACACTGGTTGTTGGCAAAGACATCATTTTTCCTGTTTTTGTTTTTATGGTTCCGCGCAACATTTCCGCGTTACCGTTATGACCAAATCATGCGTTTGGGATGGAAAATATTCATTCCTATTACCATTGTCTGGTTGCTTGTTGCTGCGGCAATGGTCGTCTGGAAAATTGGACCCTGGTTTAATTAAGCAAATTTTATGAAAAGGCTTTGGAAGAAAAAACGAATGAATAAAATATCTTCACGTATTCTGATTGGGTAAATAGTTGATGACTGCTATAACAAACTATTTTAAAAGCCTTATTCTCGTTGAGCTTTTTCGAGGGTTGGTGCTGACCGGGAAATACTTTTTCCGTAAAAAAATTACGGTGCAATACCCGGAAGAAAAAACACCTATGTCGCCACGTTTCCGTGGGTTGCATGCACAACGACGCTATCCGAATGGTGAAGAGCGTTGTATTGCCTGCAAATTGTGTGAAGCTGTATGCCCGGCACTGGCGATTACCATTGACCTGGAAGAACGGGACGATGGCACACGCCGTACTACACGTTATGACATTGATCTGACAAAATGCATATTTTGCGGTTTTTGTGAAGAGTCCTGTCCGGTGGATGCCATCGTGGAAACACGGCATTTTGAATACCACGGCGAAAACAGAGATGACCTGTATATGACCAAGGAAAAGTTGCTGGCCGTTGGCGACAAAATGGAAAAACAAATCGCAGCAGACCGGGCAGCCGATGCCCCGTTTCGCTAATGAATTCGGTTGAACGAATTCTTTTAAATACATTAAAAGCAAGAAAATAATATGGGCTTAGAGTCGATTACTTTTTATATCTTTTCCGCGATACTGGTGGGCTCCGCCGTGCTGGTTGTATCGCTACGCAATCCGGTGTTTTGCGCATTGGCTCTGGTGCTGGCCTTTTTTACCAGCGCCGGTCTCTGGATATTGCTGGAAGCAGAATTTCTCGCACTGACCCTGATTCTTGTTTATGTTGGCGCGGTCATGGTGCTGTTCCTGTTTGTGGTGATGATGCTGGACATTAATCTCGCGGTATTGCGAGAGGGTTTTACCCGTTACCTGCCTTTTGGTCTGGGTGTTGCCATTGTACTGGTGGCCCAGTTGGCACTGATCGTCGGCCCCGAGAACTTTGGTCTGGAAGCTATGCCGAAGCCAGAACCCCATGCGGCGGATTACAGTAATACAAAAGAAATCGGTCGGGTTTTATATACGGTTTACCTGTATCCGTTTGAACTTGCCGCCGTCATTCTGGTGGTTGCCATTATTGCCGCAATTTCCCTGACCCTGCGTCGTCGTCGCAAAAAGCAGACAATGACACCGGAAGATCAGGTCAATGTGCGCAGCAAAGACCGGGTGCGGTTAGTGAAAATGGCTTCCAGTAACCGTTCTGGCAGCAGTGCCAGCAACAAAAACGAATAAACCCGTTTAATTTAACAAACGAGTCTCCGGAGAGAGCATGATTTCAATTTCACATTTTTTGATTCTGGGTGCGATTCTGTTTTGCATCAGTATCGCCGGTATATTTTTGAATCGGAAAAATGTCATCATCATATTGATGGCAATAGAACTCATGTTGTTGGCAGTCAATATGAACTTTGTCGCCTTTTCACATTATCTCGGTGACATTGCCGGGCAAGTTTTTGTTTTCTTTATCTTGACGGTGGCAGCAGCAGAAGCCGCCATTGGATTGGCGATTCTGGTTGTGTTGTTCAGAAACCGCCGTACCATCAATGTTGAAGAACTGGATTCCCTGAAGGGTTAACGCGGAGTTTATCGAGAATGGAAAACCTGTATTTAACCCTGGCTTTGGCACCACTGGTAGGTGCTGTTATCGCTGGCCTTTTTGGGAAAAAGATTGGTCGTGCAGGTGCGCATTGGGTCACGACGCTGGGTGTCGCTGTCTCTTTCGCACTGTCAGTGTTTGTGTTCAATGATGTCATCGTTGAAGGTGCCGCTGTATTTAATGGCACGGTATATACCTGGGCCGTCAGTGACGGCATACAGTTTGAAGTGGGTTTCCTGATTGATTCACTCACCGCCGTAATGCTGGTGGTGGTGACCTTTGTCTCGTTAATGGTGCATATTTACACCATTGGTTATATGCGTGACGACGACGGTTATCAGCGTTTCTTCAGTTATATTTCTCTCTTTACGTTCTCCATGTTGATGCTGGTCATGGCGAACAACTTCATGCAATTGTTTTTTGGCTGGGAAGCTGTGGGGCTGGTGTCTTACCTGCTCATTGGTTTCTGGTTCAAACGCGAAACGGCAATTTACGCAAACCTGAAAGCCTTCCTGGTAAACCGGGTAGGGGACTTCGGTTTCCTGCTGGGTATCGCTGCCATTTTGATGTATTTCAACAGCCTTGATTATGCCGATGTCTTTGCCGCTGCACCGTCAATGGCAGGTTTGACGGTCGAAATAATACCCGGTGTTGAATGGTCGGTATTAACGATGATCTGCATTCTGCTGTTCATTGGAGCCATGGGTAAATCCGCCCAGGTACCCCTGCATGTGTGGTTGCCGGATTCCATGGAAGGCCCGACGCCTATTTCAGCACTGATTCACGCTGCCACAATGGTCACCGCCGGTATCTTCATGGTGGCGCGTATGTCACCGATGTTTGAACTGTCTGAAACGGCACTGAGTTTTGTGCTGGTCATTGGCGCAATCACCGCCTTGTTCATGGGCTTGTTAGGCATTATCCAAAATGACATCAAGCGGGTTATTGCCTATTCAACCCTGTCACAACTGGGTTACATGACCGTCGCACTGGGCGTCTCGGCCTATGCGGCAGGCGTATTCCACCTGATGACACATGCCGCCTTCAAGGCGCTGTTATTCCTTGGCGCGGGCTCAGTCATTATGGCCATGCACCACAAGCAGGATATCCGGGAAATGGGCGGTCTTCGAAAATACATGCCGATCACCTACATCTGTATGTTAATCGGCTCGCTGGCATTGATCGGCTTTCCGGGGTTCTCGGGCTTCTTCTCAAAAGATGCGATTATCGAAGCCGTACGTGCTTCTGATATTCCGGGTGCAGGTTTTGCTTATTTCGCCGTCGTTGCGGGCGTGTTCATTACCGCTTTTTACAGTTTTCGTATGTTCTTCCTGGTCTTCCATGGCAAAGAGCGCATGGACGAGCATACAAAAAAACATCTGCATGAAAGCCCCAAAGTGGTCACCGTGCCATTAATATTGCTGGCCATTCCCTCGGTGCTGATCGGTGCATTTTATATCGAACCCATGTTGTTTGGTGATCTGTTTGCAGATGCCATCCATGTCAAACCTGAACACGATGTATTAGCCACAGTGGGTGAAATCTACACTGGCGTTGGTGGTTTCATGTTACATGGCATGATGACCTTACCCTTCTGGCTGGCATTGGCAGGCGTAGGCACCGCCGCTTTCTTCTATTTGAAGCGCCCGGATATTCCCGCGATGATCAAGGAAAAATGCTCACTGATTTACACCATACTCGACAAAAAATATGGCTGTGATGACTTTAATGACACCTTCTTTGCGGGGGGCTCGCGTGGCCTGGGCCGGTTCCTGTGGAATATCGGCGATGTCAAACTGATTGATGGTTTAATGGTTAATGGCACCGCGAAAAGCGTGGGCTGGTTGTCGAGTAAAGTCCGTTTTTCACAAACCGGTTATTTGTACCACTATGCCTTTGTGATGATTATCGGACTGGTTGTTATGGTGAGCTGGGTTTCATTCGGCTAGCCGTTAATGCTAAAAAAATACGCAACACATTAATAAAAAACACATAAGTAGAACAAAGGTTATTTTGCATGTTGGCTGATCTGCCCCTTTTAAGTTTAGTGATTTGGACGCCCATTTTAGGGGGCGTGTTAGTGCTGTTTGCCAGCAAGGAAGAGCAGGCAGGAATGGCAAAAATCATTGCACTTGCCGTAGCAGTGATTACCTTTTTGTTAACCATTCCGTTGTACACCAGCTTTGATCTGGCCACATACCAGATGCAGTTCGTTGAAAACACACCCTGGATTCCTGCCTTTAACATCAACTACCACCTCGGCGTTGATGGCATCTCCATGCCACTGATTCTGTTGACAGCCTTTACCACCATACTGGTCGTCATTGCAGGCTGGGATAACATCAAGCAGAAAACAGCACAGTACATGGCCGCTTTCCTGATCATGAATGGTTTGATGATCGGTGTCTTTGCCGCACTGGACTCGATTTTGTTTTATGTGTTCTGGGAAGCCATGCTGATACCGATGTTCCTGATTATCGGCATCTGGGGTGGAGAACGGCGTGTTTACGCCACCATCAAGTTCTTTTTGTATACCTTCCTCGGCTCGGTATTCATGCTGGTGGCGCTGATTTACATGTACACACAATCAGGCACCTTCGGTATTCTGGATTTCCATGGCATCAAGTTGGGGATGACTGAGCAAATACTTATCTTCCTCGCCTTCCTGCTGGCTTTTGCGGTCAAAGTCCCCATGTGGCCAGTACACACATGGTTACCGGATGCTCACGTTGAAGCACCCACCGGCGGCTCGGTGATCCTTGCTGCGATCATGCTGAAAATGGGTACCTACGGTTTTGTCCGTTTCAGCATGCCCATTACCCCGGATGCCGCGCAAAATCTGGACTGGCTGATGATCACCCTGTCACTTATTGCCATTGTCTACATTGCGTTTGTGGCACTGGTGCAAAAAGACATGAAAAAGCTCATTGCCTATTCATCAATTTCGCACATGGGTTTTGTCACCCTGGGCTTCTTTGTCGTCTACATGATCGTCGAAAACACCGGCAGCGTGCAGGGTGCCGCAATGGGTATCGAAGGTGCCCTGGTACAAATGATCTCACACGGCTTTATCTCGGGAGCCATGTTCCTGTGTATTGGCGTGATGTATGACCGCATGCACAGTCGTTTA
The DNA here is from genome assembly GCA_015487095.1 of Gammaproteobacteria bacterium. Classification (GTDB taxonomy): domain Bacteria; phylum Pseudomonadota; class Gammaproteobacteria; order SZUA-152; family SZUA-152; genus SZUA-152. The sequence continues at coordinate 2,398 of WFQM01000072.1, read as the reverse complement.
ATCAGCGATTACGGCGGTGTGGCCAATACCATGCCCGTTTTTGCCGGATTCATGGTGTTCTTCGCCATGGCCAATGCAGGCCTGCCGGGCACATCCGGTTTCGTGGGCGAGTTCCTGGTTATTCTGAGCGCCTTCAAAGCGAATTTCTGGATTGCATTTCTGGCCGCCACCACACTGATATTCGGTGCCGCCTACACACTGTGGATGGTCAAGCGAGTCATCTTTGGTGAAGTGGCCAACGAAAAAGTTGCCGCACTCAAAGACCTGAACAACCGGGAATTTTTCATCCTCGGCACGCTTGCCGTGGCTGTCCTGATACTGGGCCTCTGGCCTGCACCTTTACTGGATGTTATGCACGCCACTGTTGATCATCTTGTACAGCAAATTACAACGTCGAAGTTACCGAACTTATAATAACCATGCCAAATAATTTTCAAATGCCCGACTTAATGCCCGCTTTGCCGGAGATGTTCCTGCTGACCATGGCGTGCATTATTTTGCTTGCAGACTTGTTTATCAGCGATAAAAATCGCGTATTGACCTATCTGTTGTCACTGGCAACACTGGGTGTCACTGCTGCGCTCACCGTGGCCATGCACACACCTGAAACGGTCTACACTTTTGACGGCTCATTTGTCAGTGACACCATGGGCGATGTCTTAAAAGTCTTTGTCTATCTGGTGACAGCGGTTGCCTTTATTTATTCCCGAGACTATCTGTTGGCCCGGAACATTTTCAAGGGCGAATATTTCGTTCTCGGACTGTTTGCCGTGCTGGGCATGATGGTACTGATATCCGCACACAGCATGCTGACCATCTATCTGGGTCTTGAGCTGTTGTCATTGTCACTGTACGCCATGGTGGCATTCCAGCGGGACTCCTCGAAGGCCACCGAAGCAGCCATGAAATACTTTGTTCTGGGCGCACTGGCATCCGGCATGCTGCTATACGGTATGTCATTGATCTACGGTATTACCGGCACACTGGACATTGGTGGAGTACACACCGCCATAGCCGGACTGGAAGATTCAAAACAAATAGTACTGGGGCTTGGACTGGTACTGGTGATTGTTGGCATGGCCTTCAAACTTGGTGCAGTGCCGTTTCATATGTGGGTGCCCGACGTTTATCACGGCGCACCCACCGCCGTCACCCTGTTTATCAGTACCGCACCCAAAATTGCCGCCTTCGCCATGATTATGCGCCTGCTGGTTGAAGGGCTGGGCGATCTGCACGCACAGTGGCAGGATATTTTGATTATCATGGCGGTACTGTCCATGCTCGTAGGCAATGTGATTGCCATTGCCCAGACAAACATCAAACGCATGTTGGCCTATTCGACCATCTCCCATGTTGGCTTTTTATTGTTAGGCATATTGGCAGGCACCCAGGCCGGTTATTCAGCTTCGATGTTCTACGTTATCGTCTACGCGTTAATGGGTATGGGCGGGTTTGGCATTATTATTCTGTTAAGCCGCTCCGGCTTTGAAGCCGACAAACTGGATGACTTCAAAGGCCTGAATGATCGCAGCCCGTGGTTTGCCTTTATTATGATGATCCTGATGTTTTCCATGGCCGGGGTACCACCCGCATTGGGTTTTTACGCAAAATTTGCGGTACTGCAAGCGGTTATCGGTGCCGGGCTGACATGGCTCGCCGTGGTTGCCGTGATATTTTCGATCATCGGAGCCTTTTATTACCTGCGCGTCATCAAGCTCATGTACTTTGATAAAGCAGAAGACACACAGCCCATTGAAACCAGTATGGATATGAAAGTGGTGTTGTCTGCCAACGGTCTGGGTATTCTATTTCTGGGTCTGGCCCCGGGTAGTTTGCTGGCTCTGTGTACGGCGGCTATTGGATAAATGCTGGGTGATATGTCCAGCAGGGGCGCTGAGGGGCTTGAATTATGTCGCTGTCCACGGAGCGCGGCCACGATTACAGAGGAGCTGTGAGGTTTGTATCTCACAACCTTCAGACACATTTTTTACCCAGTTATTTGTAATATACAGAAGCAGGTTATAGTTATTTTCCAAGAGCCGGGCGTTGTCTTAGATGGGCTTTCGGCCCTATACGCCCGTTGATAGAAACCACCGACTTTAGTTGGGGGCGTTTCAGTTGTATATATTCAACAATTATTTCATTCAGTGTTTCCGAAAAACCCAGTGAGGCAGAAAGTGAGATTCTTGTTATCAGGGCTTTGTCTGCTTATTATAACCGGGTGTTCAGTGTCAGTATCGCGGGAAGCAGAGCCGCCAGAAAAGTATACTGAAATTTATTATAGTGCTTATTTTACATTAACAATTCCGACCCTGATGTTGGCGGACGCCAAAATTCTTGACTCTGATGGAACGGTAATAGTATTTGATAAAAAAAGACGGTTATCAGGGTTTGTTAT
>WFQM01000071.1 GCA_015487095.1 Gammaproteobacteria bacterium | reverse complement strand
TAAATCCTGCTATCTTTATCATGTAAAGTGGTATTGAAAGTGCTACTTATAAAGACTTGTGATGAAGTGATGATTTGGTATTATAGATCTCGATTCCGCAGATTGCTCTTCGGGGCAAGTACAGGGAAAGTGGCAAGGATGGGAATGGAATACTGTCGAAGGATCGACGTGGTCAAGGATTGACCAGTACGGAGGTAAACGGGGGCGGTTACTGGGATGTGCCGCCTTCGCTCGTTCCGCTCTGGATATCTTTCCTCAGTCGGAATACTTCTTATAGCAATTTTCAGTTAAATCCCGCCAGGTTTCCCGGCGACAAATACCCGACATCTGGCAATATCCGCAAGTAACTTCATCACCCCAGGCTGGCATCGGGGTTCCCGTAGTCATTTGATTCACCAACAGGTCCAGTCGTGCGGCGGTGCTTTGCACCAATGTGTCCAACGTCTCTGTTTCCAACGTCCCCATGGCTTTCACCATTGGAGTAGCTCCTTTTTTGGTAGCCGTATCCAGCGCAAGATATTCAACTTGGGTGATGGTTTTGCTACTAATGTGTTCTGCCAGCAAGGCATAAAAGGGCAATTGTACGGACTCACCACTGAGTACATCCGCATTTTTGGGAATAGTGCCGGTTTTGTAGTCAATAATGCCAACAATGGGCGCACCGGAGTCACTATCGGTGCCTGCATCGATTCGGTCGAGACGACCGCGAAGCGTTATCTGTCCATGTTCACGCGTAACATTCAATTCCGTGGATTTCACTCGCCACTGTTGCTGTCGCTCAAGTTGCCACTCAATGTAAGCAGGAATCATTTCCTGCCAGCGTCTAAGCCAGCCACGGTGTAAAAAGTTGTCTTCAAGGTCACGGGCAAAAACTGCTGCGGCAATTTCGTGGAGGCATTTAATGGCTGCGGGTTTATTCTCACGGGTGATTGTTGCGTTAAATGGCCCGGGCAGGTCGTCTACGTTTTCGTGAAATGCTTGCAGGCTAAGGTGTACCCGTTCGCCATAATCTGCCTTGGCGAGCATTTCACGAATGCTGTCGGGTGCCTCCAGTTGCAGGCAGCGCGCTGCAAAAAACTGATATGGGCAGTTGATGAGCTGCTGGTAACCGCTGGCCGATAAATGTGCGGGAAAAAGCTCGCCGGAAATACGAACGGTGGGATTGGCGGGCAGTGGCTGAGGCATGGGCTCGGCAGGATGTGTGACCTGCATGTCCGTCCGATTGACAAGTTCGGTCAACGAAGTGTTGATGAGCCGGTTGGCATAAGCAATCTGATGAAAGGATTGCAGCCGCTCCAGCCAGGGAGAGGCAACAATTTCTTCGCCGTCCTGTTCGCTGCGACGGGTGAGCAAGATGGTGTCAGCAGATTCCAGCAGGCAGCGGAAGTCATAAAATTGTTCCGATAATTGTTGTGTGTGGCTGGTCAACCCAAGGGATTGACGCACGCCATCATTAAAAAATGGCGAGCCAGGGTTGCTGCCCGGCAGGTATTCGGCTTCGGCTCCGGCGATAATCAGCGCATCGAATCGTGCCAGGTTGCTTTGCGCCAAGCTCATCAACTGCACTTGTCCGGATTGTGCAGGGGGCTGGAAGTTGAAGCGTTCCAATGTGCGTCCCAGCCAAACGCGAAACTCGTCCCAGCACATGTGCAGCTCGCTGTTATTGCTTGCTGTTTGCATGGCATGCAGTTCTTCGAGGATGCGCTTCCCTGCGGCATCAGCGGCCAGAGATGTATTGAGCCCTAATTGTGTAAAACTGTCATTAAGGGCATGCAAAAATGCTGTCGGTGCATGTTTTTTGTTATCGGCGTCGTTACCGATTAACGCACGCAGAGGTGTAGCGGCGGATTCGATCACATCCAGCAATACGTGGATGTCATTATAATCGGCGGCCAGATCGGCAGGCAGGCGATTCTGCCGATATTGCAAATGTTCCCGATAGCGGGCCATATTACGGGCGATATTCTCTTTGAGTACCACGCCTTGTTCAAAACGATAAACACAGGATAACAGCGTTTCGCGTTCACGCTCTGGCAATAAAAAAGGTGACTTGAGAAAATCCAGCAATGGCTGGTGGGCAAAATCCTCTTCCACGGTTTCCAGCCATCGCTCCACAGTGGCTGCCGCACTGGTGGTGGACAGTGCCCAGCCAGCAGCGTCCTGCAATTCTATGCCTGAGCGTTCCAGCAGGGCGCGCACCCGCCGTGCCAGCCGTCGGTTTTCTGTGACGATGCCGATGTTACGTTTGCCTGCGTTCCACCAAAGCCGCACTTGCACATCAATAGCCTGTGCCTCTTTTTCCGCGTTATTAGCTTCAAAGATGGACAGGTTTGCAGACAGAGGGCTTTTCGGAATGTCCCGAGCGAGATTGTGGGCGCGAGCACGCAATGGAGATTCACTGTTGCTGAACACACTGTCCAGACAGCGTGTGTACTCGCTGTTTGTATGCGAGAAAGGGGTATCTGCTGGTGCGGGTGGTAAATTGATAGCCTGCAATAACTGTTGTGCGACGGCATCCGGGTGATAATCAACGCCGGTTTGTTTTCCTGAGCTTTGTAACAATAAAAAAGCACGATCTTGTTGCAGCAACGGGTGAAGCCACTGTGCCTCAGCGGTGGAAAGCCGGGGCAGGCCAGCGATGTAAAAAACGAGATTGTCAGGTAGAGTTTCACGACTGCTGGCGAGCTTTAGTGTGTAATCTGTATGCCGGTCAATAACGCCATTTTGCTGCATTTCCTGCTGCCAGGCCTGCCACAGGGTATGTACCAGCCGGGCCTCGCCAAACAGGCTGTCGTGGTTTTTGTTGTTCAGGCCATAAGCGGTGCCCAGCGTGTCGAGAAACTGCTCCAGTGACTCAGGTAGGTCGAGGTGAGTGGAGCCCAGATCGTCAAACAGAGCCAGCAGGCTATGGGCCAGTGTCCAAGGATTCCCTTCGCCGTAAAGATATTGGTGGCTGACCAGTGCCTCTACCAGCATCAGCTCGCGCTGGTGTTCAGAAAGTACTGGTCGTTTACTGGGTGACTGCTGACCGATCCAGCGTGGCAGTGTATCGATATTCGGCCCTAATAATGCCGAATGATGGTGGCTGGCGGCAGCGTCGAGTAAAAGCTGCCGAAAACGGGTGGCTGCCTGAGGATTAGGCAACAAAACAACAATATCAGTGAGGTTGGGTAACGCGGCATGGTGTTTTTCAACAATATGCTCTGCAAGCCTGTGCAGTGGATCGTCACCATAGGTGATGATATGCAGGTTGGACACTCCTTAACGTTCCAGATGTTCCAGTTTGTTGGGCACATCTTCCCACTCTTTGGCATCAGCGGGGGCCGGTTTCATTTCGCTGATCACTGGCCACAGTGGGCTCAATTCAGCGTTCAGGGCAATGAACTGCTCCTGGTCTTCCGGCAGATCGTCTTCGGAATAAATCGCGTTAACGGGGCATTCGGGTACGCAGAGGGTGCAGTCAATGCACTCGTCCGGATCAATGACCAAAAAATTCGGTCCTTCATGGAAACAGTCCACCGGACATACTTCCACGCAATCGGTGTATTTACATTTGATACAGCTTTCGGTAACGATGTAAGTCATTGGTTCCTCCCAGCCAATTTTCCGCCGCAAGTCTATCAAGGAAAGAGGCGTTCAGCCATGTAGCGTCAAAAAATAATGCGGGGTTTTTTAAGGACGGCAATTTTCCCGGTGAGTCACAAAAAAGAGTACCTCTTAACGTTTTCAGGTGAGTAACGGGCCGTAAACTACTTTGGGATGGTCAGCCAAGGCTCGTTAACGGCATCAGGAATCATTTTTGCAGAGAGATTTACCGGGTATTGGTGGGCACTGATATTAAAGTTATGTGTGCATTATAATCACTGATCAGGAAAGGGAGTTTGGATTGCTGCGAAGAGCATGGAGTCAGTCAGTTTTCGAGCAAGCGCTCAGGAATATGGAAAGTGGCGTTATTGCAAAATAAGGGAATCCAAAATGAACAATATCGTGTGGGCAAAATGACAGCGTTACTTTTCCGGATAGTTTTATTGTTTTCTGTCAGCCCTCTGGTCTATGCAGAGTCGCCTGTTTTGTTGCCTGACACATTGCAAATGACCGGCCCCGCAATAGCATACCAACCTAGAGAGTACGTCCCAACGGACGAGGCTTCGGTTCTTTCTGACGAACAGATAATAGCAGACCTGCAACTGCTGGCAGGTGTGGGCTTCAGAAGCCTGGTAACGTATAGCGCAACCGATGAGATGGCAAAAATTCCGGGTATTGCGCGTAAAGAAGGTTTCGATGAAACCATCATAATGGGGATCTGGGATCCGTTTTCCAGTGAAGAATGGCGCAATGCCGTGAAAAATGTGCCTTTTGTTGATGGTTATTGTATTGGAAACGAAGGGCTGGGTATTCGCTACACCCCGGAAGAGCTGGCAGTGAAGATGGAGGAGTTAAGACGCTTAACCGGAAAGCCAGTGACGACTTCTGAGCCAATCGATAGTTACATCAGTGGTCATCACAAAGAATGGTTATTAAAGCATTCAGACTGGCTGTTTCCCATCGTCCACCCTTATTGGGCAAACTATGAAGATCCGGCAAAGGGTGTTGCCTGGGTAGTCGCGTACCATGACCTTCTGGTGGTATTGGCCAATAGACAGGTCATGTTGAAAGAAGTGGGGCACCCAACGGTTTTTCCTGTCGAGTTTAACGAAAACCGTCAAACCGAGTTTTTTCAGTTGCTTGACTCACACAGAATTTCTTTTTTCTTTTTTGAAGCGTTTGATCAGCCATGGAAGGGAAATACTGTTGAAGAACGCCGCGTAGAAGCTTACTGGGGGATATTTCGTGCCGACGGGACACCGAAAAAAGTGGTTCCATGGATAACGAAAAAATGGGGTAAATTGTGAATAGTCATCTATTCATAATTGTGTTTTTCCTGGTCAGCATTTTTTCGGCTCAGTCCGCTTTTGCTTCTGGCGGAATGGCTGCGGGTGTTGGCACTTTCACAACCGGAGTGAGTGATAGCGGCACTAAAAGATATCGTGTCGTGCTTGATGAAACCGGTCAACGACTTCACGGCAGTGTAAATGGTGAAATAGTTGAACGGATCACAATTGACGCGCCTGATACCGATATTCGGGAAATATTAATTCGGGAAAGCAAAGACAGTCATGGTGATGTTTCCTTGCTGATTACTGCCGGGGATGAGTTTCTGGAAAAATTTAATCAGGCGACATTGTATGTGAAACCCGCTTATTCAGCGCTGAAGCTCGTTGAACGCGTTGACGGATACTGGGAGCAACGGCACCCTGTATTCATTCCATTGACACAGAACAACCCCGACCAGAAATTACAGGGTCATATTGTAGCTTTTCAACTGACATCTTTAGGTGAAAAAAAGTTAGTAGAGAATGTATCCCCCTTTATCGAAGGCGAAAATAATTATTCAGGTATATCGGTGGGAAATATTTCAGACAGAAATATGACCAGTGCGTTATGGCCCTGGGTAATGTCTGGCGTGTTGCTGACCATGGCATGGTTTATTTCCCATTGGATGCATGCCCTGGGTTGGCGAGGCGGGCGTTGACATGGAATGGCCTGCGATTACCTTGTTAATTACCCAATGCATATTGTTGATTGTTTTTTGCTTCTTTGCCTTTTTTAATTATTTATATGGCTTTGCCAGTTTATGGACACCGAAGATTCAGCGGGTCAAACCATCAAATAAACAGGTGGCTGTTGTGGTGGTTTCTTTTAACGAAAAAAACGTGATAGAAGAAACAATAAAAGCTTGTGATCAGCTGACGTACAAAAACAGGTTGATTGTTCTGGCAGATGACTCATCAGATATTGAAACCATCGAGAAAAACAGAGGAATCGCCAAGGCACATGGATGTAAACGGGTTGAGCAGCATTCTTTTGTACAGGAAATAATAAAGCCGGATGGGACACATTATTGTGAGCCCATTGAAATATGGGAGTCACCGGGTTTTGTCTTTTTTCACCGGCCAGTGAATGCCGGGTTCAAAGCCGGCAGTTTGAAAAAAGTACATGGCTATCTCAAAGAGCGGGGCATTGATTTGATGTATCTGCTTGACGCAGACTGGCACCCCCAGAAAGATGCGATTGAACGCACCATGGAAGTGCTGGAGGCTGACAAGAAAGCCGCTTTTGTACAAACGAAAAGAGTGTCATTAAGGGAGGGAATGAACCTCTTTCAAAAATATGTCGCTCTTCATGAAGAGGGGTGTTATTACTCCGACTTCGAAGGGCGTCAGGTGTTGAATCATCCGACACTTTTTTCTGGCTGTTGCACATTGTTAAAGCTGGATGTGATTGAACAAATAGGCGGATTCACACCGGGACACCTTACGGAAGATCTGGATTTGACCGACCGGTTTTGGCTCAATGGCTGGAAAGGCATTTATTTGGGCAGCGTCGTCAACCATGGTGAAGTTCCCTTTACCTATGAGCATTTTCGCCGTCAGCAAGAGCGCTGGGCCGCAGGTTCTGCAAGGGCTTTGCGGGAGTTCTTCTGGCCGATTCTGAAAACGGATCAACTGGGAGGGATCGCGAAACTTTCGGCCATTCGGCAGAATGCCTATTTTACCAGCACACTGTTTACCGGGATTGCATTGATCGTTGGCATCATTACGATTACCTGGCTGGCGGCCAACTGGAACACGTATTCCGCAGAATACTATCTTTATCTTTTCAGCATCATAAAAGGCCCGTTCCTGGTATTGGTCTATGCTTGCATCCTTGCAAATTTTATTGAACCGTTAGTCATGATACTGGTAAAAAAACGCAGTTATGAAGAGTTGTTTCATTTACCTATGTCATTCTGGTATGCATGGGGCAATCTTCATACTTACATCGCCGGGAATATAAAAGGACTGTTTAATCTGAAGCTGGGCTGGTTTTGCACGCCAAAATTCAATCGCGACAATGTGGGTCATTTACCCCGTATACCCACATCCATGCGTCTGTTGAATATCTTCACTTTTGTGGCTTTTCTGGGGCTTTATTTCAGTGAAGGGTGGGTGTTTGGCTGGCGTGATGAGTTTGCCCTCCTTTGGCTGCCTGCATTTTTAATTGCTTCGGTGAAATAGTCTGTATTTGTCGTTATTGAGGTGTCTCTCATATGTTGATACGAGGCTTTGCCAATATAACGCCTCCTAGGATCAGGATCATGCTTAGTAGAAACCACCCACTGAGTGCTTCGTTGAGCATGGCCCAACCAAGCAGGCTACTGAACACGGGAATCAAGAGATAGATGAACCCGGCATAAGAAGGACCAATGAGATCTATGGCTTTGTTCCATGCCAGGAACGCGAATACGGAGGCTACGACCCCTACGTACACCAGAGCAAGTATGATATCAGGGCCCCAATCGACAGGCCCGGTTTGATGCCATTCCCATAAGTATGCTGGCAGTAAAAATACGGTGCCAACTCCAAAGGTGACAAATGTGAATGTCAGTAATGTCAGTTCTTCAGGTTTACGTTTGATCATGATTCCATATCCCGCGAAGAGCAAAGCGGCCAGTAACATGTATAGATCTCCGATGACAAAACCATCTTGTAGCAGTTGACCGGGTGTTTTGTTGGTCACAAGGATGAAAATACCGAATATCGCGACGGTCATTCCCAATATTCGTTGATAACCCAATGCTTCACCGAGTACGAGTCGGGCGAATAAGAGGGTGAATATGGGAGTGAAAGCGGCGATCAAAGCGAGATTCCCAGCTTGGCTCGTCTGACCAGCAATATAGATGAGTGTATTGAAACAACTGATGCCGATGAAGCTTGTCATGGCAACATAGCCGAGGTGTTTTTTGTATATCCTCCATTGGGCAATAAGTCCCGGCAGTGCAAAGGGGGCCAATACAACGACGGCAATGCTCCACCGCCAAGTCGATAATGTAATGGGGCCGATGTCCGTTGAAAATGCCCGGGCGATGATAAAATTTCCCGACCAGGCCAGGGTGGCAGCTATCGCCAACAGCAGACCTAACGCTAATGTTGGTCGATTGCTCATGAAAGACAGTCGCTTAGTTCGGTGGTGGAGGGAGGCAGGGAACGTGATGCCGACCGAGTAGCCGTCTTTTCAACCACAGATTAAGATCCATCCAGGGTTTACGACTGCTGTGTCGAAATAATTGCCCTTCGCTGGTTTGTGGCGTGGCCGCTATAGGGGCATCACCGTTTTCGAATGCTGCCAAAAGGGTAAATAAACGCTGCATCCCGCTGTGTAGTGCCCGACAATACAGATGTTCGTCGTTGTCATGAGGATAAATCGGTGGCCGTATGACTTCAATGACTTCACCGCCATCCAGTTGGGGAGTGACAAGATGCAAGGTTGCGCCAATTTTTTCGAAATCACTATGGTAATAGGCAAAAAATACACAATGATTACCACGGTAATCAGGCAAATAACCCCCGTGTATGTTAATCATTAAACCTGATGCCGCAATGATCCGGCTGGGGATATAGCCTGTGCCGCATACAATGGTAATGTGAGGCGCTGCATCCTGAATGGCTTCAAGGGTGCGGTCGGAGCCGATCCAGTCTACAGCGACTGTTTCTGGAATGTTCGGGGCATCCATCAGGGATGCGAAATACTCTCGCCGGTAACGGGCTCGACCACTCCATCGTTGGCGCTGGTTTTGCCATTGGCGGTAGAGGCCATCTTTATAACGGCCTTGCTGCCACAGACGATGGAGTTGTGCCTGACCCGGTTCGACGATCGCACCCACCAGATTGAAGCGGGCATTAAGTTCAGCGAGTAAATACTGTTGCTGAGGGTCATCGGAGCATAGAGCTAAGATGCGAGGTCGTTGTCCGCTTGCTGACGCATCGAACCAATAGCCATTTTCGGCTTCGATTATACGCACAATAACGGCTGCTCCGTTGTATTCGTAAATGCGCTGTAACGGGCCGGGTGATAAAGCGTTTGCATGGGGTGATGTTTCCCTTGAAGGCTTGCCAGAACAGCCATGCCGATGGCTGGAGCTTGAGCAAAACCACCGGTGTTGTGGCCGCCAGTGATGATGAGCAAACCATCTTGTGCTGTCTGCATGCTCTCGAAAATGCCCAAACCCGTCGCTGTCCAGGGGCGGATACAATACCGTCGTTGAGCTTTGAGGCTGCCGTCAGCCTGGGCCTGATTGTACGCAGCAGGGAAGAAATGCCGGGCTGTGTCTTCTATGCCCTGATAGATGATGTCCAATTGTTCTGCCGCAATGTTTTCAGGGTCAATCCCGGTAAAGCCATAACCCGACCCCAGGATCAGGATAGGCTGGCCCTGAGAATCCGTCGCCACAGTGACGTTCATATCTTCGGTTATGTGATTTTTGCGAGCAATTTTGAGTGAATGATGCAATCGCGGCTCCAGGTTAGGCAGAACTGCCCAGGCACCCAATACCCCATGGATGGCACCATCGCTGACGCTCCCCTGAAGCAGCGCATTGCCGAAGGCACCAGGAGAGAGTACATAGTGATCGGCGACATGCTCCCCTTTGTTCGAGATCAGGCCGGTTACATCACCTTCGTCATTACGAAGAATTTTTTTGATGGGCTGTTTCCAGCAACAGCGGACACCTTGTTTTTCCAGGTAAGCCAGCAACCGCGTTGTCAGCTGGTGTATGTTAACTGTAAAACCAATGGTTTCCATGGCGCCGGCGATCATGCCGTTAGCGCTGGGGATGGCTAACCCTGGATAGGTTTCACTAAGTTCTTCTTGCGTCAAGGCTTTGACCAACGAATCCAGTTTTGAATGTCGCACTTTAGCGGCCTGATAGTGGGACTTGTCCGCAAACAGGCGCACAATACCGTCGTGCAACACTCCCTCAAACAATTCGGGACACTCGGTTCTCATACTTAACCAAAGCGGCAGACTTTCGGCATTGAAGCTGAGTATGTCACGCTCATATATTCTCGCCAGCCAGGGAGGAACTGCCTCATAGCGTTGTATCCATTTTGCATCGGTGACGCTTTCATTTTGTGGCTTTCGAGCATCCCAACCTAAGTTGCCGACAACGTTTCGGAATAGAGAATTATGCTTCTTTCCTTTCTGGGGTGGTGATTGGTCGTGGTAGCTGTCAGCTTCAGTCAGGGTGAACATACGTGCATCGTGGCCGCCGTGGCTGCAACCGTAATCAGACCAGAGGCCATTATCGCGGGGATCCTGTAACGCATCTATGATAACGACGTGATAATCAGCGCGCACCAGATAAAATGCAGTTATCAAATTAACGATGCCAGCACCGACCAGGATAACGTGCTTATTCTTTGGTCGGCTTGCCGACATCGCGGGTATGGCGAGCTTGCGGGTGCTGATTCGCTCGGCCAATTGCAAAGCCCAGAGGTCTGGATGAATATCCAGGTTTTCCTCTGGTTGATAAATTCGTATGCCACCTATTGTTTTGAGCGTCGTTATTGAGAGTTGCTCCACCAGAATGATGGCCGGGGGTGACGGCATGGCTGCATACCAGTCACAGAGGATGGCTTCGCTCGGTAGCGTACGGGTAATGAGAATATCAGGGCGATGCTTAGCCAATGTTGGCTGAAGAAAGCGTTTCCCCTTGATTTCCAGGTCAGGCCGATAGGTGATGTTATCCGCCAGAATTGTTGTTAACACTTTATCGTCTAGTGGGTAGGTAATCAGTAGTTTCATTGCTTGTAGACCATCCTTTGTCTTATTGTTATTGCTCCAATCACACTCATAACCAGATAACCCGGCTATATTTCAGGGGTGTGGGCACTCCGGCCTTTAATTCCAAAACAGCGTTAGAGTAATCCTTCTAGCCCGGTTTACCTTAGTTGTTATTTGTTGTTATTTACTCTCGTTGCGACCCCATGGAAAAAATCTGGCGGTATTATAGATGGTTGAATAATGAAAGATATATAACCTTGAAAAAATAATTGGATTGTAGAAGCCTATGCCCATATAGCAGCGCTTATGAGTTTTCAGGTGTATCGAACCAGAATGGTATCGTGCGATAGATGCGAATTCAGTCTACAAGGCAGGGGCTGTCCAATACTGCCGCACGCGCGACGATACCACCTTCTTTTTCTGTTTCCGGCTTAGTGCGTAGCAGATGCCCTAATGCACGGTTTTCGAGTAATGTATCACCTTGGTTGAGACACATGGAAAAGATACCCAGCTCGCTTACCGTTGGAATTTCTGCCGAGCATTGCCCGTCGCGTATCAGAAAATTACTGGACCGGGGTGGACGGATATATTCCATGAGTATCCAGCCAGGGAATTTGGATTTATCCATCGCCGCAAGCGCCCGCCGCATATCCTGACCATACAGGTTGTTGCCGCCGCCTTCGCGCTGGGGTTTAAGCACATAATTTTCGGGGTTCATGAGGGCGCGATCCACTGCTTTCCGGTCATCCAGTCTGTATAGCCCGGCGAAACAGGAGCGCAGGCGTTGACATTGTTGCTGATCATCAAGAAACTGCTCCAGCACACCGGGCTCGGCTAAGCATTGTTGCATTTTTTTAGTGCCGCAAAGCTGCATTGCCAGAGTCGGGCATTTGATAGCCATTGAACGTTCCAATAACACACGCCCTTGCCACGCCCTCTCATCATCGTAGTCGCTGGGTGTGTAACCAGCCCGGAAATAGACCAGCGCCACTTCCTGGTTTTCGATGCGCAAACGATGACTGTCAGCGCTAAGGCAGGCGTGCTCACTAAGCTGGGCCAGGGTACGACGCACAACGGCTATGCCGTGACGGGTCCACAGCATATGTTCCATATGCCGTTGGTCGAAAATATTGCGTTCGTCTGCTTGAATGACGAACAGGATAACGGCATCAGCCTCTCCATAATGTCGCCAGGCACTGGCCAGCGCGTCCACCATTCCGCTTTGGGCCGGGTTACTGGGCAGTACCTGTGAATCGATGTTTCCATGGCGTGCGGCCAAGTAGTGATGCAGCTCGCTGAGGCGACTGCTTAGGGCACCAAAAGCGGATGATATGGTGTTGATCTCTACTTGGCGTAACGCATTGCTCCAATCACCCGAGGTAGCAGCACTGGCCTGCAACAAATAATCTGACCGAAAGAGCCCCAATCCGGGAGGTAAAGCCCTATCGGCTGGACGTGTTTCAAGATAACTGTTGAATAATTTAGCTGTAAAAGGGTCTGCTGAAGCAATGTCGTGAGTGATTCGGGCAAGGAAATCGTGATCCATCGCCACCCGGGTTATCAGTTGGTTAAAATCAATGGCAACGGCGAGGGCTTTATTATAAGCCGCGCGTGGGTAGGCCGAGGGAAATGCGGTAAAGGGAGCATGGGTAAACGAGGCATGGGTGTCCGCCATAAGCATGCCTGATGCGAGGGCGAGATCCACGGCCTCCTGGATACGTTCTGGCGAAGGCTGGCGGTAAGACATAAACATAGTTAGCGTTTATCCCGTTAACAATAATGAGTTGAGCAGGAGTTTGATCGGGCGTCATTCATTGTTCAAATCACGCAAACGATAAAGAGCTTCCAGTGCTTCGCGTGGACTTAATTCATCAGGGTTGATTTCTTTCAGTGCATCCAGTGCGGGATGATCTTCCGCTGGGGGAGCGAACAGTGAAAATTGTTCAACAGCTTTTCCAGCAGGTGTATTGGCACTCTGGCTTTCCAGTTGCAGCAGACGTTGCTGCGCACGTTTGATCACGGTTTTGGGCACGCCCGCCAGCGCGGCCACTTGTAAACCATAACTCTGGTTAGCTGGCCCTTCTTTTACCGCATGCATAAACACGATGCCATCGCCGTGTTCTACCGCATCAAGATGTACATTGGCCACTGGCGACAAGGTTTCCGGCAGGGTAGTGAGT
>WFQM01000070.1 GCA_015487095.1 Gammaproteobacteria bacterium | reverse complement strand
TTCCGGCATAGTGGGAAATATATTGCCGTGATGCTGACAAGTGACGTGTTATAAACGCAGAGGTCGCAGAGACGCAAAGGACGCAGAGAAAAACACTAAAAACTTTGCGCCCTCTGCGTCTTTGTGACCTTTGCGTTAAATATCCGGTGATCCAATATCCTTAAGCTAACAAAAAACGGCGTACCGTAGGTTGGTGGTGAGCTTGCGAACCCCAACATCGTCGATTCCGTTGGGGTTCGCAAGCTCACCACCAACCTACACTTAATAACATTGCCCAGTGATCTTTAAAACAGATGTTTTTAGCGCTTGATTATCAATCATTCCAACAATACCCACCGTTACACTTTGATACAAATATCGCACACAGCCGCAACAGTACAAACAAAGCCAGATAGCTATAATGGACACACTATCCCTGATGTGAGGTAAAACAACGTGCCTTCAATGCCCGAGGCAAATACCCGAATATTGCTGGTTGAGGATGATGTCCGACTCTCCACCCTCGTCCAGGAATATTTGCAGCAACAGGCAATGGCGGTATCCATTGAGCACAGAGGCGACAAAGCCTGCCAGCGCATCATCGTCGAAGCGCCTGATTTGGTCGTATTAGACCTGATGTTGCCAGGAATGGATGGGTTGGAAATCTGCAAGACTGTGCGCCCAAAATATTCCGGGCCAATCCTCATGCTCACCGCACGAGACGAAGATATCGATCAGGTTGTCGGTCTGGAAATCGGGGCCGATGACTACGTTACCAAACCAGTACAACCTCGGGTATTACTGGCCCGCATTCGTGCATTATTACGCCGCTTTCCTTCACAATCCCTACAACCGTCACTACAGGAAAATGACGTGCATGACATTCATTACGATTGTTTCCGTATAAGCACCACAGCCCGTGAAGCCTGGTTGAATGATGCAACGCTGAATCTCACCACCAATGAATTCGAATTACTGTGGTTACTGGCTAGCCATGCTGGAGAAGTATTAACCCGGGATACTATTCTGGATCAACTACGTGGCATTGGTTACGATGGATTGGATCGTTCCGTGGATATCCGCATTTCTCGTTTACGAAAAAAACTGGGGGACGATACCAGCCGCCCCTTCCGCATCAAAACAATTCGTGGCAAAGGTTATCTGTTTGTCAAAGAAGCCTGGAAATAGACACAAAAAATGGGACGCCTTTTTTTAAAGCTGTATTCCGTTTTTGCCCTCGTGGTTATCATTTATTTTTTGGGCATATCCAATCTCAACAGCATATTACAAGGCACATTGGATCGTTATCTAGGCGACCTGACCCAAGGTACTTATGCCCTGCTTGAAAAGCGTTTACAAACCCTGCCTGAAGAACAATGGCCAAAGCTGATTCACACATTAAATCAGGGTGACGGCTATACCATACGCCTGCTGTCACTTGAATCACTGACCTTTTCACCATCCATGATGGAACGCCTGAATCGTGGTGAAATGGTATTTACCCATGTCGATGATGCCATCCACTGTTATAAACGCATTCCTGGAAGCAAATGGGTATTGGAATTCCCGTTTGAACAGACGATGGCCGATGACAGCCGACGCCTGTCCAGCAGCACATTCAGCCTGATTGAAATGAACCTGCGAGAACAGCCTCAAAGCACCTGGCCGACAGCAATGGCCGATTTAAGTCAACGCTTCAATTTTCCTGTTGTTTTATTGGAAAAATCCCAGGTTGAATTACCGCCCGCAAAAATTGAGCGCCTGGAGAATGGCGAAATTGTCGTGCAAATACGGGAAGGTAATAATAATGAGTTTATCTATCGCCCTATAGCTGGCAGTCCCTTTGTGATCAAACTGGGCCCGTTTACTGAACCATTAACACTCAGTTATCTGCAATCTATTTTAATGGTATTTCTCGCCGCCTTGGTCGCACTGGCCGTATTATTTTGGGTCTTTCCGCTGTGGCGAGACCTCAAACGCCTGACGGTCAGTACCAGCGCTTTTGGCAGAGGCGATTTCAGCATACGGGCCACGTTATCAAAACATTCCGTTTTACTGGGGCTGGCTGAAACATTCAATGGCATGGCAAATCGCATTCAACGTTTAATTTCCTCACATAAAGAACTCACCAATGCGGTTTCACATGAACTCAGAACACCGCTGGCCAGACTGCGTTTCGGCATGGAAATGTTGCAGTCATCCTCTGATGAAGCAGACAAAAAACGCTATATCGCCAGTATGAATGCCGACATTGATGAACTGGATCAACTGGTGGTCGAGTTATTAACCTATGCCCGCTTTGATCGTGACAAACCAGAGCTGAAATTTCAGCGTCAGGACGTTAAGCCCTGGCTGACAGGCATCATCCAGCAGATAAAAACCGGCGAAAACAACTTGTCAATCAACGTTGAAATGACTGGAACAAATGTCAAACATGCCCGTTTCGAGCCCCGGTTAATGGCCAGAGCAGTGGGAAACCTGCTGCAAAATGCGCAACGCTATGCACAAGGCAACGTCAGCGTGACTTTTACACAGGATGAAAAAAATTATCAGATCATGGTGGATGACGAC
>WFQM01000069.1 GCA_015487095.1 Gammaproteobacteria bacterium | reverse complement strand
TGAAATATTGGCCATCTGTTTTGCTGACTCATTCATAAACTCCTGTTATCGGGTTCTGGTACGTTCCTGACCCGCATTCGTCTGCCCAACGCCACCACTGCCACCACCAGCAGTGCAAAAAATAATGTACGCCCATCCAGTTGCTCGCCCAGTAATAACGCCGCCGCCGTGAGTGTAATAAACGGTTGCAACAATTGTATCTGGCTAACACGCACAATGCCGCCCAAAGCCAGAGCCTTGTACCAAAAAACAAAGCCCAGTAACTGACTGCCTAGTGCCAGATAAAGAAAACACAGCCAGGCCGTCACAGGAATGTGTTGTGTCGCCGCTGGCAATTGCATTCCTGAAGGAATCAGCACCAGCGGGAAAGCCAACACCAGCGCCCAGCAAATCACCTGCCATCCACCCAGCTCTGTGGATAAACGACCGCCCAGTGCATAGCCAAAAGCGGCGAAAATAACTGCAAGCGCAAGATACACATCGCCCGCCAGCACATGCTGAAAACCTTCCGGATACGCAAAACGTATCACCACAAGGCAGCCCGCCAGACCGGTTAACCAAAAACCCATAGACGGTCTTTCCCGCGTCAGCAAAACACCGGCAATGGCAGTCATCATGGGCAACACACCGGCAACCACCCCACCGTGGACAGCTGTCAGGGTTTTCATTGCCAGTGCAGAAAAAAGTGGAAAGCCGATCACCACACCCAGCGCCACAATCATTAACTGTACAAACTGACTTTTTGTCGGAATAGGAGCCTTGAACATCAACAGCAATACACCGGCCACCAATGCCGCAAGCACAGATCGGCCAAGCCCCACAAACACCGGATCAAGGTACACGATGGCATGGCGTGTCGCGGGCAGCGTCAAGGCAAATATCGTGATACCTGCAAAACCTGCCAGCAATCCCTGTGTTTCTTTTTTCATCTTTTGCCTTGTCAGTTGACAGGCACACAGGATAATCGGCACACTCAAAACAATACAGATTCAGCATGAGTTAATATTTGTCGGTACAGTTATATCTTATATTGAACTGTACCGATTCATAAACGGCCAATCTGTACCCCACTCACCGCTGGAGGGTTGATTTTGCACAAGCTCTACGAAACCATTGCCCGGCAATTGACTGAACGCATTGATCAAAGTCTGTACCTGCCCGGTGACCGCATACCGGGGGTGCGTAAACTGAGCGAGCAATTTGGCGTCAGTATTTCCACTGTGGTGCAGGCACAGCGCTTGCTGGAAGACGAGGGGCGAATCGAGGCACGCCCGCGTTCTGGCTACTATGTGCGCACACAACCCTGGCCGGTGCCGAGTCCGCCTGCCCTGTCACGTCCTTCGACAAAGCCGACACCGGTCACGGGCCAGGAATTGGTTTTACGTCTGGTGCAAGCCGCCAATGAAGCAGACTTTGTGCAACTGGGTGCCGCCGTGCCCCACCCCAGCTTTTTACCCACGCGCGCGATCCAGCGCTCACTGTCATCCACTGTCCGCAAATACGGTAACGAACTTTCCACCTACCAATTCCCGCCCGGCAATCCGGAGTTGCGACGACAAATTGCACGGCGCATGGCAGAGGCTGGCTGCCAGACACATCCTGATGACATCATTATTACCAGCGGCTGCCAGGAGGCGCTGACACTTTGCCTGCAAACCATCGCGAAACCCGGTGATGTTATTGTGATTGAATCCCCGGCGTTTTATGGTCTGTTACAAGCCATCGAAGTGTTGGGCATGAAAGCACTGGAAATACCCACAGACCCACACACTGGCATCAGCCTTGCCGCCCTTTCTCTGGCACTGGAAAAATGGCCCGTGAAAGCCTGCGCACTGGTGCCTAATTCCAGTAACCCGTTGGGTTGCACAATGCCGGATGAAAACAAACAGGCACTAGTGGATTTACTGGCGCAATTTGATATTCCACTGATCGAAGACGACATCTACGGTGACCTGGGGTTTGATGCCAAACGGCCACGCGCGGTCAGTGCTTTTGATAAAAATGAACAAGTGCTTTATTGCTCATCGTTTTCCAAAAGCCTGTCACCGGGGCTCCGAATCGGCTGGGTCATTCCGGGAAAATACCGGGAAAAAATAGAATATCGAAAATACGTCACCAGTCTTGCCACACCGACTCTGCCACAATATGCGATTGCCGATTTTCTCCAGCAAGGCGGTTATGACCGTTATTTGCGTCAGGTGCGTCGCGATTATCAACGACAGGTGAGCATTATGATTCGGGCCGTTGGTAAATACTTTCCGCAGGAAACCCGTGTTACGCAACCGCAAGGCGGTTTTGTTATCTGGATTGAATTACCCAAAAAAGTGGATTCACTGCAACTTTGCCAGCAAGCATTGGCACAACGCATCAGTATTGCGCCGGGACAGATATTTTCCGCCACGCAAAAATACCGGAACTTTATCCGGCTCAATTGCGCACAACCGTGGAACGAGGTGCTGGAAAAAGCGATGATTACATTGGGGCGGATGGTGCATGAGTTGAACAAATCCACATAGCGAGTCATTCAGACAGGCAAAACAACCAGCTATTCAGGCTGCATAGGATCTAAGGATCGCTTGAACAATAACTGTCACATTGGTGAGCGGGTTCGGTTTTTTTGGGCCTGCACAAGACTCTGGTGGAACCGCTACGCTTGTTCCACCCTACCTGCGTACATCACTGACGTTGGCGTATTCATAATCCAGGTCAGAATCAGGAGAGTAGTTTGTTTGTTCCGTCTACTCAAACACAAGGTAAAGCCGTAGGGTGGAACAAGCGTAGCGGTTCCACCAAAAGGTCAAGGGAAGAACATCAGTCCTTTCCGTCTGTATTACTCTTTACTCAACCAAAAAGCCACAGTTAGTGTTCGAGCAATCCTAAGCCTAAAGGCGACGGAAGCTATAATGTCACTATCGACCCTCTATAATTCCTGGCTCCCAGGCTCTCATCGAAATTCAGCTTTCTGGGCAACATTTCCCTTTGACCCACTCAAACACAGGAACCTATATGAAACCATACTGGTTCTTACGGAGATCGATTCTATGCCAGCCCTGACTATAAAAATATACCCGATGATCTTTACTCTCGTCTCAAGGAAGCGGCCCAGGCTTACCACCGAAGCATGAATAGTGAAATACTCTACTGTGTGGAACGCACACTTCTCCCGCATAAAGTTGATATTTCTGAGCATATTGCTGTAGCCAGAAAGTTGAGAGCAAAAATGGCTGAGCACCCTTTGAGCGACAATGATCTGAATGCGGCCAAAATGAAGGCAGACCATGATTGCTGTTGATACCAACATCATTTCTTATTTTTATATTTCGGGTGAAAACTCCCAACTTAATCTCTTTGGGGCATCTTTCGCGGTAACCTGTAACGGGCAGTGAGCATGCCTACACCAAACAATACCAGCAACATATCAAACCAGCTCATGGCACCGGCACCACTGCCATTTGAAACAGGGGGTATATCGTTACTATCAGTGGATACTACCAACTCGGCACTCTTCGCACTTTCCAGGCCAGCACCATTAACCGCCGCAATGGCATAACGATAGGTTGTTGACGCCTGTAACCCGTTATCGGAGTAACTTTTTCCATCAACCGTCTCTTGCAAAATATCATCACGGTATATTTTGTAACTCGTTATTCCACTTTCCACATCCTCAGCCGCGCCCCAGTTTAAATTTATTGTATTTATTCCCACCAAAGTGGTTGTTACATTTATCGGTATTAAGGGGGGTGTAGTATCGACCATGCCCGTAATCACACGGGCGGTACCAACCACACGCACATTATCAAAATAGGCCGAATCGTTGTATGAGCCTAATCCCAGTTGACCCGCACCGAAGGTACTGTCCGTGGTTTGCAATGCCACCTTGTTATCAAACCGGACTTCTATCCGGTTATCCTGTCGTTTTATCGACACAGTATGATACGCAGTATCGGTGATCCAATCGGAATCTGCAGTATTCAGCTCCTCTCTGCTACCATCGATTACCCGAAACAATTGGGTATTGTTCTGGGCATCATTAAACATCATGTAGTAATAATTATTTTTATCCTGATAAGCGAATACCAGCACATAGTCTGCATTCGCATTCGACATCGGCTCATTCAGCTTTGCCTGCACTTCAAATGTGAAGTCTTCGTAGCTATTCGGCAACAAAATAATTTCTCCTGGACGTTCACCAGTCGAAGGAGAATAATTTGACGTGTTCAAATGCAAGGCATTGTCGCCTTCATCCATTACCACAGACCATCGTGATGCGATTAATGGGCTCCAGCCAACCGGAATAATACCGTTTTCAAATCCTTCGCTGGGTTCATACATCAGCGATATGTTACTGCCTGGAGCAATTTCATTGGCAGTTGATGAGCGATCCTGGACACTGTTCACTGTGATGGTATAGCCCACTCCGTCTGCCAGATCACTGACCTGCAACTGAACCGTCCGTCCATCATCCATCAATGTCGCACTCAACACGGCAATGTCCGGGGTAATTTGATAATTCCTTGTCATTTCAGCACTCGCTGCGGTCACCGCCTCACTGAACAGGATATCCACTTGATCAAAACCACGCACCATACCAGCATCAATAGTCGGGGCCGTGATGTCCATCTGTACGGTCAAGCTAGCATCATCACTGACAACACGTCCTGCACTGTTGTTGATTTCACAGCGATACACTGCACCGTTATCGGCGGATGACACCTGCTCTACGGTATAACTGGC
Source organism: Gammaproteobacteria bacterium (assembly GCA_015487095.1). Lineage (GTDB taxonomy): Bacteria > Pseudomonadota > Gammaproteobacteria > SZUA-152 > SZUA-152 > SZUA-152. The sequence goes on along the minus strand of WFQM01000069.1, from coordinate 11,262 downwards.
GTTTGTCGCTCCCGATATTGCCGACCCGTTACGAAACCATTGGAAATTTAATGTCGCACTACCGCTGGCGGTTACACTAAACGTGGCCGTTGCACCTTCATCAACGGTTTGCGAAGAAGATTGTGTGGTAATGCGTGGGGCGACTGTAGGAAGTTGTGTGGAATCCAGATCAAACAGGTTCGCATGTGTGAGCGTATTAATGCCCATCACCCGAATTTCATCCAGAGGACGGGTCCAGCGATTGATCGCATCCAGATAAAGTGGTTTTTTGTAGTGGGAATAGGCCAACTCATACAACGCCATGCTGTCGTCTTGAGTAATCGTCGTAATTTGCGGGTACCCGGCAGCCGTCCAGGCGGCAGGATTAATAGCATATGGCGTGATGAAATCCAGGGCCAATTCCAACCCCCTGCCTTTGTGGTCTTTATAACTATAAAGATCAACATTACGATGACGCAGGATTTCAGCCCCCTGAATCATCGCATTGATCGCATAGAGTGAATAATGCAACCCTTTGGTTCGGCCCTGCTCCTGACCCATAATTCCTGCGGTTGCGCTACCCTCGCCGTTCATCTGCAATGGAAGAAGGCGTTTCCACTCCATTGCTGCGAAACCCAATAACGTACTGTCATCCAACAAGGCTCCGGCCGCAGCAATCAAGACTACACGCCAGTTAGCGAAATTGTTATTACCCGCCCCGCTGGACATTGCCTGATTCCCCAGCGTCTGCACCCAATTGCGAAAAGTGGCTTTCTCGTCAACATTCCATCCAGCATAGTTCCAAATCAAATCTGCGCCATAAAGATAACCCGGCAAGGTAATAAATAACTCGATACGGTTACCTGCTGCCGTCGTCGGTTTCATTGATGTATCCGGATTCACCGACCAGATACGGATAAATTCAATCGCCTTCTCAGCATATTGTGCCTCACCGGTAAATGCATAAGCCAGACCCAAGTCCCGCACTGCGTCGCCTAACTTGATCGCCGCGATGTAGTCTCCCCGATCTGCGTTAGGGTTGATTTGACCATCTCTACAACCATCCGGCCATCCACAATACGGTTTCTCGGTAAAATACTGACGACTGCTCTTACCTTGAAAAGTCACGCTCACGGGTGATTTTGTCAGTGTTGATTTGGCCGCTTCTATAACTTTGGAATATGCACCAGCCCAAGGCTGTACGTTTGCAGTGACTTTGTTTTTTATCGCATCAATTTCTTCTTGATTTATATACATATTAGGGTGCGAAGCCGCTACGGCCAGCTGAGCAGACACAACAAAGAAGAGTAAGCTGAAAATCAGTTGGGTAAACCCATTCCAGATACCCTTAGGAATGACCTTTCGTCTTGGAAACTGCGGATGGTATGCTTTCATTTTTTACCCCTTACATCGGTATAACTATTGCTATAGTGACTTTTCATATATACCCGTGACAGTTGATACTTTGTTTCAGGAAATAAAACCGGGAACTGGTTCACATCCATTCTGCATAACTACTACCCGACGTTAGATAGTTAGATAGTTAGATAGTTAGATAGTTAGATAGTCACATATTACTTATTTGTCACAGATATACCCACCATCAAACACAGCACGAAGGATCGCTCGAACAATAACTGTCGCTTTTTGGTTGGGTAAAGGGTAATACAGGCTGAAAGGGTTGAAAGGACTGATGTTCTTCCCTTGACCTTTTGGTGGAACCGCTGCGCTTGTTCCACCCTACGGCTTTACCTTGTCTTTGAAGAGGCGGAACAAACAAACCACTTCCCGGATTATGAATACGCCAACATCAGTGATGCACGCAGGCAGGGTGGAACAAGTGCAGCGGTTCCACCAGAGTCTTGTGCAGGCTCAAAAAAACCGAACCCGCTCACCAATGAGACAGTTATTGTTCGAGCGACCCTTATTTACCCGTAGCGATTGAGATTTAGATCGTATGCACGCCCTGTTTCCTCCATGGCCGCATTGAAACTCCTTGCAATAGAACGACTATTACACGTCACTTCGCCTCGCCATGAAGAAAATATAACGCACACTTAAACCTAAATCCCAAACGCCACGGGTATTGATGTCACACACATCATTTAACAACGCGAATTTGTCCCGAACAAAACGCTGCAAACACCCCTAAAGTTCCGTTATTTTTTCCGCACCGGGAATTTCAATCAGGGAACCTGATGGCTGGGTACAACAGCTATATTGCCAAAGGCTTACATATACCCATAGCGTTTGGGATTTAGACCTGACTGCACGCCCTATTGATTCCATGGCGGCGTTAAAATGTCTTGCAATAGAATGACTATTCCGCGTCATTTTGCCTTGCCATGAAATAAATATGATGCACATTCAGACCTAAATCCCAAACGCTATGGGTATATGCCGCTAAACAGGATTTTTCGGGATACAGAAACAAAACCCGTATCAATATGGAAACCTACAGAGTTTGGATAATGAAAATACAATGTAAAAGTGCGAAGACACAGAGAACACAAGGAATCAGATATTTTTCAACCTTTTTCAACCTGAACAACATCTAAATCTCAAACTCCACAGATATATCTATTTGATAAACCAGTTCGTCAAGGTGCTTGCCTGATTGTGATTTCCGCTGACTTTCGGAAACCACAACACCGCCTAATGACTCGGCAATTTTTCGGCTAGGTATGTTGTTTTTATTAACGGAATAAATAAGATGAGACAATGCCAGATTGTATTTTGCCCATTGCACCAAAAGCGCAATCGCTTCACGACCCAGACTTTTTCCCTGCGCACTCTTTTTCAGCCAGATACCCAGTTCGGCAGTAATGCCCTGCTCTTTTCCATGAATGGCGCAAACACCTGAAAACTGCACTGTTTCAGTATCCAGAATAGCCATCACCAATTGATCTCCGGCATTCATTTTTTCTACACTGACATCGATGAACCTGCAAATTTCATCAATATGCCCGGCAGGTTTTGGCCTCATGTAACGTGTAATATCAGCAGTAAACTCTTTGAAAATATCTTCGGTAAAGGCGCGTGACACGGGAGCCAGCATAAGCCTTCTGCTGTTAAGTACAACAGAACCAGAATTTTCCTGTTGAGTATTTTTTTGTTGAAGCAGACCCATTACGTATCCCGGCAAGTTTATTTTTTTGTTCGCCCGGCCTTGTAACAAAAACAATCAGTGGTATGGTCGTTCACCATGCCGACTGCCTGCATGAAGGCATAAGAAATCGTAGACCCGACAAATTTAAACCCCCGTTTTTTGAGCGCCTTGCTCATGGCATCGGATTCGTCAGTCGTAGCAGGAACATCCTGCATGGTTTTCCAGCGGTTTTTAATAGGCTTGCCATCCACAAATTGCCAAATGTAATCGCTGAAGCTTGTATACTCTTCAAGTATCGCCAGATAACACTGTGCATTAACGATGGTCGCGTTTATCTTGAGACGGTTTCTGACAATACCCGCATCTTTCAAAAGACTGTTGAATTTACGCTTGTTATAACGGGCAATTTTTTCAGCATCAAAGTCATCAAACGCTTCACGATAGGTTTCCCGTTTTCTGAGAATGGTTATCCAGCTAAGACCAGCCTGTGCTCCTTCCAGTATCAGCATCTCAAAGAGTTTCCTGTCGTCATAAACTGGAACGCCCCATTCTTCATCGTGGTATTTTATATACAGCGGTTCCGCATCGTTCACCCACTCACAACGTTTCATTATTATTCATCCTTTTTTTTTCGCATGTGATCATATCCTGCAACCTTCGGCCGGGTTCGTTCGGATATTGTTCCCCGGAAACCTGCAATGTTTCGATTCTGTCCAGTCGAAAATTTCTGAAGGCCTGGCGCATTTCGCACCAGGCACCCAATGTCCAGGTCGTACCCCAGAAAAATAACCCCAAGGGCCAGATGATGCGATTTGAGTCCGCACCATCCGCCCGAGTATAAGTGATGACGACCTTGTTACGACAATCCGCCGCGCTACGCAGTTCCTCCATGAAATTAGCGACTTGTGTCGGTATTCTTACCAAGGGAGAAAATAACCGGGTCTGGTCCAGCTCCCCTTTCAGGGAATCTGGCAGCACCGTTTCTACTTTGCTCAGTACGGACTGGGCAGCCATGGCCAGGCGGGGATCTGCCCAGCTGCTGACAATACGGGCTCCCAGCGTCAGAGCAGTGATTTCCTCCCGGGTAAACATCAACGGCGGCAGATCATAACCACGCCGAATCACGTAACCAATACCGGCCTCTCCCTCTATGGGCACACGGGATGCCATCAGATCCTGTATATCCCGATAGATCGTCCGCTCGGAAACCTCTAGCACTTCCGCTAACCAACGTGCAGTTGTCACCCGTCGTGAGCGCAAAAATTGTACGATTTGGAACAGCCTGTCTGCACGTCGCATCAGGAGACTATTTCTTGAGATAAGTGATCAAAGACAAAGCAGCCCCCTGTGGGTCACAAATAACACAAAATTTCCCCACATTCGGAATATCGCGTGGCGCTAACAGGATTTTGCCACCCAATGCTTCCGCCTGTTTTGCGCTGGCTTCCACGTCATCCACGGTGACATAAGCCCCCCACATCGGCGGCATTTCCCCGGCTTCGGGCGTCATCCCCATGATACCTGCCACTTCCTGGTCACCGGCTTTGGCCATCGTATATTCCATATCGTTGGTTTTCATGTCCTCAAATGCCCAACCAAACATATCCCCATAAAAAGTTTTCGCGGCATTGACATCGGTGGTCATCAGCTCATTCCAGCTGAAAGCACCATGTTGTTTCATCGTGTCAGTCATCGGTATTTCTCCTGCGTCAGTGATTAAAGAAAGCCGACTATACGCCTACCCTCCTGACAACATGATGTCAGGAATGTTTATTGACTTGACCCACCCCCTGTAAAACCGCTAGCTTACTTTTAAAAATTCAGGACAATTATTATTGATGTTGCATTTCTGATGAGTATAAAAAATTGAGCAGACGTTACAAAATAATCACCCGCAAGCACCTGCTGATAATTTCTGCTGTGCTGCTACTCGGCTTTTTGGCCAACGAAATTCTAACATCGCAATTTACGATGAAAGACATACCGGCGTCCATCGAGTCTGATCTGGCGATTGCTGCACAAAGTGAACCCGTGACATGGGAAGACCAGGTAAAACCTGTGCTGGAGCGACGCTGCGTTGTGTGTCACGGCTGTTACGACGCGCCCTGCCAATTGAAACTCTCTTCTCCCGAAGGCTTGCTACGCGGTGCAAGCACCGAGAGTATTTATGATCCGTCACGGGTAACGCCCATGCAGCCGACCCGCTTGTTCATCGACGCGAAAAATACTGCCCAATGGCGGTCCCGTGATTTCCATCCGGTGATCAACGAAAGCCCTCAAAATGACCCGGAAGCCAATCTGAAAAACTCAGTTCTGTATCATCTGCTACGCTTGAAACAGCAACACCCGCAACCTGCTGTTAATACAATCACTGACAGCTTCACCCTGAAACTGGATCGCGAGCAAACCTGCCCGACACTGGACGGCATGGATGAATTTGCGCGTAAACGTCCTCTATGGGGTATGCCTTATGCCATGCCCAATTTACAGGAACAGGAATACCGGACTTTGGTTTCCTGGTTGGCTCAGGGCGCGCAGACACCGGCACCGCCCGCACCTTCTGCCATCGTGCAACCACAAATCAAACACTGGGAACTGTTTCTGAACGGAACCACTAACAAACAAAAGCTGGTCAACCGTTATCTCTACGAACATCTGTTTCATGCACATATTCACTTTGCCGATTCACCGCCACGGGAATTCTACCGACTGGTACGTTCACGCACGCCTCCTGGACAGGCCATCGATGAAATCCCCACAATACGCCCCTTCGATGACCCCGGTAGCGCACCCTTTTACTACCGCTTGCTGCGCTATCACCCTGGCATTGTGGCGAAAAACCATATCGTCTACGAATTTTCTGCACATCGTATGGAACGGTATAGGGAGCTGTTTCTCAAACCAGTTTACACCGTGGACACACTACCCTCTTATCAGCCTGAGCTGGCCATCAATCCCTTCAAGGTATTTGCCGCCCTGCCCGCAACATCACGTTATCGTTTTCTTCTGGATGAAGCACGGTTTTTTATCGAGGGATTCATCAAGGGGCCCGTCTGTCGTGGGCAAATCGCCCTGAATGTCATTGAAGATCAATTTTGGGTGATGTTTTTTGATCCCGAACAACCGGTGATCACGAATGATCCTGACTTCATCGGTGAAATGAGCAACGATCTGCAAGTCCCCGCCGATGGCGGCAGTAATCTGGACCTGCTGCGTATCTGGACCGACTACTGGCAGGGACAGAGACGCTACATGGAACGCAAACAGGCCTGGTTCAAAACCATTGGCACACACGACATCGGCCATGCGCTGAACTACATCTGGGATGGTGATGGCAAAAACCCCAATGCCGCACTCACTGTTTTTCGGCATTTTGACAGTGGTTCAGTTGCCTATGGACTGGCGGGCGAAAACCCGGAAACCGCCTGGGTCATCGACTATCCGTTATTTGAACGCATCCACTACTTGCTAGTGGCCGGTTTCAATGTGTACGGTAATCTGGGACACCGCATGAGTACCCGAATCTACATGGATTTTTTGCGCATGGAAGGGGAAGATTATTTTCTGGCCTTTCTGCCCGTAAGCCAACGCAAAGCCATACGCGACAGCTGGTACATAGGTCAGCGTGAAAGTGTCGAAAAGCTGTTTTCTGCGCCGCAGGAATGGCTGAATACAGAAGCCGTCAATGGTTACCGCACCGATGACCCGCAAAAAGAACTGTATAAATTTCTGAAAATCCGTCTCGCGGGTGCAACACAGCAGGCACAAAATCTGAATCGCTGTAGCCAGGCGGATAATTGCAAAAGCTCCTTGCCTGTCGATGTTGAGACCCGGGTGGACAAAGCCATGAACGCCATTGCCCGCTTACAGGGTGAAAACCTGCACGCCTTTCCCGATGTGACCTTTGTGCGGGTCAGGGCTGACACACCGGAGCAAGACCTCGCCTACACCCTGATTCGCAACAAGGCCTATAAAAATGTTACCTCTTTTCTGGCCGATGAACATGAGCGGGATCGTGCTGATATCAAACAGGATACGATGACCGTAGTGAACTGGCTGGAAGGCTCTTATCCCAACTTCTTTCTCTCCGTGGCTCTGTCAGAAATTGATGATTTTAGCCAACGCTGCGCCAATATTCGCAGCCCTGAAGATTATGTAGCATTTATCGAACGTTATGGTGTGAGCCGTACCAATCCCACATTTTGGGAGCAGGCCGACTGGTTTCAAGATAAATTCCGGGATAACAAACCTGTACAGGCAGGGCTGTTTGATTTGAATCGATATCAGGCTCATTAGTCACTTCAGAAAAACGAATTTGTGGTGAAAGCAAAGGAAGTGCTTTGAAGATGTGTGGTGTTATTAACGCAGAGAAAACCTTTTTGCGGCTACAGCCAGACAAAAAATATCACCTATTCCTGTAATGCCTCAAGCTCATTCATCCAAGCATCAAACCCCTGACATTTTTCCCGCAGCCTAGCCAACCCTATTTCGCTGGCAATATTTGGACCATGTACTGTTTTCAGATAATCCGTTTTATTCAACAACCGCTTCGATGGAGCTGTTTGTGGTGAATCATTAATTTTTTCAGGATCACCACCGAACTGTTGAAGCACACCACTCGCCCAATCAGACAAACCACGTTGAAGAATATTATTTTCAATAGCTTCAGGCGAAGAAAAAATTATCCCTTCAAATTCATACATCTGCACATACGGAATAATTTGGTCACGCAATGGAGCAGCCACACAATCAACTATTTTTTGTTCCAAAGATACTTTATTTTCCTCTTCTCCTTTGCCCTTAAAACCATAAAAATCGTAAAGTGTCGTTACCTTGTCAAAGCCTTTGGCAAGTTTATTCAACTCTTTTTTAATCCTGGGGAATGAAACATCACCACCGCTACTGCCCAATTGTAGTGGTACAGCATATATCCCCCGGTCTTGTAAATGCGGCACAAGCAAACTCTGGATAAAACGCTCCTCTGTTAAGCCTTCAACCGATATGGCAAGTCTTATTACCATGCTGGGCGGCCTCCAATCAAATTTTTGGCCCAAATATCACCCATGCCATACTCTTCCAGCCAATGTTCCAGTGGTTCTTTTTCGAGCCGTCGAAAACTCGATACGCCATCTTTTGCATCTACAACAATGAAATCTTCCGGTGCAAAAAAATTGGCAAATGCCACTGACTGCGTGGAACAGATAACCTGTGTATCCTTAGCTGTTGCATGAATAATATCTGACAGTACATTCAATGCTGCCGGATGTAGCCCAAGCTCTGGTTCATCAAGAATAATGGTATCTGGTCGGCGTAACTTAGGCTGCAAAAAGAGTGTTGCTAGACAGATAAATCTGGCGGTGCCATCTGAAAGTACATTCGCGCTAAATGGCGTATCATGCTGAGTGTGCGTCCAACGTAAAATAATATTTTCATCTCCAACCTCACCACTTGGTTCAAGATAAAAGTCATGAAAAAAGGGTGCAACCGTCCGGACTGCTGCAACAATCTGCCGATATGATTTTTTTTCATCCTCCCATTTGCTCGTCTTAAGGTCGTACAGGAAAGGTGCAATGTTTGCCGCATCTTTTTCAAAAAAATAATCATTAGCCAGCTTGTTAGTTTTTTTGAATTTCGCCTGATTGCTGGTATCGTGAAAATGGTAAACTCGGCATTTTTCAAGATATTCCCGTGTATATTTTTTCACCTGCTCGCTATCCGGTGTTTCCCCAGAAACAAAACCACTTTCACCTTTTTTGGGATAAAGATTCCATTTTTTATATGATGAGTCAATTGTGCAATATTCTTCACTGAACACCAAAGTATCGTCATCCAGGTTTGGGGAAAACTCCACGTGATAAGCGTTTATTCCCACACTTAAATCAAACATCATTCGTTCAGTATGTTTGCTGCCAAAATGAAAAAAACGTTCAGTGCCACCTTCATTCAGCACATAGTTCCTCAGCTTTCCCTGAGACAGATGACTTAAAAAAGTAAACAAAGAGATAAGGTTAGTTTTACCTACACCGTTAGCGCCAATCAAAATATTGATATTTTCCATCGGCAAATCGAGGTTAGCGATAGACTTAAAGCCTTCAACTTTGATATGCCTCAGATTTTTACTTTCTTCAATCATGTTCATTCACCCGGCGAAAGACTATAAAATACTATATTGAAGCAACTTCATGACTCTACCGCTAACATATGGCCCATATTTAGTGGAAATTGAGGTCGCTGCACATCTTCCTCATATTTTTCAGCGCCAATAATAAATAGTGGCGAAATATCACCCTGAACAATACATTCAGATGATGTTGCCATCAATGATGGCGTTTCATACGAATATTGCAAGTATTGACAGTACATTGTGCTATTTCGCTATGGGTAAAGCTCCCAATAAAAAAGATACTTATCATTTTTTTGGCCGCATATGCGGAAACAACAGCACGTCGCGAATAGAGGGTGAATCAGTAAACAACATGACCAGCCGGTCAATGCCAATACCTTCACCTGCCGTGGGTGGCATACCATGTTCCAGAGCAGTGATGTAATCCTCATCGTAATGCATGGCTTCATCATCACCAGCTTCTTTTTCTTCCACTTGTTTGCGGAAGCGTTCGGCTTGATCTTCGGCATCATTCAACTCAGAGAAACCATTAGCCAATTCCCTACCACCGACAAAAAATTCAAAACGATCGGTAACAAACGGGTCTTCATCACTACGTCGCGCAAGTGGTGACACTTCGGTGGGATACGCGGTAATAAAAGTAGGATCTTTAAGCTTGTGCTCAACGGTTTTTTCAAAAATTTCGATTTGCACCTTGCCCAGACCGTAACTGTCCTTCAACGGGATTTTAAGTGCTTCGGCTATTTGACGGGCAGTTTCCAGAGTTTGCAAATTTTCCAACTGCAAATCGGGATTGAAATGCAGAATGGATTCCACAATCGTCATACGCACAAAAGGCTTACCGAAGTCGAATTCTTCACCTTGATAAGGCAATACGGTAGTACCGTGAATTTCCTGCGCCATACCGCGTAGCATTTCTTCGGTGAGATCCATCAAATCTTTATAATCGGCATAGGCCTGATAAAATTCCACCATAGTGAATTCGGGATTGTGGCGAGTCGATAAACCTTCGTTACGAAAGTTGCGATTGATTTCAAACACCCGCTCAAAACCACCCACCACCAAACGCTTCAAATACAGTTCCGGTGCAACACGTAAATACAAACCCATGTCCAAAGCATTATGATGAGTCACAAATGGACGTGCTGTGGCACCACCGGGAATAACGTGCATCATGGGTGTTTCCACTTCCATGAAATCACGCTCCAGTAAAAACCGGCGCATATAATCCACCACCTGTGAACGTACCCGGAATGTGGTTCGTGTGACCTCGTTCATGATGAGGTCCACATAACGTTGCCGATATTTGGTTTCCTGATCTGCAAGGCCGTGCCATTTTTCCGGTAGCGGACGCAGGGATTTAGTAAGCAAACGAATATCATCCACACGCACTGACAATTCATCAGTCTGGGTTTTGAACAATACGCCTTCAGCACCGATGATGTCGCCGATATCCCATTTTTTGAATTGCTGATTGTAGAAATTCTCGGGCAGATCATCACGGGTCACAAACAATTGCATCTTGCCCGACATGTCCTGCACATGGGCGAAGCTGGCCTTGCCCATGACGCGACGGCTCATCATACGCCCCGCTATTTTCACACGTACAGGATTATCTGCCAGCTCTTCTTTCGTTTTTTCTCCGTATTCGGCGTGTAACTCACCGGCCATCACATCACGACGGAAGTCATTGGGGAAAGCGTTCCCGGTTTCGCGCAGTGCTGACAATTTACTGCGACGCTGTGCAATAAGCGCGTTAGTGTCTTCTACGGTTTCAGTTTTTTGTTTGTTGTTGTCTGACATGATGTGTGTCTCATTATGTTTTTAGATTATCTCCCTCTCCCTTTTGAGGAGAGGGTTGGGTGAGGGGAAAAGAGATGGATATTATTGTGCTGCTCAACAATCAAAGCCCGGATTTCAAACTCGCTTCAATAAACTGATCCAGCCCACCATCAAGCACGGCTTGTGTATTACCCGTTTCCACACCGGTGCGTAAATCCTTGATGCGCGATTGATCCAGCACGTAGGAGCGAATCTGACTGCCCCAGCC
>WFQM01000068.1 GCA_015487095.1 Gammaproteobacteria bacterium | reverse complement strand
GGCGGGAGATACACCAGTCCGGGCGATTGGTGACCATGCCTTCAATACGCGCCTTGCCCCAATCGGGCATCCAGTCTGTTTTTTCAATTTCTTTCATCGCCGCATCACGCAAGCCATTTTTGGTCATGCTGATAAACCATTGTGGTGTCGCGCGGAAGATGATCGGCGTTTTATGCCGCCAGCAATGCGGGTAGCTGTGGCGCAGTGCTTCTTCATGCACCAGCGTGCCCTTGGTTTTCAATACCTCGACCACTTGCGGGTTGGCTTTCATGACGTGCTGCCCTGCAAACAATTCCGTGTCGGGCAGGAACACACCGTTACCCCCCACGGGGTTTTCCACTGGCAGGTGATATTTCATACCCACCACAAAATCCTCCTGACCATGACCGGGCGCGGTATGCACACAGCCGGTACCGGATTCAGTGGTGACATGATCACCCAGAATCACCGGCACTTCCCGTGCGTAAAAAGGATGCCCCAGTTTCAGACCTTCAAGGTCAGCACCACGACAATAGGCAATCACACGATAATCACTGCGGCCCCAACGCCCCATGGCATCTTTCAGCAAAGCCTCGGCGAGAATCAAACGCTCCGGTCCATGCTCACCTTCCGTTTGCACCACGGCATAATCCAGCTCCGGATTCACCGCTACACCCTGATTGGCGGGCAGCGTCCATGGCGTCGTTGTCCAGATAACCACAGAGAGGGGACCTTCACCTGTGCGTTTTTTGCCGTCACTGTCTTCGACATGATGCACACGTGCAAACAACGCCAATTCATCCAGCAGCGCAAAACGCACATCAATCGCCAGCGAGGTTTTATCTTCGTATTCCACTTCCGCTTCGGCCAGTGCCGAACCGCAATCAGTACACCAATGTACCGGCTTGGAGCCTTTGTGCAGATGCCCCGCATCAATGATCTTGCCAAGCGTGCGGATAATATCCGCCTCAAACTGGAAGTCCATGGTCAAATACGGGTTATCCCATTCACCGAAAATGCCCAGGCGTTTGAAATCCTCACGCTGGCCATCCACCTGTTTTTGCGCGTACGTGCGACAGGCCTCACGAAAAGTAGCGGCATCGACTTTTGCTCCGGCCTTGCCAATCTTTTTTTCCACATTGAGCTCGATGGGCAGACCATGACAATCCCAGCCCGGCACATAAGGCGCATCAAAACCACTAAGGGTTTTGGATTTAACAATGATGTCTTTCAGCACCTTGTTCACCGCATGGCCGATATGAATATCACCATTGGCGTAGGGTGGGCCATCGTGCAGGATAAATTTTTCCCGACCTTCACCCGCTGCGCGCAGTTTTTGGTACAAACCGGTTGCTTCCCATTTTTTCAGCATGTCCGGCTCGCGTTTAGCCAGGTTTCCACGCATGGGAAAATCGGTTTGAGGCAGGTTCAGGGTAGACTTGTAGTCGTTCGACTCGCTCACGTTAGGGCATCTCTCATCAAAGTTAAGGGTTGACTGGACAGCCTCGCAAGGAAACCACCAAAGCGGAGCATTTTACCCGCTCACCATGGTCGACGGCCAGCCAAACCACGGAAAAACCGTCATAGTCACCGTTTCTTCATATTTCCGTGCTAATCTTCTCGTCATGACAGGCAAAACCTACCAAGCAAGCCGACGCCTGCTCAAACTTATCGAATACGCCGGACTGGCCATCATCACCATCGCCACCCTCATTGCCGGTGCCCAGGAAATCCTCCGCATGGTGGATGAGCGTCTGGTCACTCTGGCCGACCTGTTACTACTGTTCATTTATCTTGAAGTCGTCGCCATGGTGGCTGTTTACCTGGACTCCGGCAAACTGCCCGTGCGTATGCCACTGTATATTGCCATTGTAGCGCTCGCCCGTTATCTGGCACTGGACATCAAAAATATCGACAGCTGGGAAGTGATTGCTGTCGCCGCCGCCATCCTGATACTGGCGGGGTCCGCATTGCTCATCCGTTATGGCAAATACCGCTTCCCCTTCCCGGAAGGCGATCGCGACCAATACCGGGAACCCCCGGATAAGAAGGAATAGACCTGCCCGCGCACCGATTATGACCGTGCAAAAAATGCCCGCGCCTGCTTGGCATCCTGTGAAATCTGCGCCCTTAATGCATCAAAAGAATCAAAGCGCCGTTCATCACGCAACTTCGACAAAAAATCCACATGCACATGGTGGCCATAAATATCGCCGTCAAAATCAAACAAATGCACCTCCAATAAAGTGCGCATTCCTCCCACTGTTGGCCGGGTGCCCAAATTTGCGACCCCGGGCAGCGGTTCACCCTCAATGCCAAACAATTCCACTGCAAACACCCCGCGCAACGGCGTAGCAATACGATGCAAATGAATATTAGCCGTCGGAAAACCAATAGTGCGTCCTTTTTTATCGCCATGCGCCACCCGCCCGCTCATGCGATACACTCGCCCCAGCAACTTTTCTGCACTGTTGAGATCACCGTTACCCAGCGCTGCCCGCACCCGTGTGCTGCTCACCCGTTCACCATCCTGAGCGAAAGTATGCATGTTCACTACATCAAAACCATGCTGCCTGCCTGCTGTCTGTAACATGGCAAAATCACCCGCACGATCTTTGCCAAAACGGAAGTCATCGCCAATCGCCAGATATTTCACACCCAGACCGCCCACCAACAAACGTTGAATAAATTCATCAGGAGACTGTTGAGAAAATCGCTTATTGAAACGCAACACCAGCACCCGGTCCACGGCATAACGCCGCAATGCCTGCACCTTTTCACGAAAACGGGTCAAGCGAGGGGGTGCTTGTTCGGGACGGAAAACTTCCTGGGGCTGAGGTTCAAAAGTAACGACGGTAAGCGGTAAGTTAAGTTCGTCTGCTTTTTCCGCCAACTGGCCAAGTACGGCTTGATGACCGAGATGTACGCCATCGAAGTTGCCGATGGTGGCGACGCAGCCATGGTGATGGGGCTTGAGGTTTTGGAGGTTGCGGATGATTTGCATGGGCGACGTAGTGTGACAAAGGTTTACGCGCGAGTCACTGCTATTAACTGATGTTACGCACTCAAATTAATGAATCAATGACTGAAGCCCACGCAATACCAGAAGATCCTGGACAATCGTTCCGGTGTATCGGGAGGTTATGTTGTCGTGGTACTGACAAAGTGGTGTGTTATGAACGCAAAGACGCAAAGGACACAAAATTTTTAGTGTTTTTCTCTGCGTCCTTTGCGCCTCTGCGACCTCTGCGTTAAATACCCGGTGACTCTTAAAACAGATATTTTCAGCACTTAATTCACATTAAAAGGAGCCTGGCTCGAAAAAAATATCGACCAAGCCAGAATAACCGTATCACTAAAGAGATAGTTGCAAATCCGATCCCCCTCCCCTTGGAGCCATTTGCACCTCGGCACGGGTCTCATACACTCAATATCAATAAATGCTGATTAAGTGCCGATAGTGCCACCACTGCCGCAGATACAACTCCGGCGGTGACACAGCATCCACTAAAGAACACCAGGAAATATCGCATTTACGCTGCAAAGTAGAAAATCTGGAAATTAAAAGCGTTGAAAAAATAGTTGAACCCGAAAGCAATCGAGGAGAACCGGGCCATGGCCGAGCAGACACCGAAAAACCCTGAAAAACACAGCACGTATCTCCCCAAGGAGCAAAAGTCGTCCAAACCCCTCCATGATACGCCCATGCTCGATCAACTGGAGTCCGGCCCCTGGCCAAGCTTCGTCACCGGCTTGAAACGCCTGGCCTATGAGGGCAAGCATGCCAACATGATGGTCGATTTGCTGGGACAGCTGGAGCATTCTTACAAAACACGGCTGGGTTACTGGAAGGGTGGTACGGTATCTGTTTACGGTTATGGTGGCGGCATCATCCCGCGCTTTACCGAATTGATGGGAGACGATGGCAAGCCCATGTTTCCCGAGTCCAAAGAATTTCATACTGTGCGGGTACAACCACCAGCCGGTAACCATTACAGCACGGATATGCTGCGTCAGCTGTCCAACTCCTGGAACAAATACGGGTCCGGCCTCATCGCTTTCCACGGCCAGACCGGCAATATCATGTTCATTGGTACTACTACGGATAACACACAAAGCTTTTTCGATGAAATCAATAGCTACGGCTGGGACCTCGGCGGTGCCGGGCCCTGTGTGCGCACAGGTATGTCCTGTGTAGGTGCCGCCCGTTGCGAGCAGTCCTGCGCCAATGAGCAAAAGATTCACCGCTTGCTGGTGAATAACTTCCTCGACGATATGCACCGCCCCGCCCTGCCTTATAAATTCAAGTTTAAAGTCTCCGGTTGTCCCAATGACTGCATGAACTCCATCCAGCGTTCCGATCTTGCGGTGATCGGCACCTGGCGCGATGATATGAAAGTCGATCAGCAAGAAGTGAAAAAATTTGTGGCTGACAAGGGCCGCAAATATGTGGTCGATAGCGTGATCAATATGTGCCCCACCCGCGCCCTGTCACTGAATGATGATGACACCCTGGATGTGGACAATCGTAATTGTGTGCGCTGTATGCATTGCATCAACGTGATGACCCGTGCGCTCAGCACCGGCGACGATAAAGGTGTCACCCTGTTGCTCGGAGGCAAACGCACCCTGAAAATCGGCGATACCATGGGTACGGTGATCGTGCCATTCATGAAACTGGATACCGAAGAAGATTACGAAAAACTGGTGGAGCTGGCCGAGGAGATCATTGATTTCTGGGCGGAGAATGCGCTGGAGCACGAGCGAGTGGGTGAAACCATTGACCGCATCGGTCTGGTGAACTTCCTCGAAGGCATCGACCTTGACGTGGACCCCAACATGATTTCCGACGCACGCCAGAGCAGTTATGTGCGCATGGATACCTGGGATGAAGAAGCTAACAAGTGGAAAGAACGCCAGACAGGTTAATCTTCAGAAACACCAGACAACGCATAAACGAATATTGATTGGAGATAAAAAATGAGCGAACAACCACGCTTCCCCACTGAAAGTGGTGTGCCGGACGGATTCCAGTATATGCACCCGGCTTATATCAAAAATTTTGGTAACTGGGCTTATCATGACCGCCCGCGTCCCGGTGTATTGCATCATGTTGCCAAAAGCGGTGATGAAGTCTGGACTGTGCGTGTCGGTACCCAGCGTCAGCTCGGCCCTTACGAAATCAATTTATTGTGCGACATCATCGACCAATACGCCGATGGTTATGTGCGTTTCACTATCCGTTCCAATATGGAAGTGTCGGTGACTGACGAAGCCAAAGTGCAACCGTTAATCGATGCCTTTGAAGATGCCGGTTATCCCGTGGGCGGTACCGGCAACTCGCTGACCATGATTTCCCATACTCAGGGCTGGTTGCATTGCGACATTCCCGGCACAGATGCCTCCGGTGTCGTAAAAGCCCTGATGGATGAGCTGCACAATGAATTCCGCTCCGAAGACATGCCCAATCGTGTCCACATGACCACCTCCTGCTGCCAGATCAACTGTGGTGGCCAGGGTGATATTGCCATCAACGTACAACACACCAAACCACCGAAAATCAATCACGACCTGGTGGCCAATGTCTGTGAGCGTCCTTCGGTGGTGGCCCGTTGCCCGGTAGCCGCGATTCGTCCCGCTATTGTTAACGGCAAGCCCTCACTGGAAGTAGACGAGAAAAAATGTATCTGTTGCGGAGCCTGCTTCCCACCCTGCCCACCTATGCAAATCAACGACCCGGAACATTCCAAACTGGCTATCTGGGTAGGTGGAAAACACTCCAATGCTCGTAGCAAACCCATGTTCCATAAACTGGTGGCCGCTGGTATTCCCAACAACCCGCCACGCTGGCCGGAAGTCACAGAAGTCGTTAAAAACATTCTCCACACCTACAAGACCGATGCCAAAAACTGGGAACGCATCGGTGACTGGATCGAGCGTATCGGCTGGCCCCGTTTCTTCGAACTGACCGAACTGCCATTCACCAAATTCCATATCGATAACTGGACCGGTGCGCGCAAGTCGCTGAATGCTTCCACGCATATTCGCTTCTAAACCATCAGGAAAAAAGTCTATGAAATTTTCCGTCATGATCAGTGAAGGCCCGTACACCCATCAGGCATCAGACACGGCCTACAACTTCACCAAAGCCGCACTGGAAGACGGGCACGAATGTTTTCGTATCTTTTTTTATCATGATGGTGTCAACAACGGTACCCGTCTGGCCTCACCACCACAGGATGACCGCAATATCATCAATCGCTGGTCTGCACTGGCAAAAGAGTACAAACTGGACCTCGTGCTTTGTGTTGCCGCTGCACAGCGTCGCGGTATCGCCGATGCAGACGAGGCCAAACGTAACGGTAAAAATGCCGATAATATAGCATCCGGCTTTCGTATCTCCGGTTTGGGTCAGTTAATCGAAGCAGGTATTCAGAGTGACCGTCTGATCACATTTGGTGACTAAACGGGTAATCAAGGGAAATTATTGTTATGCCTGAAACAAAGAAATTTTTATACGTTAACCGTAAAGCACCTTACGGGACGATTTATGCGTTGGAGTCACTGGAAGTCGTATTAATCGGTGCCGCCTTTGAACAGGATGTTTCCCTTGCCTTTCTGGATGACGGCGTTTACCAGATCACCAAAGGACAAAATACCAAAGACATAGGTATGAAAAACTTTTCTCCCACTTATAAAGCCTTGGGTGATTACGATGTCAACAAAATTTATGTTGAACAGGAATCACTGGATGCACGAGGTCTGACTCTGGATGACCTGTTACCACTGACCTGGGAAGACGAAGATGATGACTGGGCCGAGAAGGAGTCCATCAAAGTGATTTCCGCCGCTGAAATGGCAAAAATCATGGAACAGTCCGATGTTGTATTCAGTTTTTAGGAAAGAAACGATATGTCACAATTACACACAGTTAACAAATCACCGCTGGAACGTAACACATTGGAATCAGCCATCACCCATGCGGTAAAAGGCAATGCCTTACTGATGATTGAAGACGGTGTTTACGGAGCCATGCGAGACACACATAAATCGGACATAGTCTCTGATGCAATGGATGACATTTCCTTTTACGTCATGGGACCCGACCTCAAGGCGCGCGGGATTGATGAAACACGTATCATTGATGGTATCAAAATTGTGGATTACAGCGGTTTTGTGGCACTGGTTGCAAAACATGATGCGACACAATCCTGGTTATAGACAGCCCTACATTATTTTATTAACAACAAACAGACTAAAAGGAGAATCAATATGGCCCTGGAAGTAGGTGGAAAAAGCATCGAAACAGATGAAGAGGGTTACCTGGAAAACCGTGACGAATGGGATATAGAGATTGCCAAGGCCATCGCTGTCGCCGAAAACCTGGAAATGTCCGACAGCCATTGGGAAGTCGTTAACTTTTTACGTGAGTATTATGAGGAATACCAGATTGCACCAGCTGTGCGCGTGCTCACCAAGGCCATCGGCAAAAAACTGGGTAAAGACAAAGGCAACAGTAAATATCTGTATGAACTGTTCCCTTATGGTCCGGCCAAGCAGGCGTGTAAAATTGCCGGCCTGCCCAAACCAACGGGTTGCGTTTAATCTTCCGGGTCTGGTAACAAACACCGTCATTCTGGCGAAGGCCAGAATCCAGAGGTCGCCTGAAAGCGACTACTTTTGGTGAAACCCCTGGACACCGGCCTTCGCCAGGGTGACGTGATGATATTTTGGCATCGTTTATTCTTAGAGTTATCGTCAGGGTGATTAATGACACTTTCAGTGGTTTACGCCATCCTTTTTTACGCTGCGACGCTGCTGCTCGTCGCGGGTGTCGTGCGTAAAATTATTATTTATGCGCGTACTCCCGCACCATTAAAAATACCCGTCACACCCGCTCCTACCACCAAAGCGGGTGTTGTCTGGCGCATGACCAAAGAAGTGACTGTCTTTCAAAGCCTGTTTAAAGCCAGCAAATGGACCTGGTTATTTGGCTGGATGTTTCATGTTGCGCTGGCCCTTGTCCTCTTTCGCCATTTACGGTACTTCCAGGAGCCCGTGTGGACCATTGTTGCCCTGATGCAACCCATCGGCCAGTACGCCGGTTTTGCCATGTTAGCCGGTCTGGCCGGTTTGTGGGCACGCCGTTTTCTGGTTGATCGTGTGCGTTACATCAGCAGCCTGTCTGACCATTTAATGTTAGCCCTGTTAGTGGCCATTGGCCTCAGCGGACTGGCCATCAAATATCTGGCGCATACCGATATCGTGGCACTAAAAACCTGGATGCTGGGCCTGATGTATTTTGACCTGCAACCCTTGCCTTCGGATATTTTTGTGCTGTTGCATCTGGGGCTGGTGATTGTATTGATGGTGATTTTTCCCATCAGCAAACTTTTACATGTGCCGGGCCTGTTTTTTATGCCCACACGCAACCAGGTTGATAACCCGCGTGAGGTTCGTCACACAGCGGGCTGGACGGCAAAATAGTTTGCTGTTTTTTAGTTTTTTATTGTTATAAAAGAGATCTGATACGTGGCTGCCAAATTCGATACGCCCGAGTTGTTCAAAAATATCGAGATCATCGATACACCGAAGTATGAGGTGGATTCGATGGCGCACAGCAGCCCGTATCTGGCCAAAGCCAAACACAATGAAAAACTCGGATTTCCCGGTGAGCTGGTGGACAACTGGGAAGAAAAAGCCGTTACCCGTCTAGGCGAACTGGTGGACGGCTCCCGTGCCTTGCGCACCTTCCTCGACAGTTGCGTAAAATGCGGTGCCTGCACCGACAAATGCCATTATTACCTCGGCACCAAAGATCCCAAAAACATGCCGGTAGCGCGTCAGGATTTATTGCGCAGTATCTACCGCCGTTATTACACTTTTGCGGGCAAACATTTCCCCAAACTCGTCGGTGCCCGCGACATGGACAAAAGCGTACTGGATGAATGGTATAGCTACTTCCATCAATGTTCGCAATGCCGTCGCTGCTCTGTGTTTTGTCCCTACGGTATCGACACCGCCGAAATTTCCATGGCCGCGCGTGACATCATGGATACTGTGGGCCACGGCCAAAAATACTGTAACGAAATTCTAGGCAAATTACAGACCATCGGTAACAACCTTGGCCTGCCTGAAAAAGCCCTGATCAATACACTGGAAGACCTGGAAGAAGAAGTGGAAGAGGATACCGGTGTTGCGGTGAAATATCCGGTGGATGTTAAAGGCGCTGATGTATTGCTCATCGTACCGTCCGCTGATTTTTTTGCTGAACCGCATATTGATGGCTTGATTGGTTACGGCAAGGTTTTTCATCAAGCCGGTATCAGCTGGACATTGTCTTCCTATGCATCCGAAGCTGCCAATTTTTCCATGTTCATCGGCAGTGGTGACAACCTGAAAAAAGTAGCACAGCGTATTCGGGATGCTGCCGAAGAGCTGGGCGTCAAACGTATTATCGTCGGTGAATGCGGTCATGCCTGGCGCGTGGCTTACAGTTTCTGGAACACGCTGGTAGGTCCGTTTGATTTTCTTGATCCCAAATACCCCGCACCACAGCACATTGTTGAATTCACTTATGACTTGATTCAGCGTGGCGCATTAAATCTCGACAAGGAAGCCAACGATCACCGACGCATTACCTTTCATGACTCCTGCAATGTGGCACGCGCCTCGCGCATGGGCGACATGCCCGGCGGACAATTTATTTTACCCCGTGCATTAATCACCGCCTCGGCCAATCACTTTTTTGATATGTCCCCCGAAACTATTCATGAAAATACATTTTGTTGTGGCGGTGGCGGCGGCCTGTTAACCGACGACCTGATGGAAATTCGTATCAAAGGTGCCATGCCACGTATGCAGGCGTTAAAACAGGTGGTCGATGAACACGATGTTAATTCCATGGTGGCCATTTGTGCCATATGCAAGGCCCAGTTCAGCAAAGCCTTGCCCGCATATCAATTCCCCATGGACATGATTACCAGCTTGCATCAAGTGGTTGGCGATGCCATCCAGCTGGGAACCAAAACGTAGAGTGGGCACGTTTTTTGTGCCCACCTGAATATTAGACAGGTAGGTTGGAATGAGGCACGAACCCCAACATATTCATAACACGGAGCAGAAATATTTTTTGGCTTTGAAAATTGAAATAAATGTGTTTGTGGTGGCTTGAACATGGTTTTGGAGACAACTTGTTACCCGGGCACGTTGGG
>WFQM01000067.1 GCA_015487095.1 Gammaproteobacteria bacterium | reverse complement strand
TGGCGTAGTTATCGGGTGGGTTATTTTCATCAAGGGCGATAACCAGATTTTTCATTGGCTTGTGGTAGACCTCGGCCTTGATGCTGTAGAGCGGATTGATTTGATGTTCAATGCCGAGAATACGATGCTCTGCTTCGGTCATCAGCAGGGCCGGGTTACCAAACGATTCAACGATTTCTGCGCCTCGTGGCATCTGGATGTATTGACCCCAGGTGGCCATTAGCAGTGTGTCGGGTGTTAATTGATATTCCAGTGTTGCGCGCGGTGAGAGTTGGTGGGCGTGAAATCCTCCGGTAATTTCAATATTGGTATGGCGCAGGCCAAGCTGGGTTGTTAACCGGTTTGTCCATTGTTGACGATATTTGATGTAAGGGGATATTTCACTGCCGTTGATTGTTTTATCAAGACGATATTTTTTCTGTGAGGTGAAATCACAATCAACATCATTTTCTGTACAGCGTCGGGGGGCATAGACATCCACCGGAATGGTGGCATAACCGCTGGACAGGCCAAAGCTGAGGCGTGATTTTTCCTGTATCTGCCAGCGTAACTCCGGTTGCAGATGAACCTGATTCTCTTCGGTGCGGGCAAAAAAGGATTCTCCCTGCTCATCACGACCGATACGCGCTGAACGTTTTTCATGTATATAGGCTAGTGTTGCAAGGCTGTCCCATTGGCTGTTCCAGCGCTGCTGCCAGGTCAGGCCGGTGGTTTGGAAGGCGATTTTTTCACTCAGTTCACCGGCGAGCTGAGGATCGGATTTGGCTGAGTCGCGTAGCTCCATCCTCAATTCATCTCCCGCCGAAAACACATAGCTGTCGAGGTAGCCATTATTCAGCTGGTGGCGATAGAGTGCCTGAAAATCATAAAAACGCGGGACCAGTAATATCTGGTCCGGGTCTTCTTCATCATCATCGGCAAAAAAATCAGTGGCAGCACTGGGGGATAAAATGAGATCGAGATAGCTGCGACGACCTGCCACAAAAAAACTGTCGTTGCCTGTTTTTCCTGCCGGGCCTTCTACCAGAAATGAACTGGTGATGGTTGAAATATCAAACTTATAGCGCATCCGGTCATTTTTTGGGGCGCGTAATTTGACATCGACTACGCCACCCAGCGCATCACCATACTGGACGGGAAAACCGCCCAGAAAGACATTAATATCTTCAATTAATGCAGAGTTGATCGTCGATTGGAGCCCACCGAAATGATAGAGATAACCCACCGGTGCGTTATTGACCCAGGTGATATTTTCATTGCCATTGCTGCCGCGCATATAGACTTCTGCAGAACCTTCACTGGTAGCGATAATGCCCGGTAACGCGGTGATGGCTTTAAGCGGGTCACCGCCACTGCCTGCCGCCTTGATCAGTTCAGCGCTGGAAAGTGTCAGCTTTGATGTTTTTTCTTCCAGTCGTTCTGCGGTTACCTTCAGGCCTTCACTTTCAATAACAAATGGCTCCAGGTAGAGGGTTATCGTTGTTTGGTTTTGCGGAACCTGCTTCACTAATGTTTCAAACCCTGCTGCCAATACTTTGATTTTATTGGGGGATGCAATATCGGAAAACCTGATTTTTCCGGCTTTTCCTGTTTCGTCATAAACGTCGCCTTCATTGATGACAACGGTGGCTCCCTCAACGGGTACACCACTGCCTTTTTCTTTGACAATAACGGTGATGTTGGCAGCAAGGGCATAATTCACACTCAGCATCATCACAATGAATAAAACAGTAATATGGCGTGAAATATTGCTCACTTGCTTTTCCCCGTATGCATCGATTGTAATTTCTTTATGGTATTAAGTTTATGGGGAAATTTGGAAGGAGTCTGTTGGCGCTGTGTGTTGAAATGTATCCTTATGTAACAGCGGGTGTTACAGGGCACAGGTTATTTGCCGAAATGCCGCTGGGTAGCTGTTATGAACTTTTACAATGGTGGAAAAATTTGTGCTGATTCTGGCAGAGTAACCCACTTTCCATTTTCATCAATCATGATCATTAAAACCTCCCATGCTTCAGTCTTCCTGGATTTCCCCATCAACGCGCTGGCATTTTTACCCTTATATTCTCCTTTCTCTATATTGAAATTTAACTGGTCGATTGATGCATAGGGCCCTGAATGTGAGGCAGGGAAAGAAATAGAAAATTGCGTATTTTTATCAATACCTTCAAATTTCTTCTGGTCGGCAGCAGTGTTAACAGCGTCTATTTTAGAAGATATTGCACAGCCTGATTGAGATAAAACAACGGTGAGTATCAGCATAAATTTTTTCACTCTTTTTCTCCTTGTTGATATTCCAGTATATCGCCAGGCTGGCACTTAAGTTCTTTACAGATAGCATTTAATGTTGTTAAGCGAATGGCTTTTGCCTTGCCCGTTTTTAATATAGAAAGATTTTGTTCAGAAATGCCAATAAGTTGGGATAATTCATTCGATTTCATTTTTCGTTTTGCCAGCATCACATCCAGATTAACTATAATTGCCATTATTTTTTATACCGTATGGGCTTGTTCATCTTCCAGCTTTGCCGCTTCATCCATGACCCAGGAGACGAGGATAATGACAGCGCCAATGATTAATGTGCCTATATCTGAAATTCCGAACTGGGCAACTATCATCCGTTCACCCGGCGAATTATTTACTGTCAGAGCGATGCTGATCAGTATGGTAAATACCAGATTGGCGAGTACCCAATAAATCAAGGCATATCCGAGGTGACGAAAGCATTTAACATTTTGCCCGGAAAAAACAATGGCTTTCTCATAGAGTGTGAATAATTTTTGCAGGTTTATCATTCCGTATATCGCAACAAATGCAGGAATCAGGCTGATTAAAAATGCCAATACGAGCGTTTTAAGAGGAAGTGTCTGATTGACAACGACAGGCAAATCCGTTGTGAACCCGACAGGCAAGACGTTAAAAAACAACCAATACAGCAAAGTGATAATAGGGATGCAAAATATTAAAACAGTAAACAGCAGCCGAAATGTACCACTGACACGTTGTATGCGATTGATATTTTCGCTGTCGGTTTCCATTGATTCAGGTCTCTGCTTGAAATTTGCTCAGAGTGTATGGATTGCTGTTATCGTTTGTCAATAACTATTTATCGTTTTTCGATATGTTTTAGGTTTTCACTGGTTGTGCGCCATCACTTTTTGGCCAGTAAATAATAAACCGGGCTCCCCCCAGCGGTGAGTCTTCAACCATTACAGCTCCCTCATGCCATTGACAGATACGTTGCACAATGGCCAAACCCAGGCCATAACCTCCTG
>WFQM01000066.1 GCA_015487095.1 Gammaproteobacteria bacterium | reverse complement strand
GCGTGGTTCGACTTTGGGCACGGCGTCGGCGATACGGCTATGGTCTACATCTTTTGTGGGTGCGCTGTCTTGCGCGAAGCCGTAGCGGTCATGTGGTAGTGAGCCACAGGCGCTGAGTAGCAGGCTGCTGGTTAACAGTAAAAAGACGGGTTGAACCGTGCGGTTGTGTGGAAAAGATACGCGCATGATGGTCAGCCGTTGATGTTTTTGCCTGAATCTGTTTTTGCGGATTCAGCTGCCCGTTTTGACATGATGGCTTGTCCTAGCTGATAAACAGCCATGGCGTACAGCGGGCTGTGATTGTATCGGGTAATGACATAAAAGTTATCCAGGGCGATCCAGTGCTCGCGGCCAGCAAGGGTTTTCAGTTCGAGGAGTGCGCCCATGGCATTGAGGTCGAGTTTGCTCTTTGCGGTGGCTCCGCGTTTGCGCAGCTCGGCGATGGTACTGTGTGGCTTGTAACCTTTTTTGACCAGTACCTGAATATGGTTGCTGCCGACAACGGCGGGTACGACGATGGGGTTGCCGGGCTGCCATTTATGGCGTTTGAAATAATTGGCGACGCTGCCGATGGCGTCAACGGTGTTGTTCCACAGGTCGCGTTTGCCGTCGCCGTCAAAGTCTATAGCGTAGTGACGGTAACTGCTGGAGATAAATTGGGGTTTGCCCATGGCTCCTGCGTAAGAGCCTTTGATGGTGAGAGGCTCAATATTTTCTTCGCGCGTCAATAATAAATACTGTTCCAGTTCGCTGCGGAAAAATTTACTGCGTTTGGGGTATTGGAAGGCGAGTGTGGAGAGTGAGTCCATTACCCGGTAGCTGCCTTTGTGTCGTCCGTAGCGGGTTTCGACGCCGATGATGGCGACGATGATTTCTGGTGGTACGCCGTATTCTTTTTCTGCCCGCTCCAGGGTTTCCCGGTTTTCATTCCAGAAAGTGACACCTTCGTTGATGCGGGTTTTGGTGACAAAAATGGGGCGATATTGATGCCAGGATTTGCTTTCTGCCGGACGGGTAATGGCATCGACGATTTTTTCCCGGAGTTCGACCTGTTTGAACAGCTTGGTGAGCTTGTCTGCATCAAAGTCGTGTTTTTCCACCATTTCGCCAATGAATTTCTGCACATCGGCACGGGCGGCAACATCCTGACCTTGTTCATCTTCTGTAGGTGTCGCGGCCATCACTGGCAGTGTCAGCAGGCAACAAAGGGCTGCGCAGGCGAGTTTGATGCGAATCGGGGTAGTGTGAAACAGGAAAATGTGGGGGCTGGGCATAAAAAGACTCTTGGCCCTCATCGGGGCAGTAATTTACGATGTGTGTGTATAGACATGAGGATACCGAAACCGGCCATCAGGGTCACCATGGATGTGCCACCATAACTGATTAATGGCAGCGGCACACCAACGACAGGCAGCAGACCTGTGACCATGCCGATGTTGACAAAAATATAAATAAAGAAGGTCATCACCAGCCCGCCGCCGAGCAGACGGGTATAGGTGTCTTGTGCCTGACTGGCAATGAGCAGGCCGCGCATGATGATCAACAGGTACACTGTAAGCAGGGCGAGGATGCCAAACAGACCAAACTCTTCTGCATAGGCGGCGAAGATAAAATCGGTGGAGCGCTCGGGCAAAAAATTCAACTGTGACTGGGTACCGTTGAGCCAGCCCTTACCATACAGCCCGCCGGAGCCGATGGCGATTTTGGATTGAATAATGTGATAACCGGCTCCCAGTGGTGACTGTTCCGGATTGAGAAAAGTGAGTACCCGCTGGCGTTGGTAGTCACGCATAAAGTGCCATAGTATTGGGGCGCTGGCCGCCAGCACGGCAGCAGAGGCGAAAATCAGTCGCCAGGAAATGCCTGCAAACAACAATACAAAAATACCGGCACCGGCGATGAGCAGGGCGGTGCCCAGATCCGGCTGTTTGGCGATGAGCAGGGTGGGAATCACGATAATCAGGCAGGCCATTAACAGGCGTTTCGAGGTGGGTGGCAGCGGGTGGTCGCTGAGATACCAGGCGACCATCATGGGCACGGCGAGCTTCATCATTTCTGAGGGTTGAAAACGAAACAGGCCGAGGTCCAGCCAGCGTTGCGCCCCTTTGCCGGTTTCACCAAAAAACAGTACGGCCAGCAGCAGGCCAATGCCCAGCCCGAAAAACCAGGGTGTCCAGCGTTTCAGTGTGGCGGGGGTGATTTGTGCCAGTGCCAGCATAATGGAGAAGGCTACGCCCAGGCGCACGACCTGACGCCAGACGATGTCAATGTTTTGCCCGCTGGCGCTGTACAGCACAAACAGGCTGACCACAGAGAGCGCGAGCAGGCAAATCAGCAGTGGGGCATCCAGATGCAGAGTTTCTGCCAGGGTGCGGCGATTAGTGCGCAATGCCTCGGCGCGGGCCTCAAACAGACTCACGGTTTTTGTTCCTTTCGCGCTGGGTTTTCTAACATCTGGTTCAGATAATAGTCCATTACCTTGCGCGCAATGGGTGCGGCCACTGCACCGCCGCTTCCCCCGTTTTCCACCACGACGGCCACCGCAATGCGTGAATTTTCCACCGGGGCAAAACCTACAAACAGGGCGTGATCACGTAGCTTTTTGGCAACTTCCTCTTCCACATATTCTTCATCCTGTTTGATGCCAAATACCTGTGCGGTACCGGTTTTGCCCGCAATTTTGTATTTTGCGCCCTGACCAATACGACGTGCCGTGCCTTTGGGGCTGTGTACCACCTTGGTCATGGCACGGATGATGTAGTCCCAATTGGCCCGGTCGAGCACGGGTACGGCAATATTGGGTACGGCGGGCAGGCCGATAATCTCCCGGCTGTCCGGGTCTTCTGTGGCCGCCACCAGGCGCGGCCGCAACTGATGGCCGTAGCGGGACAGGGTGGCTGTGGCTTCTGCCAGATGCAACGGTGTGGCCAGAAAAAAGCCCTGACCGATGCCCGTAATCAGGGTTTCACCGGGGTACCAGGGAGTGCGTTTGGCCCGGCGTTTCCACTGGCGTGATGGCACCAGTCCTGTCAATTCACCACTGGTGTCGATGCCGGTGAGGTCATTGAAGCCGAAGGGTTCGAGAAACTGGAAAATCCGGTCAATACCCAGGGTCAGCGCCAGGTCATAAAAATAAACGTCGCAGGATTCGACAATAGCCTGAGTGAGGTCCATATGGCCGTGGCCGGTTTTTTTCCAGTCACGGTATTTGCGCTCGTCGCCATCAAGCATGTACCAGCCCTGGCAATAAGTGGAAACATTAGGGTCAATAAGACCGTATTCCAGTCCGGCCAGACCGACGAAAGGTTTGACGGTGGAGCCCGGCGGATAACGGCCGCGCAGGACACGATTAAACATGGGCTGGTCCGGGGAGTCCTGTAGCACACGGTAAGTTTTGCTGTCGATACCCCCCACAAACAAATTAGGATTAAAAGTAGGCATGCTCACCAGTGCCAGTACGCTGCCATCGCTGGGGTCGATGGCAGCCAGCGCACCGTTGTTGTCGCCAAAAGCAGCTTCGGCGATACGTTGTAATTCAATGTCCAGATTCAGATACAAATTGAGGCCGGGTATGGGCGGAGTGCGTTCCAGTACCCGCAGGGTGCGACCCTGAGCATTGGTTTCCACCTGTTCGACACCCACTTCACCATGCAGCAGATCTTCGTAGAATTTTTCGATGCCGGTTTTGCCGATAAAGTCTGTACCTTCGTAATTGGTATTGTCGATGCGTTGCAATTCCTGTTCGCTGATACGCCCCACATAACCCAGTGCGTGTACGCCACGGCCATTGAAGGGATAATGACGGTACAGGTGGGCGACGGTATCGACGCCGGGAAAACGATGTCGATTGACGGCGAAACGTGCAACTTCGACATCGGAAAGCCGGGTGCGCAGAGGTACGGGTTTGTGGCGTTGGGTACGTTTCAGGCGTTTTTTGAAGCGGACGATGTTTTCGTCGCTGATGTCGATCAACTGACGTAATTCGGCAATGGTGGCGTCCAGATCAGTTACACGTTCACGGGTGATTTCCAGCTGATAGCTGGGCAGGTTTTCTGCCAGCAGTGCGCCGTTGCGGTCGTAAATCAGCCCGCGGGTGGGTGGTACGGCACGAATATGCACGCGGTTTTTGTCGGAGAGCACGGAATAGGTATTGTGTTGCAGCACTTGTAAATCAAACAAACGTACCAGCAGGAGAATCATCAGGGCTGCGGCTAACAGCAATGCAATGACGGCCCGGTTGGTGAATAAGCGGGTTTCGCGAAAGTGGTCCTTGAGTGTGGAATGTGAAGCCATGGGGCAATTAGTGTTTAGTCGTTCGTTATTGTTGCGAGTTTAGCGGACACGATAAGTTCGGCGCAGGCCACGCAAGACGATAAACAAGAGTGGCCATGCCAGCATGCTGGTGAGAGCAGGCAGCCAGTAGGCCCAGGTTTCTGCGGACTGTCCTGTGGCTCCCTTGACCCAGAACACCAGCATCAGATGCAGTGCAATCAGCAACAACACACTGACAGCCTGCTGCCACAGCGGGAACAGGCGGATGCGCTGGTGCAGGCGTAATGCTAAATAGGCAACCACGGCCAGTGCCAGGGCATTTTGTCCCAGCAGGGCACCGTGGGCCACGTCCAGCATCAGTCCGGCCAGCCAACCGACGCCGACGCCGACACGCTCGGGTAGGGCAATACACCAGTAGATTAGCACCAGAGCCACCCAGTCCGGACGCAGGGTCTGTGCCCAGTCAGGCAGGGGCAGCATTTGCAGGAGTAAGGCGGCAATGAATGTGAGCAGCAGAATGAGTCCGCCGTGATGCCGGGCTATGTTCGCGGACATGGGCTTATGCTCAAGGTTGTACTGCTCCGGTGGCTGCTTGTGGCGTTGCGGCCTGCTCGTCCTTGTGTTGAGTGGTAGGCCAGATCAACAGGACTTCGCGAGCCTGTTCCAGTCGCGCAGTGGGCATGGCAGAAATGATTGCATAGGGCAGGGTGGGGTCTTTGATAATCCTGGTTACCACTGCCACGGGATAACCGGTTGGAAAGCGTCCGCCGAGCCCGGAAGTGGTGAGCAAATCGCCCTCGACAATATCGGCGCTGATGGGCAGATAGGGAATGTCCAGCTTGTCGGGCGCGCCAGTGCCCAGGGCGATGGCCCGCAGACCATTACGATTCACCTGGATGGGAATGGCGTGATTAGCGTCGGTGATCAACATAGCGGTGCTGGAAAACAGTCCAAGGTGGACGATTTGTCCCATAGCACCCTCGGCATCCATTAGCGGTTGGCCGAGATAAACTTCATTGCGGCTGCCTTTGTTAATGACAATTTGTCGAGTGAAAGGCTCAAGGCTCACTGCCAGCAATTCGCCGATGAGCACTCGCTCACTGATTTTTTTGGAGGATTGCAATAATTCACGCAGGCGCTGGTTTTCTGCTTTTAATGATTGAAGTTTTTGCAGACGCGCTTTGAACAAGGTCTGTTGAAGTTTAAGCCGGTTATTTTCTGCCAGCAGGGTTTCCCTGCTGGAAAAACTGTCACCCACCCAGTGGCTTGCCGCTACGGGCAGGTTGACGACGTATTGCAGCGGATAAATCAGCAGTGAGAGGCCGGAGCGAATGCCTTCAAGATGATTCTGACGATGATCCAATGCCATCATCAACAAAGAGAAGATGACCAGCACCACCAAGCGGGTGGTAGTTGATGGCCCCTGTATGAATAGCGGTTTTATCTTGGGAGCCTCGGCTTAGGAGTGGAATATAATAACGCATACAATTGGCAACTCTGCTTCAGCCCGTCTTCGCTTAAATCAGAGCACCACTTATTATAAATTATTTAATGGCTATTTCTTAAGTTTGAACAAAAAGAATTGATGTGTACTGCCCGCAGTTTACAATGGGGGCAGAAAGGGTGATTTGATAATTTTTACGTCGTCGTTTTTTATTCAGTAGTGAAAACGTCAGTACCTGTTTCGTCGATCATTTCCAAAGCCCGGCCGCCGCCACGCGCCACGCAGGTGAGTGGGTCTTCAGCGATAATCACCGGCAGACCGGTTTCTTCCATTAGCAGCCGGTCTATGTCTTTGAGCAGCGCGCCACCACCGGTGAGCACCAGGCCGCGTTCGGCCACATCAGCACCCAGCTCCGGTGGCGTTTGTTCCAGTGCCGTTTTCACCGCGCTGACAATGCCTGACAAGGGCTCTTGCAGCGATTCAAGAATTTCGTTGCTGTTAAGCGTGAAGCTGCGTGGGATGCCTTCTGCCAGATTACGCCCGCGTACCTCGGTCTCACGCACTTCGTCACCCGGATAGGCATTGCCTATTTCCTCTTTGATGCGTTCAGCGGTGGATTCACCAATCAGCGTGCCATAGTTGCGGCGCACATAATTGATAATCGCTTCGTCGAAACGGTCGCCGCCAATGCGCACCGAGGCAGAATAAACAATGCCGGTGAGTGAGATTACCGCCACTTCAGTGGTGCCACCGCCAATGTCCAGCACCATGGAGCCGCTGGCTTCGCTGACCGGTAAACCGGCTCCAATGGCTGCTGCCATGGGTTCTTCGATGAGATATACCTCGCGAGCGCCAGCACCGGCGGCGGATTCACGAATGGCGCGGCGTTCCACCTGTGTTGACCCGCAGGGCACACACACCAGCACGCGCGGGCTGGGGTGAAAAAATTTGAATTTATCGGTGTGTACCTTGTGAATAAAATGCTGGAGCATTTTTTCGGTGACCGTGAAATCGGCAATCACCCCGTCTTTCAACGGGCGGATGGCCTGGATATTGCCCGGCGTGCGTCCCAGCATGCGCTTGGCTTCGGCACCGACGGCAGCGATATTTTTCGGGTTACCCGTACCGCGCTCCATGCGAATGGCGACCACGGAAGGCTCATCGAGCACAATGCCCTGTCCTTTCACATAGATCAATGTATTGGCTGTCCCCAGGTCAATGGACAGGTCGTTGGAAAACAGGCCGCGGAATCGTGCAAACATCGTGGTTTTGGTCGCTCTTGTTTTGCTTATGTTTAGGCGCTAATGGCGCGGAGATTTTGCTCAGTTATTCACTGATTGTTTACTGAATGTTTTATTAAATACCGGCCATTACGAAACGACCTCAGTAAATTTCCGCTAATGTAGCAATGCCGGGGAGTTTCGGCAAGTTGTTGCAAGGACTTTGGGCGTAAGGGCATTTGTGATAGATTCTGCATTCTTTTTTAAAGTGCCCCGTTCATCCCTTTTTATTTTTGGTATTTTTAGAGAATCCATCATGTCCCTGGAAAAAAATGACATCGAAAAAATCGCACATCTTGCTCGGCTGGGCATCCATGATGCCGATATACCGGACTATGCCCGTAACCTGTCCGACATTCTCGATCTGGTCGAGCAGATGTCGGCTGTGGATACTCGCGGTGTGACGCCTATGGCGCATCCGCTGGATGCCCGGCAACGTCTGCGCGCCGATGAGGTGACGGAAGTAAATCAACGTGAACAACTACAGGCCAATGCCCCCCAGATGGAAGCGGGCCTGTTTCTGGTTCCCCAGGTCATCGAATAAAAAACAGACGTGTGTCGGTTTTTTATCGTTCCTTTTATTTTTAATTCCTTTTTTCTTATTGGCCTGAATTTATAATGCACAACAAATCTATTGCGGAATTATCACAGGGGCTGGCCAGCGGCGAATTTTCATCTGCCGAATTGACCCGCGTCTATCTTGACCGTATC
>WFQM01000065.1 GCA_015487095.1 Gammaproteobacteria bacterium | reverse complement strand
CTGGCCCGAAAAGTGGGCAGCATCGCCGAATCCGTGCATACCGAACTCACCCGGAAATTTAACTGGATGCCCCGTGCGCGCACACAAGTCATATTGAGTGATCGTTTTGATTTCGCCAATGGCTCAGCCACACCCGTGCCCCGTAACGAAATGCACCTGCTGGTAACAGCTCCCACTGGCACCAGCGTGGTTTCGGATCACGACAACTGGCTGGAGCTGCTTATCATTCATGAATACACCCACATTCTGCAACTTGATAAAGTCAGCGGCTTTCCTTCCGCTCTGCGCAAACTGTTCGGACGCAACCTGTTTCTGTTTCCCAATATATTGCAGCCACCCTGGCTCATTGAAGGCCTCGCCACTTACGAAGAAACAGACAAGGCACACGGCATCGGTCGGGGCCAGAGCACAATGTTTCGTGGTCTGATGCGACAGGAAATCATCAACGGTATCAAACCCATTCGTCAAATCAACCAACCACTGAACAGTTGGCCATTGAATACCGTGCGTTACCTCTATGGCGTGTATTTTTATCAGTTTGTCGCAGAACGTTATGGTGCAGAAAAAATCACTGAACTGGTGGCAGAATACAGCAACAACCTGCTGCCCTTTTCCATCAACAACAACAGCCGACATGTACTGGGCAAAAACATGACCGTCTTGTGGGATGAATTCAGTGAATACCTGCAAGACACTTTTTCCCGCGAAATTAAAAACATTCAACAAGCCGGGGAAATAACAGGCACACAAATCACCCACACCGGTTATTTCACCCGTTCACCACAAGTATCAAGCAACGGAGACATTTATTACCTGGAGGATGATCTGCAAACTGAACCCCGACTAATGGTGATCCGGCAAGGAACCACAAAACCTGAAGTTATTGCCGATGTCCGTGGCAACCGTTTTGATCTGCACCCCACCGCAGGAATCATCGTCGCAGAAATCGATGCAGTCAATAACACCAATCTCTTTTCTGACCTGTATCACCTTGACCCGAACAACGGAAACAAAACCCGGCTAACGTACGGAAAACGTTACCTCCAGGCCACCTGGAGCCCTGACGGAAAAAATATTATCGCCATACACAATCAACTCGGCCAACACGCCTTGCACCTGCTGGACAAACACGGCAATAAAACCGATACGCTCTGGCAAGGCGAAGACAACACCATTATCAGTTCTGTTAACGGGTCACCCGATGGCAAGCATCTGGTGATGGCCGTATGGCGACCCGACACCCTGTGGAACCTTGAACACTTCAACCTTCAAACACGTCAATGGACCTTGTTAACCCACGACACCCATATCGAAAACAGTCCGCGTTTCAACCACAATGGTCAATCCATTGTATTCAGTGCCGACTACGACGGCGTGTTTAACATTTACCAGTTAACGTTAGCCAACGGCAAACTGGAAAAACTCACCAACGTCACCGGCGAAGCAAGCACACCCGCCCTGCATCATACCGCCAACGGAGAACAACTCGTTTACATCAACCTGGGAGCCACTGGTTACGACTTGTTCCAGCTCAGAGAAACCAGCCCCATCGCCCTGCCGACAAATATAGACACAGCCAGCAATATAGCCGACTATCGTCCATCACCTCAATATGCGCCCGTCCAGAACGCAAACATCGAACCCTATAATGCGCTCCCCCGCATCATACCCACCGCGTGGTTCCCCTACTTTCAGTTTGATGATGTGCGCAGCGAAATCGGCTTTACCACTACCGGTGCAGACCCGTTACGACGGCATGCTTATGGTGCCCTGCTGGGATACGATACCGACAACCAGTGGCTGGTGGGCCAGTTCAATTATATTTATGATCGCTGGAATCCCACGTTAAAACTCAGTCTCAATCGACAGGTACTGGCATTTACAGACAATACCGGCGAGGTAGAACGTTACCGCAACTCCGATATTGTTTCCGCAGAAGCCATCTGGCCCTTTTTTCGTTATGAACAGCAATGGTTATTACATGCTGGTATGGTCAGTGAATCAGAATCCGATAAAAAAATTCTTTCTAATTTTGGCACCATCAACAGTCTTGATGACCGCATTGCAGGGCTCGCCGTCAGTTACAATTCCGCACGAATTTATGCCCGATCCATCAGCCCCGCCTACGGGCGACAATTCCGTGTGATTGCCGAAGACAACGATATCCTGAATAGCGACTTCACCGGCCAGACCTACACACTCGACTGGCGGGAATTCATCGACCTGCCGGGACAACATGTCATCGCCACCCGTGCAGTGCTCGGCTGGGGCACAGAAAACCCGCGTGATTTCCGTCTCGGAGGCACCCTGGAAACCAGCGTACCTCCTGCCCCGCAAGCAACGGCACTTGCATCAACACAAAACATTTTTGGCCAGCGTCGTTACCCCCTGCACGGTTACAAACAAGGCCGTGCCGATTTACGTGGCCGACGCATGGCGCTAATAGAAGCCGAATGGCGTTTCCCTATTGCATTGATCGAACGCGGCTTTATGGTACCCCCCATTGGCCTGCATCAAATCCACGGCAAGTTGATTTACAACTGGGGGGAAAGCTGGGACCAGGACAGCAATGTACCCGCCCTGCGCCGTGGTGCCGGTATTGAAATCACTACCGAGCTGGTACTCGGCTACTGGCTGCCTATGAATCTGCGCTTCGGTTACGCCAAAGGTTTTGACTTTGGTGGCGAAGAACAGGTTTATATTGAAGCGCATGTGCCTCTGCTTTAATATGAATTAAGCGCTAAAAACATTCAACCGAATAAAATCATTGCTTTATATTCGATGGAACGGGCTGTTCCTCGACCACGAGTCACAAGGTCATAAAATCCAACGCAAAGGCGCGAAGACGCAAAGAGCGCAGAGATCCATAACATTTGAGATTTTTTCTCGCAAGGGACGTGCATGAAACAAGTTGCGAATATGGCGCTCAGATTTAGTTCGTATTTGTTCGTTCTGATTGAGCAAAATCGTAGGAATAGTCGTTCTATTTTGAGGTTTTGCGATTGAAGAACGGGCAAAGACGGGCTGAAGATGAGATGCAAGATCCGGAAGTTGTTTCGTGCATGTCCCTAAGGAACCCTCATGACAACATCAACAAAACACAAAGCAGACGTTTTCCGTAACCTGAGCACCCAGGGGCATCTACTCTTGCCTAATGCCTGGGATGCTGCAAGCGCACGTATTTTCGAAGCAGCGGGTTTTCCGGCCATTGGAACCACCAGCGCGGGCATTGCCTATAGCCGTGGCTTTCGTGATGCCCAGCAAATCAGCAGAGAAGAGATGGTTCACGAAGTCGCTATTATTACTCGTGCGGTGGACATCCCCGTAACGGCAGACATCGAAGCAGGTTATGGCCCTGGCACTGACGATGTTGCCGAAACCGTGCGTGCAGTTATTGATGCGGGCGCAGTCGGCATCAACCTGGAAGACAACACTCACGGAGGAACCCTCCCTCTCTTTGACATCAGTACACAGGCCGAACGAATTGCAGCGGCAAAATCAGCCGGCGAACAGAGCGGGATTGCGCTGACAATCAATGCACGTACTGACGTTTTTCTGCTTGGGCTCGGCATCGATGAAAGCGAGCGAACCTCCATGGCTATCGAACGCGGCCATGCTTATCTTGCCGCCGGAGCGGATCTCGTCTTCGTTCCAGCGTTACTCCATACTCATATTGCGCAACAACTATCGAGTGCTTTTAACGGCCATTTGAACCTGATGGCCATGCCCGGCGCACCTGCCGCAAGCGCATTGTTCGATGCAGGAGCCCAACGTGTCAGCCTCGGCCCAAGCG
>WFQM01000064.1 GCA_015487095.1 Gammaproteobacteria bacterium | reverse complement strand
TTTTTTGCATTGTGTCACTGGTGACCCTGGTCGTGGGTTTTTTGGGTACCGACCGCGCCGTGGCCAAAATTTGGGGCAATCGTTAAATGTGAATTAAGGGCTGAGTCACTTTATAAGTGCTTTTTACTGGGAGCACCGCCATTCCGTATATGTTGTTAGCCGGAATCCAGAGGTTTACACCCTCGGATAATCGCTCCAGTACATTGGGAACTTTATATTATCGTGGCACTGACAAGTGGCGTGTTATAAACGCAGAGATCGCAGAGGCGCAGAGGACACAGAGAAAAACACTAAAAACGCTGTGCCCTCTGCGGCCTCTGTGTTAAATACCCGGTAATTTTTAAAAAAGTATTTTCAGCGCTTAATTCACATTTAAGTTAAAACATACAGGTTGTTTCCTGACGCTAACTTTTTTTGCGACTAAAAACCCACAGATTATCCTGAGTCAGGCTTTTATCGAACGCATAGCCGTCTTCATTAAACGTTTTAATATCTTCCGGGTCACTCAGTTGGTTTTTGATGATATAACGGCTAAGCATGCCTCGGGCTTTTTTGGCATAAATGCCAATCGTTTTGTATTTTCCATCTTTATAATCTTTAAAAGCAGGCGTGATGATCTGTGCGTTTAGCTCTTTGGGTTTTGCGGCTTTAAAATATTCATTGGATGCCAGGTTGATTAAATAATCTGATTGGATTTTTTTTAATTGTGCATTCAAACCATTGGTAATAGCTAACCCCCAGAATTCGTATAAATTTTTCCCACGATCTGTTGATAACCTTGTGCCCATTTCCAGGCGATAGGGTTGCATCAAATCCAGCGGCCGCAGCAAACCGTACAGACCGGAAAGAATACGCAAATGTTTTTGTGCAAAACTAAAATCCTTACTGTTAAACGATTCGGCATCAAGCCCGGTATAAACATCGCCTTTGAAGGCCAATACTGCCTGCTTGGCATTTTCCTCGTTAAATTCTTTGCTCCATGCTTCATAACGGTCAAAATTGAGATCGGCAATTTTAATACTGATTTTCATCAACTCACTGATATCAAGGGATGACAATTGACGTAAACGGCTGATCAATTCTTCGGAATCATCAAGGTAACCCGGTTGAGTGGAAATTTTGGTTTTCGCGGGCGTTTCGTAATCCAGCGTTTTGGCAGGTGAAATAATGATCAACATGATGTGAAATATTCCGTTGAGTGAAAAGATTATTGTACCAAACTGATACAAACTGAGGGGGTTATGATTTTTCCTGTTCTGCTTTATCCAACAATTCCATACGCAACCGACTGAGTTCGTCTCTTACAGACTTGGGGATTTCATTGGTATCACCCTCTATGGACCAGTTATTTTGTTGGGCATATTTTTGTATAGCGGCAATCCGGTTTTGATTCAGAGGATGCGTGGTAAAAAATTCAGGTATTTTACCGCTGGACTCTCCCTGTTGCTGGCTGAACAATTCAAATAACTGTATTGATCCATTGGCATGACCATACTGTTTCACCAAAACCTCCAATGCCAGTTTATCTGCTGCATTTTCCTGGCTTCTGCTGAAGTTCAGGGTGGTTAACAGGCTCGTATCCCCTATCAGCTTTGCCACGATGTCATTGCCCGCGATGCCTGCCATTGTTGCCACCGCAACACCGACGACGACACCACGCCCCAGAGCCCTCAAAGGGTGGCGAAGTTTGATATGGGCTATCTCGTGCGCCATAACCATGGCCAGAATGTTTTCATTGGGCATGACATCCAGCAAGCCGGTGAAAAATACAACATTGCCACCGAGTGTGGCGAAAGCATTGACGGTATCACTATTGATCACGGATACCGTAATGTCCATGTCTTCTGGCAGATCCATTTTTTGACGTAAGTCATTCGCCAGAGATTGCAGGTAATCGGGCACCCGTCCGGTATTACTCGCCGGTGTGTCGATGTTCACTGTACGCACCAGAGTACGTTCAACCTCAAAGGGAATGTATTGGCTGAGGGTGTCTGCGAGAAAACTTAAGACAACGATAATAACGGCAATGACTGCGAACACCCCCCCGCTTAAAAGAAAGAATTCTTTAAGCGGATGCGTTTTGGTGGTGTTGATACCTTCAGAGGGCTGTGGATTCGAAATGTCCAGAGTCAGCGCTCCCCGGGCATTGTTTTTATCGGTAAAAAAGCGGTGCCATAAGCCAGCGCTTCCACAGAGCCTATGCTGTTTCGCCGCCCTTTGTAAATCGAGCACATTTCATATTTCACATTGAGTATGACATCTGCCCCGGATGCCTTGGCTTCTTCCTTCATTCTTAATATGGCTTCTCTGCGTGCTCTGTCGAGCAATGTCTCATAAGGAGTAACACGGCCACCTACAAAATTACGCAACCCGGCCACGAACTGTTTAAAATAATCCACAGAAATAACAACGCTGCCATCGACCAGAAAGGTTTCATGACCTGATGAGAAAGGGGGCGGAATAATTTTGCTTTGGATGATCAAAAGATCTTTAAGTTCTTGTTCGCGTTCAAGGATAGAACGATAGTGGCTGCGTTCAAACCACTGGCCAAACCCGTACCCCAGGGCTAACAAAACGAGAAATGTGATAATACCCAACATGGCATTTATTCCATGACGACAGCGCTACCATAGGCAAAAAGCTCAGCGGCACCCGATGTTATTGACGATGTTGAGAAACGAACATTGAGTACCGCATTGGCACCGATAGAACTGGCCTGTTCGATCATTCTGGCCACGGCTTCTTCGCGTGCATCTTGTAATAATTCGGTATAACCCTTGAGCTCCCCTCCAAAAATATTTTTCAGTCCGGCCATAAAGTCACGTCCAACATGTTTGGAGCGGACGGTACTGCCTTGCACCAGCCCCAGGTGTTTGGAAATTCGTTTACCGGGAATCAGTTCAAGATTCGATATCATCATGCGAGCATCCTCGTTAAACCTAAATTAACTATTGACGAACAATACCAGAACTCATAAAAAAGGCGCACAAGAAAATTTCTGTGCGCCTTTATGTTAACTACCACTCACCGATGGGCAGTGTATAACCCTGCTTATTCACGGTGGTTTTTTATGCCGGTTTCTCTATTTGTGATATTGCGCACTCAGTTCATGCACTGCGTTAATAAACGCACCTACATTTTCAGGGTCAATTTTCGGATGAATACCATGGCCGAGATTGAAC
>WFQM01000063.1 GCA_015487095.1 Gammaproteobacteria bacterium | reverse complement strand
GCAGACATTCACAAGCAAATGAATTGTTGGCGAGTGAGCAAATGCGGCGAGTGACCCATGAACTGGCAACACGTTATCCTGACAGAATTGTTATTTTTGATGCTCCTCCGTTGTTGATGACCAGTGAAGCAAACGTGGTTGCAGGTTTGGTCGGCCAGGTATTGCTTGTCGTGGAGGCGGGTGAAACTCCTCAAAGCGCGGTCAAGGAAGCAGTAGCGTTGTTGGATGAACGAAAAGTGATTGGTATTGTGCTGAACAAATACAAAGGCTCCGGCACAGGACAATACGGTACTTATTATTGTGCGTACGGAGAGGAGTAAGACCAGTGTTTTGTCCATGTGATAATGATGGCGCTCGCAATTATCACATGGGTCGATTGCTAGAGCCTGTTGAATTTAGGATGAAACTATTTGGCAACTACGCCCGTGTTTTTCGACCTTCTGCACTCACGCAATCGTGCGAATAATTCGTTTTGGCCCATTTTTCGATCATTTTCGTTAAGCATGTGTAATGCCTCAAGTGATCAAAAAAATGGATTCAGAATGGCTTTTTCTCGTTACAGTCACTTGAGCCTGACAGGCTCCTGGTTGTCATGTTGATGGTTTTTCATCGGATAAATGATAGCTATATGTGGTTATGTGCCCGTTTTTTTGTGGTTGCCCTGCTGGTTTTGATATCTACACCTGTATTTACGGCACAGGTATCGTTTAAGCCTTCTTTGGAAATCAGGGAAACTTACACAGATAATGTGACCTTTAGTGACCCGGGCAAAGAGGATTTTATCACCGAGGTTAATCCAAGTTTAGGATTGCAGGCTGATGGCAACAGATTGAATGCCAGTGTTGGATATACATTACAAAATATTTTTTATGCAAAAGGGTCGCGTCGAGATACCCGATTTCATAATTTGGCAGCTGATGCAACGGCAGAATTAATCAAAGATTTTTCTTTTCTGAACCTAAAGGCCAGTGATTCGCAGCGAGTGATTTCACCCT
This sequence comes from Gammaproteobacteria bacterium, assembly GCA_015487095.1. Classification (GTDB taxonomy): domain Bacteria; phylum Pseudomonadota; class Gammaproteobacteria; order SZUA-152; family SZUA-152; genus SZUA-152. The sequence continues at coordinate 6,167 of WFQM01000063.1, read as the reverse complement.
CCGGAGGGTTGCCGCTGGATAATCTCAACGCCGCTAATCGCACCGATGTTTCTGCCCGGAGCATCAAACCATACTTTAAAAAGCGTTTCGGAGGAAAAGCAGAAGGGTCGGCCAGTTACTCTTATGAAACGTTGACTTATGGGGGAGGAGGGGCATCGGATGCAAAAATCGAAGCAGTGACTGTTGAGCTTGATAGTGGCCCTTCTTTTCGGCGTATGTCCTGGTCGCTGAGTTATTCGCAAAACACAACAAAAAGAGAAGGAACAAGTGATTACAGCAGGGAGTCATCTGCTCTCCAGGCGAGTTATCAGATCAATAAAAAACTGGGTGTACTGTTTCGCGCGGGTGATGAACGCAATGATCTCGCGACGCCCCAAAACCAGGGTTTTCGAAACGGTTCCTATTACGCCTCTGGTATCAGTATTACACCACATTCAACGCTTCGGGTTGATTTGTTGTCAGGAAACCGGTTGGATACCGCATCCATTTCCTGGGCTCCCACGCGCCGAAGCGCATTGGATGTTTCGTGGAGGGACCAAAAAGTAGGGTTGAATCCGGGCAAGGTCTGGCAAGGAGCTCTTCGAGTGATTAATCGACGTGCGACCTGGCGTGCCAGTTATCTTGAGGATACGACTTCGGTTCAGGGTGTACAGAGTTTGGGCTCAAGCTCTCAAGGTGCTCAATCTGCTAATTTATCTTCCTCAGCACTTCCCTTGTCTGATGAGCTTTTTTTGCGCAAACGTGCGCAAATGGACTTTGGATATAAAACAGCAAAAAGCCTCATTAGTGTCGCCTTGTATAATGAACGCAGAGAGTTACTTGTGAGCAACGACAATCAGCAGCTACGTGGAGGGACTGTTTCCTGGCGCTGGCGCTTTACTGCTCGCACTACCATGTTGTTGCGTTTCCGAGGCTTGAAAAGCGAGTATCCTGATGGTGCTGGTGGTCGTGTGGGTGCAAATCTTCGCAGTACAGATATCAATTTTTCCCGAAAAATGGGGCGAAGCGCGGAAGGTAGTGTCATGGTTAGAAGCACATCCCAGGATGGTCTGGCTGGTGGGCGAAGTTACGATGAAAAAAGACTCAGCGTTGGTGTGAAGTGGGGGTTTTAACGTTTGCCACTGGTTTGCTTGACCCTGCTGATCTCCAACGATAATCAGTACAATAAATTTATAAAAAGGAAATCTCTGTCATGAATACCTCCACGATTATGTGCGTGGTTGGCGCCCGGCCCAACTTCATGAAAATCGCACCGGTTATGCGGGCATTGAAAGCATCATCCATTCTGAAACCTTGTCTGGTACACACCGGTCAACACTACGATGCGGCAATGAAACATGCCTTTTTTGATCAGCTCGATATTCCTGAGCCGGATGTAGACCTGGGAGTGGGGTCGGGGACACACGCAGTGCAAACCGCAGAAATTATGCTGCGGTTTGAGCCTGTGCTGGATGAATATAAACCGGCGGCTATTTTGGTGGTGGGTGATGTTAATTCCACCATTGCCTGTTCGCTGGTAGCGGCAAAGAAGGGGATACCCGTTATTCATGTGGAAGCGGGCCTGCGTAGCTATGACCGGGAAATGCCCGAAGAGATTAACCGGGTACTCACGGATCAAATTTCCAATTTACTTTTTATTACTGAATCAGATGCGGTTGCCAACCTTGAACGGGAAGGGATTGATCATAGCCGGGTCCATTTTGTGGGTAACGTGATGATTGACACATTGCGTCATCAGTTGGACAGTGCCACTTTGCCGGAAAAGACCTTGTCACAGGTGGCAAACAGCGAGGCGATATTAGAAAACGGTTATGCCTTGTTGACATTGCATCGGCCGTCCAATGTGGATGATCCAGACATTCTTGAGCGTTTGTTGAAAACCATGCAAACCATCAGCACTCAATTGCCCATTGTGTTTCCCGTTCACCCCCGGACCCAGGCTTGCATCGAAAAAGCCGGGTTGGATGATATACTGGACGCTGCCGCCATTACCCGACTAACCCCGCTGGGTTATAAGGAAATGCTGGGACTGATGGCCAACGCCCGTATGGTGTTGACGGACTCCGGAGGGATTCAGGAAGAGACCACCGCGTTAGGCGTTCCTTGTATTACACTGCGTGAAAATACAGAGAGGCCCATTACCGTTGAGCAGGGCACCAATACCATTGTAGGAACCGATTCTGAAGCAATTCTGGCAGCGTTCAATGAAACAATGGAAACTGGCGGGAAGGCGGGACAGGTGCCGGACAAATGGGATGGTAAAGCGGCTCAGCGCATTATCGATGTTATCGAAAACTGGCTGAATACGGCCACCCCTCATCAGAGATGACCCAGTGACTCATCATACAATTACCAATTCAATGACTGTGGACGTGGAAGATTATTTCCAGGTTTCTGCTTTTGAAAAAGTTATTCCCCGCAGCGAATGGGACAATATTAGCGTACGAGTAGAGAACAGTACCGAGCGGGTGCTTGATATGTTTGATGAGGCTGGTGTGAAAGGTACTTTTTTCATGTTGGGCTGGGTGGCGGAGCGTTACCCGGGGTTGGTGAAGCGTATTGTTGACGATGGTCATGAGTTAGCCAGCCATGGTTATTCTCACATACGTGTTGTCAATCAAAAACCACAAGAATTTTTTGAGGACATTGTACGCACCAAAAAATTACTTGAAGATATGTCAGGTCAGGAAGTGCGTGGTTACCGTGCAGCAAGTTATTCCATCGGAGCCAAAAATCTGTGGGCACTCGATAAATTAAAAGAAGCGGGTTACGTTTACAGCTCCAGCATTTACCCCATCAAACATGATTTGTATGGTATGCCGGAGGCACCACGTTTTTCGTTTCGGCCTCGTGGCGATGACGGGATTCTTGAAGTTCCGGTGACTACGGTGGAAGTGTTGAATAAAAAGCTTCCTTGCGGCGGTGGCGGTTATTTCCGGCTTTATCCCTATGCGGTTTCACGTATGGCTATACGCAGAGTGAACCAGCATGATGGCCAGTCCGGTGTTTTTTATTTTCACCCCTGGGAAATTGACCCGGGACAGCCGCGCCAAAGAGGCATCAGCGCCAAAACACGATTTCGACATTACCTTAATCTTGGACGCATGGAAAAACGCTTGAAAAGATTGCTCAGGGATTTTCAGTGGGACCGGATGGATAAAGTATTTCTCGAATAAAATACTTTTTCAGGCGAAGAAATAAAAAAATAAAATGAGATATTGCACAGGAGCAGGATAGGACGTGTCGGAAACATCAATAGAAATAAAAGAACTGGAGAGTCAATCAATACAGCGTTGGGACGCTTTTGTGGAGGCATGTCCCGAGGCCACGTTTTTTCATCGTGCGGGCTGGAAAAAGGCGATTGAAGTTGGCATGGGACATCGCGCCCATTTTTTGTATGCAGAGCGCGATGGCAACATCGAAGGCGTATTGCCATTAGGGCATATCAAAAGTTTCCTGTTTGGTAATGCGCTGATGTCTGCCCCCTTCTGTGTGTATGGCGGGATTGCCGCGCATTCGGATGCGGCACGGGTCGCGTTGCATCAAGCGGCAGAAAAACTGGCACATCGTCTTGGCGTCGATTATCTCGAAATGCGCAATGCACAGTTTGCCCAAACTGAATCATATGAATCACAATTACCTAATGAAAACTGGCTGGAAAAAGAACTGTATGTGACCTTTCGAAAAGAAATTGACCCCGACGCCGAAAAAAATCTGCTGTCCATTCCACGTAAACAACGAGCCGTTGTGCGTAAGGGAATCAAAGCGGAACTGACCAGCGAAATAGATACGGATATTCATCGTTTTTACGATGCTTATGCGCAGAGCGTCAGAAACCTGGGGACACCGGTGTTTCCCAAAAAGTTTTTCTCCGTACTGCGTGATGTGTTTGGAGAACATTGTGAAGTGCTAACGGTGGTCAAGGAGGGGCGGCTCATCAGCAGCGTGATGAGTTTTTATTTTCGTGATGAAGTGTTGCCTTATTATGGGGGCGGGACCAGTGAAGCGCGCGCTGTTAAAGGTAATGATTTTATGTATTGGGAGCTTATGCGACGGGCGGGTGAGCGCGGCATTCGCATTTTCGATTATGGACGTAGCAAGATGGGCACCGGATCTTATAGCTTCAAGAAAAACTGGGGATTCGAGCCTGAGCCTCTGAAATATGAATATCTACTGGTGAAAGCAAATGAGATTCCGGATGTAAATCCATTGAACCCCAAGTACCGGTTATTTATCAATGCCTGGAAACGGCTTCCGCTGCCTGTTTCAAAATTTGTCGGGCCATTTATTTCCCGCAATTTAGGATAGTGTCACCAGCCTTGAGAGTTGCACCCGAAAAAGCGCCATTCAGCGCAGCCTAAAGCATCTACTGTTGGTGCAAAAAACTAAGGCCATTCGCGGCGAGACGCGAATGGCCCTGACTGCTGACAGACCAACCGAACTCAACAATTAACGCATGATATCAATGTTTTGATCTGTTATAGCGATATCGCCACGACCGTTGTAACCGTAATACCACCATGGGTAGGGCTGTGGTGGAAAAACAATGCTTCCCAGAGTCGCTGATAAGTCCTTGGTTGAGGCAGCTTTTAGCCCTATGTCTGAAATGGTATAGAGATAAACGTTTTCAGCATCCGTCATCACCACTGAACGGCGTGGTGCTGCCCATTGAACGTACCAGCCATTGTCACAATCCTCCGTATGAGGATAAATCAGTGGTGAATCATCTGGACGACAATAATAATCAAATGCCAAATCTGAATGATCTACCCTGCCTAACTCTTTAAAGCCGGATGCTAAGGTGATTTCGTAAGCCACAACGCCACTGAAATATTCTTTGGACGAGTGGGGCGATATTTGCAGAGGTATGGCTAACAGATTGGCTGGTTTATAAAAAGTAAATGCTTTGTGGTCATATTCGGCAGCACTCCAGGACCAGCTTTGAGGTACATCCGGTGTGAATTTATGGATCACTTTTGGTTCACTCATATCGCTAACATCGACCAATTGCAGTTGCATGCCATTACCGACGCCGATGCCACCTTCACCACCTACGCGGCCAATAGTGACAAGGTGCTTGTCATCATAAGGATGCATGTAACTACTGAAGCCCGGAATAGTGAGTTCGCCTGTCAGTATAGGCGAGGTTGGGTTACTCAGCTCAAACGAAAATAAAGGGTCAACGTTTCGAAAGGTGACCACAAAACCGCGTTCACCCATAAAACGTGCGCTTCGAATATTTTCATTGGGTGCAAAATTACGGACTTCTCCTACGATGTTGAGTAGACCATCGCCATTATCGTCCAGCACGGATAAATGATTCGTTTGCACACGTTGCCAGTCAGGAGTGTCACTGTCGTCGTCAACCCGCAAAAAATCATCTTGAGTGCTCGCAATGCGTAACATGTTTTTACCGTCATATTCGTATTCACTCAAACTGAACTGATTGTTGATGTACCCGTCCACACGACCTGTGGCGACATAATTTGGCGCATCTTTTGAAATGGCAAATTTATAAATCGCTGATTGGGAGGTTGGACGTTCGTTGTTGGGAAGTATCCACCACCAGTTCCGGCTGTTTTCAACAAGATAGAGATTGCTTTTGCTGGCATAGACGATGTGGCTATTGTTAATAATGCCGGTCGCTGCCAGATTGGAGCCGTCAGTGTCTATGCTGGTTATAATCTGCAATCCAAGGCTCATATTGACTTCAGGGTGATTGATGTTATTACAGGCAAGATACGGAACAGGCTCGGATGTATCATCAGTTATACGTCTGGCATCCGGCAAATAATTCGAGGGATCAAGGGTACTGATAATATTGTCAATTTTTTCGCCGAGATTTTTTTGTGCCTGTATCACATCGGGATTATTTTCGACTTCGCCGTCAGGTGTGTTGCATTTAACAGTATTGACGGTATCGATAAATGTTTTTTGTAAATCGATAAACTCGGGGTCAGTATGCAGCGCGGCAGTTTGTAAATAATGACTGGATACCAAGTGTAAACGGTTCTCAATCCGGCGTCCTTCCCGGAAATAGCCACGCATTTGAATCTGCTCAATGACCTCAGGTTTGTTTGGCGTGGAAACGTCATAAAAGATAGCGGTGGTGTAATCATTGTCAGGTTGCGGATAGACCACAGTCAGGCTTTCATCGGTTCGTGAAG
>WFQM01000062.1 GCA_015487095.1 Gammaproteobacteria bacterium | reverse complement strand
ACATTAATAACGTCACCCCGGCGGAGCCTGTGCCGGGTTTGATCCGGTCGCCGGGGTCCAGGGATTTACACCTCTGGATTCCGGCTAAAAATATGCTGGAATACCCAAAGCGCTTCGCGGGGCAGTCGCTGCGGGCAGCAGGGAATCAAACCAAAAAAACTCAATCCTGTTCAAACTCACCATTGGTTAAACGCAACACCCGAGACATGCGTTGTGCCAGTTGCAGATCATGCGTCACCAGTACCAGGCTGGTACCCAGCTCGTCATTAAGCTCCAACATTAAATCGTAAACCTGCGCTGCGGTGTGCTGGTCCAGATTACCCGTAGGCTCATCAGCCAGCACACACAGAGGTCTGGTGATCAACGCACGGGCGATGGCAGTACGTTGACGCTCGCCACCCGAAAGCTCCGCCGGTTTGTGCCGCAGTCGCGCCGCCAACCCCACCTTACCCAGAAGATCAGCTGCCTGCTCTTTAGCCTCCGCAGTTGATAAACCACGAATCAATAACGGCATGGCCACATTTTCCAACGCAGTGAACTCCGCCAGTAAATGGTGAAACTGGTAGACAAACCCCAGCATTTTATTCCGCAACCGACCTCGCTCCGCCTCGTTAAGTGCATCCAGACGCTGGCCATCCACGCTGATTTCACCGTGCGTGGGCTTATCCAGCCCGCCCAGCAGGTGCAGCAAGGTGCTTTTACCCGAGCCTGATGCGCCCACAATGGCCACTCGTTCGCCGCGCTGAATATCCAATTGAATATTGCGCAGCACTTCCACGGATAGCCCGCCTTCATCAAAGGTTTTGTTCAACCCCTGACAATGCAACACACTGTGCTGATCACTCATAACGTAACGCCTCCGCCGGTTGGGTACGCGAGGCCCGCCAGGCCGGATACAAGGTCGCCAACACACTCAGCGCAAAGGAAATGGCAGAAATTTTGAACACGTCATCCCAATGCAACTCCGAGGGAAACGTATTGATGTAATACACGTCACCCGGCATGAACTGAATACCCAGCACCCCTTCCAGCCAACCCACTACAACATCAAGGTTAAGCGACAGCGTGACACCAAGTGCTACACCTAATAACACGCCGATGATGCCAATCACCACGCCTTGTATAATGAAAATCGTCATAATTGAACCTGGCGTACTGCCCAGGGTACGCAGAATGGCAATATCGGCCTGTTTGTCTGTCACTACCATAACCAGCGTGGAGACGATATTAAATGCCGCTACTGCCACAATCAGCATCAAAATAATAAACATCATCATTTTTTCAATTTTTACCGCACGAAACAGGTTGGCATGGCGCATGGTCCAGTCAGAAATCCAGTACCCACCCGGTAATGCATCCACCAGTTCGTTACGCACGGGTACGGCCTCAAACATGTTCGTCAGTTTCAGACGCAACCCCGTCACACCGTCCCCCATACGAAACAGGCGGGCCGCATCATCAAGATGCACCAGCGCCAGCGCACTGTCATACTCGTGCATGCCCACCTCGAAAATGCCCGTCACGGTAAACCGCTTCAGACGGGGCATGATGCCTGCCGGGGTGTTACTGGCCTGCGGTGTCACCACAGTGACCTTATCGCCAATGGAGGCACTCAATTTACGCGCTAAACCGACCCCCAGCACGATACTAAATTCCCCTGCACGCAAATCACCCAGCTCACCATAAATCATCTTCTGCCATACATCTGACACCGCCGGATCACGATCCGGCAGCACACCGCGCAGCAAACTGCCCTGTACTTGTGAGCCAAAACTGAGCATTACCTCTTTGCGCACATAGGGCGCAAGTCCCACGACACGGGATTCATGTTTTTCGATAGCCTCCCCCAGTACTGCCCAGTCCGTCAGCGGCTCACCGCTCAGGCGGGTGATGGTAATGTGTGAAGCCATGCCCAAAATACGTTCGCGTAACTCCTTCTCAAAACCATTCATCACTGACAACACGGTAATCAGTGCCATCACCCCCAGCACAATGCCCATCATGGATGTCAGAGAGATAAAGGAAATGAACTGGTTGCGGCGTTTAGCACGCAGGTAACGCAGGCCGATGTAGAGTTCCAGGGGTTTAAACATGAGATGCCAATGTGGTAACTAAATTTAGTAGTGACTGTAAGTAACAGGTAAGTAAGGAACATGCGGGCAATAATTTGGACAATTATGACGCTGGATTTTTGCTTCTGATCGAACGATATCAAGAGGCGCATAGTGAGTTTACGCAACGATTGAGATCGTTCGACCAGGAGTAAAAGGACAAGTCAGAATGCCCAAATTATTTCATGCACGTTCCTAAATAGTACAACGAACCCGACCGGGCACAGCCCGCGAGCAGCGATGTTAACACGCGACAATTGACAGAGGTACTCGGAAGCCTTGTCCAAACACGATAAATAAGGAAAGAATAAATTTTCCAATTGCACCAAGCCGTATACTCTGGCAAGGTAAGTGACACCGTTTTGCACCATTCTTGGGGGAGTTAATGATGCGCCAATACGATTCAATACCCAAATACCTGCGCAATTTTTATCTGACCATGCTGCTGTTTGTCCTGCTGGGCCTGAATGCCTGCGCCACGACACCTTCCCCGGACAACATGACAGACAGCACAACGGCAAATGACACTACCCCGCAAGCTGTCACTCAAATACCTGACACTCCGCAGAACGACAACACCATCAGCGCCGAACCGACAGACATTGAACCTTCCGTGACAAAACCTGCCATGAGCAGCGAACCCGAGCCTATCACGCAAGAGCCTGTCACATCCCTCGCGGAAACCGAACCAGTCACCATTGACATTTCCTGCAAAAACTCGCCCTACAGCAAATATGAAAAACAGTCACGCGCCAGTATTGCCAAGGGGTTGAGTGCGACCACTGCGGGTACCTACGGTGTCGGCTTTCGTAACCTCGACGAACACAAGAAATGGAGCGAAACACATAACGCATTGTTCAGCGCCGTTAATCAGGCCTGTATCACATTAAGCAAATGTGCAAAACAGCATCCAGACGACAAAACAACACAATGTGCAAAAGAGGCTAAACAGTTTGATGAATGGCAAAACCTCGCAGCACGTTTTGCAGAAAAGGCAAAACAAAGCGAAACCACGCAACCACCCAAAATCTGTTCCTTCACTGCAAGCCTTGATGATGCTGCCAATTGCTTTCACGCCCTTGCCGATAACATCGATAACACCTGCACCGCCAGTGATTGCAAAAAAACCAGCAACTGCTGGCGAAGCGTAGGCTTTCTCGATGGCGTAATCAATCAGGCCGCTTCTGCCTGCGTATTTGTACGCACACCGCTAGCGAAATGTCATGGTTACGTAACGGCGACCCAGCGACGAAAAGACAAGTTTGGACACTGCGTAAAAATGCAGAAAGACCTCAATACACGCATCATTCCCGTGTTATAAAAACCATACTGATGTTAACGAGACATGCGTGAGCAAAATTTACCACCCTGAGCACCACAATCGATAACTGATTGTGTTCTTACTTTTATTTTATCGGCGTGCGCCTGTCCATTTTTTGCATTAATGACCGTTTGATACTCTTCTTTAACGGTGGCTTTCTCAACATCAGTGAGCTTGTCCCACTCCGTTTTAGTGTGACCAAAATAACCCGTTGAACATCCTTGTAACAAAACAACGATGACAAAAGCTGATGAGCAATATTTAAGCATTTTATGGTTATCCGAAAAATTGGTTAATCCTGGCAATAGCAGTGAAGCGATTGTTCTGCTCCTGAAAGATTATGACCATTAAAGAGCTAACTCTCAACTTATTCCAAAAAACATGGCCGCTGCCAGCCGTCCAAACACATGAACCATTAATTCCGGGTATGAGCGCACTTTTCCCGCGCATTCTATGCCCGTCTTTTCCTCAATCCAGCCAAATAATCCTAAATTAATCAGTTGAGCCGTCGCGAGAGCGGCTAAGGTGCTCAAGATCAATGACTTTTTCGGTTATTTTGAATGAAAGCGTATCACCCATACGGTGAGTTCAAAATGTTCGAAAAAGTCATTTAGACTGAGGGCATTAGACGTTCGCAGTAGGCTCAACTGATTAATTTAGGATAATGTCTCTATTGGCTGACGAACTCTGGAAACAGCTGTTGATAACCACTATTCGCCAGGCTCTGGCGCAACACAAGCTTTGAAGCGATGACCTTGCTTTGCCAAGGCAACAGGAAAGGAATCTATCAGTAAGGACTGAGCATCTCCTGCCCTTGCTTTCTTTTTCTCTACCTGAATGATATCAAGCAGTGGCGCAAATACATCAGAGACCGATAGTTTTCATGTAATTTTGTATAATCCTGTCCCTGTAATCTGATTCCCACGCTTCTGCGTAGAAAACCGTACCTCGCCTCACACATTGCCGCCATATACATTCCCACGCAGGATCGTACGCCCGAAGGAGTGGGGAATAGAACCCGAAGAGATTTAATTTACATTTAAAGAAATGACTTAAAGAGCCAAACAAAAGCCCTGCTACTGTTAAACATATCAGCAATTTGATAGGTAATTATAAAAAATACAGGATAAAACATTTCGGGCCTAGTCTTTGGGAAAAGATGAGCTAATTGAGCAAGCTTCTCAATAAAATTATTCGAATTACATAATAAAACAATGGCTATGCCAACAAATGCACCGCCAATGATATCAGTAGGATAATGCAGACCCAAATACACCCGTGGAAAAGCTATAAATAGCGTTGTGTATACAAGCGCAAATATTCCAACCTTTTTAGAAATATAAAACATTCCAGCAGATAAGGCATAAAACAATACTGCATGATCACTGGGAAATGAAGACCATCCTTCCAATGCTGTTATCTGCATACTATAGGGAAGTGTAAAATCCAGGCTTTCCTCATGTATAGGACGAAGCCTGAACGGTAACAACATTGCCAAAGCCCTTGCTAACACCATAGCAATAAAGCAACTAAACAATGTGGAAATCAAATGCACTTGAACATTGGATTGGTTGCTGTCAACCCTAAACCAACCCCACCAAAAAATAGCAAGTAGAACACCACCTTTAACCAAGTGATTTTCTGAAATAAACTTTATTATAGAATCAACAGTCCATGACTGTTGAGCAAACTGATTGATAAATTCAATTATCATTGAATCAAATAAATTCATTACAACCCCACCATTGCAATTTAAAAAGAAGAAACTAAATTATTATTAGACTTTTATCTACTGCCGATTAACTCATGAATTTCATTTTTAATATTACTGACATAGTTTTTCTCTGAAAACTTTTTATCAACCATTTCCTCACCATTCAATCCCATATCCGACCTTAGTTTATTGGATGATACAAGACTTTGCATATAACCTGCTAATTCATTTTTATTATTTTCTTCAAACAAAAACCCAGTTTTATTATGTATTATGGTTTCTTTTATTCCTGTCCCATTTGTACCTATATTAGGTAACCTGCAAGCTGATGCTTGCAATAATACCAGACCCAACCCTTCTTCATTTGAAGCCAAGACATTAACATCAACAACATGTAATAAATATTCGGCTACACTATCGACATAACCTAAAAACAATATCGAATCCGTTAAATTTTTTTCTTTTACAATCGTCAAATATTTTTCTTTTTCCGGACCTTCTCCAATAAACACGAGCTTAATATTGGGAGTTATTTTCTTAACTTCTTCAAAAGCATCAATTACTAACCCAACACCTTTATATTCTCCTACAAAACCAATTTGAGAAAATACTACGTCATCACCATCTATACCCAGTGCATTCCTGTATCGATATTCCCTTTTATTCCTCCTTGCATACACATCAACATTATCGATACCAAGGTAAATAACCTTACCTTCCAGGTTAGCTTTATATTTAGAATGATTTGCAGTGAATTGGCTTGGAAAAAATACTCTATCTGCCAATTTAACGAGCCAAATATAATAATATCTTTTTGGTGCCGGATGATGAAACTGACAAATAAGAGGGATTTTTATTATTTTCTTGAGTGGAACCGCCAATTGACAAGGCCTTCCACCATTAGCATAGAGTAAATCTATTCTTGACCGCCTACATAACTTTAGCAACCAACGAAAAGCACGAATATATTGAAACAAAGGAAATGATACATAACTACCTTCAAACATAAACTCAGGAAATTTACGTAAATAGCATTCAACATTTATCGAATTCAACTCTTCCAAAAAAACGTCGCTATCACAAATCACAATCGGATAAAATATTTCTCTATCCAGACTCTTGAGTATAGTAATAAGCGTGAATTCAGTTCCTCTTATTTGGTCTCCACCACTATGTAAGAATAAAATATTTTTTCTCATTCAGATTTTATCACTATAAAAAATTTCATGGAATTCCCCGCTTAAGGGGTCTTCGGAGAATTCAACCTGGAGCAATTAAATACAAAAAAACCGGTGATATTCTTCATGCCAGATCGCTAATATTTAACTATGAGCTTCATTATTCATTACACTACATTTTCTGGTTAGGTTAAATTATGAGCAATAATTTGACTATTTCGATAAGCTTCAATGTAACCATGGAATGCTGGAGCAAGTGTGAAATAAAACCAAAAACATAAATCATCATGGGAATATAATAATATTTCTCTTCCCAATCCTAAATACTAAACCGGCATGCTATAGAAGATCTACAACAATATCTACTTATGAATTAACAATTAAAATTACCCGGTAAAAATAACATACACCGAAAAAGATTTATTCGCTTACTATTAAATACAGGTGAATTCTGTGAAAACAAACATGCGACAAAACTTTCGCAAAACCATTCGCATTCTGCAATTGCGCAAAGGAGTTTCTATCAAACCAAAACAATAACTTAATATAATACGTTGTTTTTATTGATCTAAAAAAATTTATTGTCGACTGGCATGGTCTCTGCTCTATCTTCATAAACAATCTAAACAATCAAATTATTTTTGGAGGTAGTATATGGACCTTGAATGTATCGACACACCCGGTGGTGATCTGGTCGTCAAGCTGTGTGGTGAAATGGATGCCCTGGGTTGCACAAAGATACGTACCGAATTGGAACGGATAACTGATACTGAAAATACCAATGTATCTCTTGACCTAAGCCAAGTAAGCTTTCTCGACTCTTCTGGAATTGGTGCTATCGTTTTTCTGTATAAGCGCCTCAAAGCTCAGGGACGCACACTGATTATTGTCGGTGTGCAAGGTCAACCTCAGGAGCTGATGAAACTACTGCGTATCGATAGCGCTATCCCGGTCAGTGTAATGCCGGTTAATGAGTTATATGGCACTGCCCCTTTACAGAAAACGCACTAATGCACCGGCTAAGTATAAGCGTTATTTTTCCTGCCCTGTTTGCTCTTAGTGGATGTGTAAACTGGCCTGCCGGGGGGCATGGTGGTATGGCTGAACACTATCATGAAGCACTAAACCCGGTTATGCCAGACCAACCTTTGGGGCCGGAACACGGCTTGCGCTTTGATCTGGACTTAGCCCGGCAGCACCTGGATATACTCATACTGGAAGGTGCGGAATTGTGTTTTCCTGCAACGGTGATACAAGCCAGGCAACGCCAGAACGATATCACCCGTGAGCTTTACGGCAACCTTGATTTTGATGCGGCCAACAACCTGATTGTGCAGCGCAAGCTGCTGGCACGCTTGGAACGCCAACTTGATTATGTGAAACAACAGAATGTTTGCATCTTGCCTATCACCAAAGGCCAAGAGAAACCTGGAGATATTGGCAAACGCATCTATGATTTGTTAAATCGGAACAATCAGTTTTCTTCCGACTCACCTGAACTCAACCCCAAGTATGTCGGTCAACTGGCTGAGGCTGCTCAACTGTTACGCAACCAGCCTGGTTATCACTTACGCATCACTGGCCACCCTGATGCTCTTGGAAAATCGGAATATAATCACAAACTTTCTTTACGACGAGCTCAAAAGGTCGGGCGCTATTTACAGGTGATGGGGCTTCCTGCTGAGCGTATCCATATTGATACAGTTGAGTCAGATCACCTACTACTGGTTGATGATAACAAATCGGCACATACCAGACAGGTAACCCCACGTGTCAGCATTGAGCTGATTGAATCTCCAGCTCTGGTTCAAACAATCCGGAAATAACCACAATGTCACCAAAAAAGAATTTATGGATAATCCTGTTATTGCTCCTTTTCCCACTACTGGTGAATGCTGAGGAATACCGGGTACAGGTAAGCGATCTGATTCAGGTGTCACTACTTGGTGAAAACACCTTGGACAAACCTATCAGCGTCAATCGGCAAGGAAACATTCTGTTGCCCGAAGTAGGCCTTATACCCGTCGCTGGTATGACAGAACCCGAAATGAAAAAAAAGGTCACTGACCACTTGAGCAAGGTGTTTCGTGACCTAACTAATTTGCAGGTTTATGTCTACAAAAAACAATTACTGATAAATGTATCGGGGTATGTAAATCAACCCGGCGAGTTTACATTAGCAGCCAATGGATCGGTACAAATGGCGCTTCACGCCGCCGATGGGCTGCGCACCGGGGCACAACTGGACCGTATACAATTGATTCGTAATGGTACAACCCGGGTATTTAACTATAAGCAATATCTCGATAGCGGAGACCACAGTTCACTGCCCAAACTAAAGTCACTGGACACTCTTTTCATACCTGCATCACCCATGACTGGAAATGTTGAGGTAGACTTTGACCCATCCAAAATAGCAGATGCAGGTGATGCGGCCGATAACCGTAATGCAGTCAAGATATTTGGGGAAGTGAACAGACCCGGTAGTTTTTCTCACCGGAAGTCGATGAATATTGTGGATCTACTCATGCGTGCTGGAGGCGTTACTCGCCATGCTGGAGTTGAACAAATCCGGGTAATCACTCAAGGCACACCTGTTTTGTTTGACCTGACACAATACCTAGATACCGGTGACGAAAAACTTTTACCTGTAATGATGCCGGGTGCCACCATTTTTGTCCCTCGGCAAGAGGATGAAATAAAGACCGGCGGAAATCGGGTGTATGTAATGGGTGCGGTCGCTCGACCCGGTGCATTTCAGGGTAAAGAAGGTGCCACTTTAATGGATGTTCTGGCCAATGCAGGTGGACCAACACGTTTTGCTGAATCACAACAGATTCGCATTATAAAAACCAACGGTAATATCATCCCCTTTAATCTGGTCGGGTACATGGAAGGTACAATACCCTCCCCCCTCCCCGAAATCACGCCGGGTGATGCTGTCTTCATCCCCGAAAAAAAAAATACCAATGACAGAAAATCACAATGGATACATCAAGCCTCGGAAAAATCCATTTATATCTTTGGCCAGGTCGGCTCACCTGGACGATATGTGTTTACTGATACCATGCATTTTCTGGATATTCTTTCCGCCGCCGATGGTCCTACAGGCAATGCCGATATTCACAATATCCGTATCAGCCATCGTAACGGTAAACATGCCCGGGTAAGCAAATTAAACCTGGCGTTGTATTTTGAGACGGGGGATGAATATCTGTTACCTCCAGTAAAAACAGGTGATACTATCTATGTACCTGAGAAAAACCGCATCTGGCTGGATCAAAGCAAAGAAAGTACAATACGTGTGCTCGGTGCCGTTAATAAACCAGGGCGTTATCGCTTCAACAACAGCATGACCTTGCTCGATTTACTCGCAGAAGCTGGCGGCCCAAGCTCCAATGCTTATGTTAAAAAAATTACCGTGGTAAATCTCTCATGTTGTCGGGACCAGGCCCGCAGCTTCGATTTAGCAGAGTTCAGTCGTACTGCATCTTTTGCAGATTTACCCGTATTGCGGGTTGGTGACACCGTGTATGTACCCAGCAAAGATGAAAGCACTCTGGAAAAAATGCGTGCCGGCTTAAATGATATATTTCAGCTTACTGCACTCTCTGCGTTACTGGGGTTTCTCTAATGCACATCCCATCACAACATATAGAAATCGACCGGATCTACTCTCAAGTGCTGGGGGAGGGAAAACGTTCTATCGCCATCAGCTCCGCAAACTCTGGTGAAGGCGTAAGCTCTATTGCACAGGCACTGGTACAACGCAATCTGCTGGCAGGTCATTCCACACTTTTGGTTGATCTTAATTTACATCACCCCTCCCTTAATAGTTTGCTCAAATTAGACGAGCCGGAACAGGAGTCTGATCTGCTTGATAAACCACAACTGGTTACTGCACAAGAATCCATTGCATTAACCGGAATCACTCCCCCAACCCAGCGCAGTCTGGTGATGAAGCTGCGTAAGCCCGGTGTACTCGAACAATGTATCGCTGAATGGCAACAAACATTTGACGCTGTCATTTTTGACACTTCCCCTATCAACCGCACTAATGCCAACAATATTCCGCCAGAAAGAGTAGCTGCCGCCTGTGATGGCAGCTTACTGGTTGTGTTAGCAGGCAGTACCACCGAAGCAATGGTTTCCACCGCAGTGAATAAATTAAGTGCCGCAGGCGCACAATTATTAGCTTGTATATACAATGATCGAGATAACCCTTCCTTAAAAAGTGAATTATTACGTGAACTTCATCGTTTAGAACCACATTTCAACAATATTAGCCATCGCCTCAAAAATTGGGTGCAACAAAATCGCCTGCTGTCTATGGAAATTTGAAAAGGCTGTCACGAAACCATTAATGGGATAATCATGGATCGCCTACTGTTTGAAACTCAAAAGCCGGCTACGCTTGAAGCGGTCCGTGAATTGCGCCATCTACTCGAATCGGTAGTACAGACCACTGTACCCGACCTTTCCATTCAACATCGCATTCTGCTCTGTCTTTCTGAAGCAGTTACAAATTTGGTTTTACATGCCACCCCCAAAGCCAGCCTGGTGACTATGTGCTTCGGACTCAATAGCTACGGATGGTGGCTGGAACTCCTGGACGATGGTGCGCCATGGAACCCAACCCAACATGAATCAACTAATACCTCAACGAATTTTGAATTAATCGAAAATGGCCGGGGGACTGCCCTGCTACACACACAATGCGAACGAATAGAATATTATTCCGGCGACACTACCAAGCCCAATCAATTACGAATGATCTGGGCAACACCAAAACAGCACCTTCGTCCGACAGTTCTGATAGTGGAAGACGATACTTCTTTACGCCGAATCTATGCAGCTTATCTTACCGAAGATTTCGAACTACTCATGGCATCTAATGGTCATGAGGCACTGCAACAATTAAATACCAATAAAATCGACCTGGTTCTGTCGGACATTAACATGCCGCAAATGAGCGGCTTTTCCTTACGGAAAAGCCTGAAACAAACATCTGGCAGAACCATAATGCCTTTTATATTTTTAACTGCCTTTGATGATACCCACATGCAGAAACAGGCAACAAGCCTGGGCATTGATGATTATCTTGTAAAACCTGTTGATAAGGCACAGTTAGTTCACACAATTAACCGTGTACTGGGTCGTTCGCAACAAATATATCGACACCTGACGGATCGAATAGATAAAAATATCACATCATCATTAGCTCCCAAATTACCAGAAAAATCACATGGTTGGCGTCTCTGTTTTGCCAATAGACATACCGGTATTGGTGGAGGGGATTTACTCTTACACCGAAGCAGTGAAGAACAATTGATACTTGTGTTGATTGATATTATGGGCCATGACGACTGTGCCAAATTTTTTGCTTATGCTTATGGTGGGTATCTTCGTGGATTAATGCACAGCAGCGAAACAGATATATCCCCCTCACAATTATTGGAAAAACTATCAGAGAGTGCGCTACAGGATGAATTACTATCACAAGTAACATTAACCAGCTGTGTGGTAACCCTTTCTCCCGGAGGTAAAGTAACACTGGCCAGTGCTGGCCACCCACCCCCACTCCGAATCAGTAAAAACGGTACTAAAGCGATACCCATTGGAGGTATATTGCCTGGCCTTTTACCCGATACTACGTATCAAACTGAATCTATACATCTTGAAAACGGAGAGCGTATCGCCCTTTATACCGATGGTCTGTTTGAGTCAGCTGAAGATAGTGACACCAGAAAACAATTGGAAACCAGAATAACCACTGCATTAACAGACACTCTCAACAACCCCATTGAACAGTCTATACGGAAGGCTATGGATGTATTTGATGAACTTGCCGGAACACCACCTAAAGATGATACATTGTTATTATTGATGGAGAAAATAAAACCTTGTACTTATATGAAATAAGTATGAAATGTGAATTAAGCACTAAAAATATTCAACCAAATAAAATCAGTAATTTACATTCGTTGGCATAGGTTCTTCCTCGACCAGAAATCACAGAACCTAACGCGAAGACGAAAAAAACGCAGAGTTCCACAGCATATTGAGATTTCTCTCAATATGCTTTTCCCTTTACTCTTATAACCCTTTTCGCTCTTCTCACCTTTGCGTTGGATTTCCATTATTCAGCCGTTACAAGTACAGCACCTTCATACCCAGTCAGGCTAATCGTATTAGTAGCGGCTTCAAGTGTCCCATCATAATTTATACGATGGTAATAACCGGGCAGTGTCAGCTCATGTGTAATGGACATGAAATCTGGATTACCACCAAAGAAATCAGTGTGGTACAAAACAAGACCATTAGTGTAATCACGAGCAATAATCATTTGTTGCGGGAAATTAACACCACCAATAGATTTTTTATCTTCTGATTGCCAAGCGTAATAAATATTTGAAGGGGATACTGGCACAGCACCCACCTGATCAAACGTGGCTATATCCGGATCAGTTAATATCAATTGAGTACTATCACCGATAACCGCATAATCTTCATTTGTTGTTTTTGCTGTGTAACTCAAAGGCTGAACATCTTGATCAGGCCATTCCTGAATATTTTGTGCAGGTTCTCCAATATCGACAGCTAACATGAGGGATGGCTGGTAAGCAATATTTTTAGGGATTCCCGGTTTATAAAAATTTCCTTCTTCAGTATTTCCCGACCCATAGTTATAACTATTATTCCAGCTGGTGTAAAAAGTTCTTCCAGGAATATTAATCAGATAATACATAGCCAGTCCCGTCGAAATTCTCGATTCCCAGGCGGGTTTTGTATTTACTATTGGAATAGAGCCTGTCCACCCTGCGTGAGCAATAATACCCATTGTTTTATTGGCTTGTGCCAAAGCAAACGTATCCCACATTTTCGCTATACCAAAATATCCATCAAGCCCCTGTCCAGGACGAATATAGTCTTCACGAAGAAACGTATCAAATGCATCGATATATTTCATTCTGTTATTTCGGCGCTCAAAAATATTTTCCGCTGATGTATTTGCTGCTACCCAGGAACTCCCTGATTCGGATTTTATTTCCCGAATAGTGTCAAGAAAAGCATCCTGGTATTTTTCTTTAAAAACCGGATCATCAATCATAATTCCATGTTCTATCGTTTTACCACCAATCCCGACAAGATTAACACCCTCAAGTTTGAAGACATCATCGTTATATGCGCCTGCCAGAGAATCTTTAATCCATTCCTGGTTTATGACATTAGCTATGGCTGTTCTATAAGATGGGTTAAGAAAGTCAGGCCTTTGAAAATTTGAGGTTTTACCCCACATATTACCAAGTGGCGTTACTCTTGATTCATAACGGAACCGTGCGGAAGCTGTAGTGTTCGCACGGCTGTTAAATTCTGAATCATCGATATACTCATCATCATTCCTGTCATTTTTTGAATCCCACCCACGAATCAGGCGCTTTTGATTGGACTTATTAATATATGGCATAAAGTCTTTTATCATAATATCCTGAACAACCGGTTGATCATTAATATCTCCGTCAATGCGGCATATTTTTACAACATAAAACTTTTTACCTTCCTTAATATACTTATTTCCAAAAAATTGACCCGTTTTATTACCCGGGTCATATGTTGCCGCTTTCACCCAGTCACTGGCAGGCCGCCAACTTATAACACCAGAAGTTTTCAACCCGTTAGTACCATCCATCATATCGGAATCACTGGTATTCCATTGATTCACTACACCATTACTCTCATCAACTCCGGAAGGATATTTCACAACCAATCGACCTGTAATCGCTATCGACTTCAAAACAAATTCTATCTGGTCAAACTTTTCCGGCATATAAACGAAAACGCAACCACCCTTTTCTGATCCCTTGAAAGGCTGGATTTCATAAGGAGGAAATTTCCAGATAAGAAACCCCGAATGAC
Source organism: Gammaproteobacteria bacterium (assembly GCA_015487095.1). Taxonomy (GTDB): domain Bacteria; phylum Pseudomonadota; class Gammaproteobacteria; order SZUA-152; family SZUA-152; genus SZUA-152. The sequence goes on along the minus strand of WFQM01000062.1, from coordinate 6,279 downwards.
TTTCATCCGCAGTCCAGCCAGCAACCCATGGGCGACGATTTAATGGTGTATATATTGAATGATCAGGATATAGCCCCTGAACAATGGTATCTTCTGAGAAATGAAGAAAATAATCTTCGTAATTTTCATTAACACGTTCGGCATATTCACGCAGATTAAATCCGACTGAAGTCGGTGAAAAATCTATTTTTTGAGCATATATATAACCAAGGTTGATGATTTTATCAGCTGCTGATTTGTCATAATTTGAACCGAACACAATATCAGCATGATTTAATTCCCAGTCGATCAACTGTTCCTTCGTTGATATCGGATACCCCATGGAGTCATAATTTTCGGCATGATAACCAGGAATAACCCAGGCCGTTGCAGTAGATGGATATACTTCTTCTGAAAATTCAGAGTCGGTTACTGGGGCTATGCTATTAATAGGTTCTCCTGTACCAGAATTTCCTCCCCCTCCTCCACAGGCACTTAGCAACAGAATGGTAATGATCAACAATAGTGGACAATGAATAAAGTGAGGGAAAGAAAATATAATCAGTTTTTTTTGCATCGCAATTTCTCCGGTTTTATTATTTATGCGGCAATGAATTTTTCTAAAATAGTCTTTCAGAAGAATTCCAGGAAATCCTTGTCTTTCTGATACAGTGGAAATTTAAAATTACAACAAAGAAAAATGATACGCCGTCGTCGCATGCTGAAACATATCCAGCACAACATCCTTAATATTTCAGTGGTATTTTGCAATAAGGAAAATATAGAAATACAATATTATATACCCGTGACCTTTGAGATTTAGGCTTTCATTGTGCGCCTTCCTTACTTCATGACAAAGCGAAATGACAAGTAACAGCCAGCCTGTTACGAGAAATTTTAACATGGCTATAGAATGAAGAGAGTATGCAATAAAACCTCAATCATCACAGGTTATCACTAACATATACCCATGGCGTTTGAGATTTAGGTGTCAATGTGCGTCATATTTATTTTATGGCAAGGCGAAATGACGAGTAATAGTCGTTCTATTGCGAGGACAACAACGCAGTCATGGAATAAAGAGGGCGTGCAGTGACACCTAAATCTCAATCGCCATGGGTATAGAAAGGCCCACGGAATGAACAACTCTGACCATAATAGGTATTCTTGTTACTTCATACTGCCGTTCGAAACGCATACAAAATCCTGCCATTTTTTTGCAAAACGCAAAGCGAAATAAAAATTCACCGGTCTTGGCATCCCAATTTGATAATAAAATATATAAACAACCCCGGGAAAACCCATAAATCATTGACGTATGATACATATTCTAAAAAATAGTTCATTGGCACGATAGTTGCTATTTTTTGTACAGTCTAGGCTTCACCATAATTAGATACCACTAAAGAACCTCTTGGGGTCTATCATCACTAATAAAAAATACTCATCATACTAAACATGCGATAATTTTTGCGTGCTCACTTAGGGCTTGTCAATTAATAACTTGATGATTAAAAAATTTTAATCCTTGTATCAAGCTATTAAGTCACATAAAACCGTCAACTTATTAATTGACAAACCCTTAAGAGTGGACAAAAAGTGTAAGGGTCTCCACGGAAGAAAAAATCCTTGTATAAGCCGACCCTAATACCTTCGGCTCAGAAACTTACCTGTAATAATTTCCCTGTCAGGCATTCATGCTTAGTCTTCATTTTCCTAAACCGCCCTTTTTGGGCATTCAGCATGATTCCCTATAAATCGCAAGGAAAGCAGCATAGGCAACAATAAAGTTATGAAATAAATGTACAGGAAGATATTTTATTTCAAACTTTTATGATTAAAGAACAGGCGTCAAAAGAAAACTCTTTGGGCGAAGGTCGACTGACAAAATAACTGCAAGGATGCGGAAAATAGAACGACTCAATAGATAAAAAATAGGGAAGTTATCAAATGTATACTTTAAAGGCGGGTAGAAATTGAACCTCTGCAAGCATGGACAAACCCTATTGAGTTATATTTCAAAATCAATTTGTATACGGTGGCCGCTCTGGTTACAACTGGCAATGGCAATGGCAATTTTTTTTCTGCTGGTCAATTTGATTGCCGCATCATTGATTCGCTATGTAGTGAGCAACTTTGAATTCAAACAGGCGGAAGAACAAAGTTACAACTCCTTTGCACTTTTCTCTGCTGCCATTATTGACGCTGTCATCACGGAAGATATCTCCTTGATGAATAGCGTTGTGAAACAATCTATGAAACGCGTTCCCAATATACTTACTCTCTCAATTGAAAGTGAAAAGGGTAAATTGCTTGGTAAATATTCACAAGCACATGCCATGGCCAGTAGCTATATACGTGACTACCACTATGCTATCGAACTTGAAGGGAAACGGTTAGGCACCATTAATATACGCTGGAATATGACCCCAATACAACAAAAAATAAATCGCCATATAGCTAAAATTCAATTATTTATCTATATAATCATCATTCTTTTAATCGGTCTGACAATTATACTCATTCACTATTTTACCGTTCTCCCAATACATCGTGCAACTCGTCAGTTGACTGCATTATCAGAGAGTAAACAATTTCCCCCTCTAAAGAATAAATATTTTTCCTGTCGTGAACTATGGCTTTTCACAACATCAGTAAATAACCTGTTTTTCATAATGCAACAACGTGAGAAAGAGGTGTTACAAGAGCGTGATAAGTTACAAATTTCCCACGATAAAGCTATCATCGCCAACCGGGAAAAATCAGACTTCCTGGCCACCATGAGCCATGAAATCCGTATTCCCATGAATGCTGTGTTAGGCGTTCTTAGTTTGCTCAAAAACACCCCTCTGGATAATAAACAATTACAGTTGGTACGCACTGGCTGTAATTCTGGCGAGCTACTGCTGACCATCATTAATGATATTCTCGACTTTTCCAAAATGGAAGCCGACAAACTGCAACTAAAGCACACCAGCTTTAATCTACACCGTCTGATCACCAATAGCGTCGAATTGCTAAGATCTCAGGCGGACCAAAAAACGTTGGCTCTCATTCTTTTTTTAGAAGCCGATCTCCCTTGCTATGCCAAGGGAGACCCGGACCGTCTGTGCCAGATTCTAATCAACCTGATCAATAATGCCATTAAATTTACCTCCGTCGGTAGAATCAGTATCAAAGCCTCAGCAACTTGTCTTGGTAATGAGAATTTTACCTTCCAGTGTTCGGTGCAGGACACAGGCATCGGTATTGCCAAAGACTTTCAGGCATTGCTGTTCGAAAAATTTGCGATGGACAATCAAAATCACTCCAGAAACCATGAGGGCACAGGCCTGGGGCTCGCCATTTGTAAACACCTGGTCACTCTTATGCAAGGTAATATCAACTTTAACAGCGAACCTGGAAATGGCAGCACTTTTACATTTAGCATTACACTGGGAACAGCAAACAAACATGAAAGTGAAAATAAAACGACGTTGAATGAAACTCAACAATTACCAGAAGCCAATACCCGAATTCTGCTGGCTGAGGACAATTCAGCGAATCAGATGGTCATCAAAAATATTCTGGAATACGCCGGTCTGCAAGTGGACATTGCTGCCAACGGTCGAGAGGCAATCGAAGCCGTACGCACCCTACCCTATGATATTGTGCTAATGGACGTTTCCATGCCGGATATGGATGGTATAAGTGCCACGCGCGAAATCCGCCAACTCCCCGGACAAGCCGGAAAGCTACCCATTGTCGCGCTCACTGCTCACTCTCTATCAGGAGACAGAGAACGCTTTATTCAGGCGGGCATGGATGATTACCTGACGAAACCCGTAGACCGCACCGCTGCCTTGCATTGTATCGCACGCTGGACAAAAGCTATCGAAATCAAAGAACCACTGAATAACCACATGACAAGCCAAGCCAATACATTTTCTGCTGATACCGGAGACAGGTATGTGAACTCACTGGTCAATACGAATGTATTGCAACAGCTGGCACATGATACTTCACCGGAAATCATTCCCGAATTATTGATGTTGTATATTAATGATGCCCGTAAACGGGTAAAACAAATAGAGACCGCAATGACAAAATCTGATTTTAAAACCCTGGGGTTTGAAAGTCATGCCCTGAGCAGCAGTGCGATCACCCATGGCAACCCGAAACTTCACAGCCTTGCGCAAAAAATTGAACAACTTTGTCAACAAGGTGATTATGAACAAGTGCTTACACATGCTGCCGCGTTGCCAACGCTTGCAAATGAGTCCTTTCATGCATTGGAAAAATACCTTTCTAAAATTGAAAAAGGTCAGAAATCAACCGAGCTTTAATGAACATACAATGACTGCCTTTGATATCCGGCAGACAAACCGAAACTATAGGTTTTCAACCTTTTCAAACTCAAGGGCGCACATATTCCTGAGCAACACCTTATTACACTTACCTTACCTTACCTTCCCTCTCATACCCCATAAACCCGCCGCCATTCGCAAAATGCAAAGCATATTGAGAAATTTGTAAGCTACGATATTTCAATCTATACGGAAAATAGATAAACCAATTCGGATTATCCTGAAAATAATAGTAAAAACCGCAACTGCTCAGCCTGTCTTTGATTTTCCCAACGATGGCATGAATAGTGATCATTTCAGCTGTAATCATTATATTTTTCCCTGTTCCCAAATAATCCAGAGGAAAACTGAATAGTTATTGTACATTTTAAATTCAAATTGAGTGGCCACAGAAACCCATTGGCATGATCATTGCTGACATAACCCGGAAGCCAGTTCCAATTATTGGTATGTCAAGAGGGAGTCTCTATGTTCTTTATCGCGAATAAGAAAAAAGTGCTCATCATCGATAATGACCCAAGCTTGCAACGGCGACTGCATGCTCATTTGGAAATCCACCAAAATATCAAGGTCATAAAAGCAATGGACGGAAAAAATGGTCTTATACAGGGCAATGTCCACAATCCTGATTTAATTATTCTTGACTGGATGTTGATCGAGGCTCTTAATCACCTCAGATGCGAAAGAAAAACAAAAAACACCCCGATACTAATACTCACTGAACGAAATAAACTTGGCAACATCGAAGATGCCTTTAATCTTGGGGCTAATGCTTATCTGACTAAAGCCGCCTCTTTGCTGGTATCAGGAAAGAAGATTGGTGAAATGCTGAATTCACCCAGTTCGCATTAAGGTTTATTCCGACGAGCCAAACCAAGACATCATCCGTCAATACCAAAGACACTCTCAGGATAGCGATATCATTTCCCATGGCAACCTCAAACTTCAGCATACTCATAACGTTTGGGATTCAGATATTAAGTATGCGCCTGTGCCATATTCATTTTATGGCACCACTAAAAACAAACGATTTTAAACAAGGGAAAATAGCACACAATAAAAAAATTATTTCACAACATTTAACACAACCATGGAATGAAGAGGGCATGTGATTAATGCCAGAATCTCAAACACTATGGGTATCTCATTACTTGCCGTTCAATAGGAAAACATCTTTTCAAAACAGGAATCAGCCAGAGGCGTTTTCACAACACTTATTATTGATCCGGTTACTGGAGCCGTTTGAAAACATGCGCAATACATTGACTAATATATTCGCAACAACAAGCGATACCCGTAGCCGAATCCCTATACCTCTGACTATTGGAATTTTGCTCGTTTGTGTGATGCCATTTGTGCTCACACTTATGGGTATGGATTTCGGTACTCGTGGTATATCCGTTGACCATCTATGGGCACTACAAGCACCGCAACATGAAGTGATTGATGCCCAGTTCCGTGCATTGTCTGGAGCCTTTACTCATACTCTGTTGGAATGGAGTGCATTTTGTGTGGCAACCTTCGTGGTATTTCTAGCCTTCAGTCATTACAGAATCACTCATGATGTCACTACCCCCATCATTGGGGTGGCCTTCTTTATGGCAGGCTGCATGGATGCTTTCCATACTCTGGCAGCAGACCGCTTGTTCGATGCTGCGGCAGACAACCGTGACCTGATTCCCTTCACCTGGGCCATCTCCCGTTTATTCAATGCGCTCATTATGATCATTGGTGTCAGCATTGTGTTATTTCGCAGCCCGGAAACAAATAAAAAACCCGGTTTTGGTTTTGTCATTGGTATCAGTCTGCTTTTTGGGATAGCTGCCTATATCATTATTCATATTTCCGCCACATCCATCCAACTGCCACAAACAACTTACCCGGATGCTGTTTTAACGCGGCCATATGATGCCCTACCGCTGGTACTATTTGCCTTTGCCGGGCTGGTAATATT
>WFQM01000061.1 GCA_015487095.1 Gammaproteobacteria bacterium | reverse complement strand
CAATAACTGTGGCTTTTTGGTTGTTTGGTTGGGTACCTTGGGTAAAGAGTAATACAGGTTGAAAGGACTGATGTTCTTCCCTTGACCTTTTGGTGGAACCGCTACGCTTGTTCCACCCTACAGCTTTACCTTGTGTTTGAGGAGACGGAACAAACAAACCACTCCCCTGTTTCCGACCCGGATTATGAATACGCCAACGTCAGTGATGTACGCAGGTAGGGTGGAACAAGCGTAGCGGTTCCACCAGAGGTCTGGTGCAGGCCCAAAAAACCGAACCGGCTCAACAATGAGACAGCTAATACACTGTTTACGGTATGCACAAGTATAACCACAGACTGAAGAAGATAGTCCGTAATGTATTCGGACTTTAAATCTAGCGACAGTTCATTCCTTATCTTCGCGTCACTGTCTTCACTTACAACCAGTATCCGTAACGTCTAAAAACGACGACTCACTTGTAGTGAAACGGCTCTTTCCGGTCCGGAGTTGATATAGGCAACATCGAGATTCACACTCATGAAGCGATAACCTGTTCCCATCGTAAAAACTCCTTTTGCGAAGTCGCCACGGCCCACGACATTTTGTTTGTAGCCTGCGCGCAACGCCCAGGTATTTACAAGCCATTCCCCACCCAGCGACAAATACTGGGTATTGTCACCACCACCGATGGATTTGTTTTCCAATACGTCCACATCCAGCGCCCAGTACCCCCATTTCACTGTACGGTAAGCGGCTCCGGCACGTAGCTGGGGTTGAATCTTGATGCTTCCACCGGACTGGGTACCGAAGTCCAGCGGAACAAGGTTTTTCACCACCAGACCGAGCTTGAGTTTGTCGTTCACAGCTTTGCTTACGCCTACATCCAGCGTGAATTGCCAATCCTCGTCTTCCTTGCGTTCAGTGGTTCCCAGTTGCGAATTGCCCAGAGCGCCGTTGTATTCGTAGGTGGTACCTTGCACAAACTTTGGTGTAAAACCCACATCGATTTTATTGCGGAACAGTTCAACGCCCCAGGACATCGCGATGCCCAGCTCTGTCAATAATAATCCCCGACCAGTGGCGGTACTGGTCAGGCTGTTGGTCTGATCCAGCAAGTTATTGTTAGCATCAAACAGCTCAGGGTGCAGCGCACCATTGGCCCCCCCGCTGACGACAAAATCCAGACTTTCAATATAATCAGCAAGCAACTGTTTGTCGGCAGCGGTCTGGTCGGCAATGCCATCCCCGACAAAACGCCGGCTGATAACAAACGCACCTCCTTCTCGACGATCACCGATACCAATCACCATGCCCACCATACCATCGAAAAAAGCCGACTCATTGGTAATGGATTCCAGATCATTTTGCAGATTGCGGGAAGCGGTAAGCACACCTTCTGCGGTAGCTTGAGTGAGACTGGCATTGTAGGCGGCTATCGAGCGGGATAACACTTGTTCCGGATTGTTGTCCGCCAGCTCAGCCACATCCTCAACCACTTTCGACACACTCAGGCTGGCGACTGGAAACACATAACTGGAATTACGCGCACGGTGTTTGCGCGACGTATATTGCGCTAACAGAGAAGGATTAAAAAACACCGCATTGGCGCTGTTGCCCGAAGCGACCCCCGCCCCGCCCATGGCAATGGAACGCGGATCGTAGGTACCAAAGGGCACGGCTGAGACCAGTAGCGGATAAAAACTGAACAAAAAGACAAAAACCAGACGCCAAATAAGCTGTGACACAAATTTATTCTTCCTTGATGGTTGATAAAGCCGGGGCGTAGGCAGAAAAACTGTGGATATAAAGCAGACAGTTTTTTGCACAGGCTCTCGCCCCCTATAAACATTACCTTTTCCAGGTAAATAACAAATCGCTCTGCTCCCTGATCCCCGCGACCGCCGAATATAGTATTATTCGGCTCCCTTTCCCACTATCAAACAGTTTGGAGTCAGTATGAACCTCAGCAGCTTGACGGCTATTTCCCCAATTGATGGACGTTATGGTGCGAAATGCGCCGATCTTCGGCCTATTTTCAGCGAATTCGGCCTGATCCGGCACCGTGTGCTAGTGGAGGTGCGTTGGCTGCAAATGCTCTCTGCCCACCCTGGCATCCCGGAAGTACCGGCCTTCGGTGAACACGCCACCCAACTGCTCAACGATATCATCGATAAATTCCACGAGGAAGATGCACAACGGGTCAAAAATATCGAGCGCACCACCAACCATGATGTGAAAGCGGTGGAGTATTTCCTCAAAGAGAAGATCGCAGGAAACAACGAGCTGGAAGCGGTGAGTGAGTTTATCCATTTCGCCTGCACCTCCGAGGACATCAATAATTTATCTTACGCGCTGATGCTGCGCGAGGCCCGCACCCAGGCTCTGTTGCCGCAAATGGACGAAATCATCAATGCCATTCGCACCTTGGCCCACGAGCACGCCGCACAACCTATGTTGTCACGCACTCACGGACAGACCGCTTCCCCCACCACGGTGGGCAAAGAAATGGCCAATGTCGTTGCGCGGCTGGAGCGTCAGCGCGCACAGTTGGTCACCATCCCCATGCTGGGCAAAATCAATGGTGCCGTGGGCAATTACAACGCCCACCTGTCCGCCTATCCCGAACTGGACTGGGCCGGTATTGCGGAAAAATTTGTCATCAGTCTGGGGCTGGATTTCAACCCTTACACTATCCAGATTGAGCCCCACGACTACATTGCTGAACTGTTTGATGCCGTGGCCCGCTTCAACACCGTCCTGCTGGATTTTGACCGCGACGTGTGGGGCTATATTTCATTAGGATATTTCAAACAAAAAACCGTAGCTGGTGAAGTGGGCTCGTCCACCATGCCGCACAAGGTCAACCCCATTGATTTTGAAAACTCCGAAGGCAATCTGGGATTGGCCAACGCCATCTTCAATCATCTTGCTGCCAAACTACCCGTATCCCGCTGGCAGCGCGATCTCACCGATTCCACCGTACTGCGCAATCTTGGTGTGGGTGTTGGCCATTCAGTCATTGCGTATCAATCCACACTAAAAGGCATCAGCAAACTGGAAGTCAATCCTGCACGACTGAATGAAGACCTGGACAATTGCTGGGAAGTGTTGGCCGAACCTGTACAGACCGTCATGCGCCGCTACGGCATCGAAAAGCCTTACGAAAAACTCAAGGAGCTGACCCGGGGTACCGGCATTGATCAGGCGCGATTACAGGAATTTGTCAGAGAACTGAGCATACCCGAAGACGCCAGGGCCACACTGCTCAAGCTCACCCCCAGCAGTTATCTCGGCAACGCCGCCCGGCAGGCAGCTGATATTTAATGTGAGTTAAGAGCTGAATCAGCACTACCATTAAAGTTAAGTCGATTTTTCTGTTTGTTGTAGGTTGGTGGTGAGCCTGCGACTTGTTAGCTTAATAAGATTGCCTGAGTCACAACATTAAGGTTTTTATATCGTTTGCTTGTTATCTTCATAACCCTTTGCGCTCTCTGCGTTAGGTTTTATGGGGCTGTGATGCGGGTCGAGGAACCGCCTGTTCCACCAATGACTGTTTTTAGCGCTGAATTCACATTTTAGTGTCTGGCTATTGGCTGCCGACAAAATCCGGACACCGGGATAACAAAAAACCGTCACGCTCTGCCATGGGCTGGTGCATAACTGTACAACAACAGCACAATTTTCTGTCTGTACTGCATCAAATCCCCAGCCTGCACCAACCCGTAAAGCTGGCACGCACATTGCTAATAATTACATGTGCGATACAACCCTCTCCCTCCCCTGGGTTTTATCGCATGATTACTCTCCCTTTTGAAGGGCGCGAAAGCGCCCTTTTTTTTATCCTGCATTTCCCAAGATAAACACCTTTTTTCTTTCTCTCTACCATTCTGTGACACAGCTCACAGAAATGTCGCCCAATCTTTCCATACTTAGCATTGAAGGGCACGACGGTATTTCCTCCCTCCTATGCAGTAACCGTCGTATTCTCCTCTTTTTAGGTCGCGCACTCCTTTGGCGCGGCCTGTTTTTTTGTCGGCTTTTTTGTGTTTACGTTGTATTTACCCTGCCGGTAAAACCACCCCTCTCCACCCATGCTACAGCTTCGCGTACACTACCGTCATGAATGAACCGTTGACACTATTGGGAAATCGCTGCCCCGAAACTTTTCTGGCTGAATACTGGCAAAAACAACCTTTGTTGATTCGTGATGCATTGCCCGGTTTTACCTCCCCTGTTTCCCCCGAAGAGCTGGCTGGCCTCTGTTGCGAGCCCGAGGTGGAGTCCCGGCTGGTACTGGAACAGGCGGGTGCTGCACCCTGGACAGTGGAATACGGTCCCATTCCTGAAAACCGCTTTGCTGAACTGCCGGAAACCCACTGGACATTGCTGGTGCAGGAGTGCAATCGTTATGTGCCCGAGCTGGCAGAGTTGCGTGAACAATTTAACTTCATCCCCAACTGGCGTGTTGATGATGTCATGGCCAGCTACGCTCCGGCGCGGGGCTCCGTGGGTCCGCACACGGATCAATACGATGTTTTTTTAATTCAGGCTCATGGCACACGCCGCTGGCAGATCAGCACAGACCCCGTGCCTGATGATAATTTTCTGCCGGATATTGATTTGTGCATCATGCGTGAATTCACTGCCACGGAAGAGTGGATACTGCATCCCGGTGACATGCTCTACCTGCCACCGGGAGTTGCCCATCATGGTGTTGCCCTGGAAGACTGTATCACTCTCTCCGTGGGTTTTCGTGCCCCCAGCCATGCTGAGCTGCTCAACAGTTTTGCAGATCATGTAGCTTCACAACTTACCCCTGCGCAACGATTTGCCGACCCCGCGCTCCGGCTGCAACAACATCCCGGCGAAATATCCAGCGATGCCCTCACCCAGGTACGGGGCATTCTGCAAAAAATACTGGCTGATGATGCCTGTATTGACCGCTGGTTTGGCGAATTCATCACCGAAGCAAAAAATGAATACCCGGTGGAAGAAATCGAAATACTCGATGAACACCAATTTTTACAGGCCTTTTCAGCAAAAGACAGGCTCTACCGTAATGAACAAACACGATTTGCTTTTATTTCAAACAAGACGACAAACAACACGGCATTGTTCATTAATGGGCAACACTATCCTCTGCCCACAGAGCTGGCCTTCGCCGCGCCCCTGCTTTGTGACCAACACCAATGGTCGTATGTGCAGCTGCAAAGCGAATTAACACAACCCGGTTTTGCAAAATTACTCACAACGCTGTACAACCACGCCTATGTCTACTTCACCTGATCCGACTCTCAGCAAACCTTTTAAAGTCCAGCGTGTCACTTGGCAAAACGCCGAGACTGATTTGCGTATCCTGCGTGAATTTGTCTTCATCAAGGAACAAAACGTGCCGCCTGAGCTGGAATGGGATGGCGAGGATGAAAATGCCGTACATGTGCTGGCTCGCGACGAAAAGGGGCGCGGCATCGGTACCGCCCGCATGACCGCCGACGGACACATCGGACGCATGGCGGTATTACGTGCCTGGCGGCGACGTGGCGTAGGCAGCGAAATGCTCACTGCACTGATCACCATTGCCCGCGCACGACAGCTGCCCCGCGTGAAACTCGATGCACAAACACAGGCCATCGACTTTTACCTGCGCCACGATTTTGCACCGCAGGGTGAAGTTTTCATGGATGCCAATATTCCTCATCAACACATGACGCTCAACCTGCCGCCGCTGGATGTACATATCAATATCAACGATTTACCCAGGCAGGTTTTAGGTGAAACCCGTGGCTATATTAACCTCAAGGGACGAGAGGACAATACACAGGCCGCCATACACATGGTTGCGCAAGGCAAACGTTCGCTGAATCTGTTCACCCCAAATCTTGACCCCCGGATCTTCGACAACGAAGATTTTATCGAAGTTGTTAAACAACTGGCCATCAGCAGCTCACGATCCAGAGTCAACATTCTGATATTGGACCCTTCTGACGTCGTGACGCATGGGCACCGCATCGTAGAACTGGCACGACGTATCAGTAGTCGCATTTTTATTCACCGTGCCGATGAAGAAGACCGGAATCAAGTAAACACTTTTATGATTGTCGATGACGTGGGCATCATCCGTCGCGCACACAATGATCGTTTAGAAGGCCTGGCAGAATTCAATAACCCGGCCGAGGCGCGACTACTCCTTAAAACCTTCAACGAAGCCTGGGAACGCAGTCAACCGGAACCCGAATTACGCCGCCTGCATTTATAATTTGTTAATATGAAAAAAATACTTTTTTATGGGTTGCTGCTTGCCAGTATTCCATCAAACACCGTGTTTGCATTAGGCAATCATCCTGAAGCCGGGAGCTGTTCCTTAAGTAAACCCTATTTCGCAATTTGCACTCACAGCCTGCACAACCTGGAGGGCTGGTTTAGTAGAAGCTGTTATGCAGACCGGGCATTAGCGCAACGTGACGCAGAAAAACATGCCGAAAAAAACCATCAGGGAAATATGCGCTGGACGGGGGTTAGCCAATTTCGTTAGGCAATTTCGTTAGCCAATGAAAAGGTGAACACCCCCAATGTCATTAAGTTAAAAAATGAATGGTGGCGAGTGACGTTTAGAGATTCAGTGTGTACCACAGAATGTTGTGGAAACAAAAAACACAATGTCTGTCACACAGAGGCCGCAGAGGCAGAGAGTTTTTACTGTTTTTCTCTGTGCCTCTGCGTCTCTGTGATCTCTGCGTTTACAAGCACTAGGTTTGGAAAAGCGACAGACTTCCAGGCTGCCCCGGTTTTTTTGAGGGGCATCTTCATTCATCGCACTAACATATAACCGTAAGTAGATTACTCTCGCAATCACCTCAGCGATACCAGAGAATCATCTTCGCTTCCAACGGTACGTTTGCCAGTGGATGCGCCGGAACAATGCGGGGTGTAAAGTCTGTAAATGGCCGACCAGCGGTAACGCTACCGGAATACAACCAGGCATTAGCAGTACCCGCCAATGCTGCACCCCGCTCCAATATCTGCCGCACCGGTTCACCACCATTGATGGCGTCGGCATACAACTCAACCCTCACTGCCTGTACAGGAAGATCATCAAGATAGACCTGCACCTCCACCTGCCAGCCGCCATTGTTTTGCTGTGTGCTCACATTACCGAAGTGAATGCGTGACCAGTGTTGTTGCAAGCACTGGTGCCACGCTTCCAGCTCTTCAGCAACACCGGATTCAGTACTACGCTGTTGCCAGGCTTTGGCCAATGGCAGGTAATAATTTTCGGTATATTCGCGCAACATGCGATTAGTGGAATACTGTGTGGTCAGGCGGGACATGCTTTCACGCATGCGACTGACCCAGGCCAGAGGAATGCCATTCGTATCACGCTGATAGAAACAAGGTACCACCTCTTCTTCCAGCAAGCGGTAAAGCTGTTCTGTTTCGGCGATATCCCAGGTGGCGGTATCGGCATGCTCCCGGCCATCACCCAGCGCCCAACCCAGCTCCGGCGTATAGGCCTCGGCCCACCAGCCATCCAGTTCCGACAGATTGAGCCCACCATTGACCAGCACTTTCATACCGCTGGTGCCGCTGGCCTCCCAGGGCCGACGTGGGGTGTTGATCCACACATCAACACCCTGGGTCAGCTGAGCCGCGACATGCAAATCATAATCTTCAACAAACACCACCTGTTGCCAGAGATTATTTTGTGCCAGAAACTGCTGCCATTGTTGCAGCATCTGTTTGCCAATCGTGTCTTTGGGGTGGGCCTTACCGGCAATAACCAGTTGCACCGGCCGGTCACGATTGGTGAGCAACCGCACTAGCCGCTGCGGGTCGTGCAGTAATAGATTGGGACGTTTGTATTCAGCAAAGCGGCGGGCAAAACCTAAGGTCAACGCATCAGGCTCAAGAGCATCGGCATATTCCCGGCTGCGCGATTCTTCCGATCCCCGGCCACGGTATTGATGCACCAGTCGATGACGCAACCAACTCACCAGCCGCTGGCGGCCACGGGAGCGAAAACGCCATAACGTTGCATCCGACTGCTCCCGCAAATCCGCTTCCACGGTTTCCAGCGTACCGCGCCAGCGTGACTTGCCACAGGCCTCGGTCCACAGAGTATCCGATGTTGGAGAGTCCCAGCTCGGTACATGAATGCCGTTGGTAATATAGCCAACGGGTACCTCAGCCTCTGGCCAGCGGGGAAATAACGGCGAAAAAATACGCCGACTGACCTCGCCATGCAGTCGGCTTACCGCATTGCTCGCACCAACACCGTGCAAAGCCAGATAAGCCATATTAAAAGGCTCGCTTACCGCATCAGCATGACTTTGCCCCAGGCTCAACAGCTCATTGATATCAATGCCCAGTTCATCGGCCATCGGTTGAAAATACTGTCTGACTAATTGCAGTGAGAAACGATCAAAACCTGCTTCTACCGGAGTGTGAGTGGTAAACAGATTACCAGCACGGGTAGCCCGCAGAGCCTCGCCAAAGTTACCCCCTGCACGCTGCATGTGATAACGCGCCCGCTCCAGTATGGCGAAAGCGGCGTGGCCTTCGTTGAGGTGACAAACAGGACAGTGAATACCCAGGGTTTCCAGCAATCGCCAGCCGCCAATACCCAGCACCATTTCCTGTTGCAGGCGCATTTCCTTGCCGCCGCCGTAAAGTTCACTGGTAATACCCCGGTCACCGGGATCATTGAGTGGATCATTACTGTCAAGCAATAACAGCGAGCGACGCCCAACCTGGGCACGCCAGCTGCGCAAATGCAGGGAGCGACCGGGCAGCTCGATGCTGATACGCACCCATTCACCCTGATCATCACGCAGTGGTACCACCGGCAGCATGGTTGGGTCGTTATAGGGATAAAATTCAATCTGTTCGCCATCGGCATTTAATGCCTGGCGGAAATAGCCCTGTTGATAAAGCAGGCCGACCCCGATCAGCGGCACGTCCAGATCACAAGCGGTTTTGAGATAATCCCCCGCCAGCACACCCAGCCCACCGGAATAAATAGGCAGCGATTCGCAAATACCAAACTCCATGCTGAAGTAGGCAACATAACCATCAATAGCGTCACCGATGGTTTCCGAAAACCAGGAGTGTTCACCAAAGTGAGCCTCCCGTGCATCCAGTTGTTTTTGCAGTTTTTCGAGAAAGACTTTATCGCTGGCCAATGCCTGTAAACGCCGGTCAGAGACCGTCTCCAGAATCAGCCAGGGATTGGCCGTTGCGTCCCATAAATCGGAATCCACTTGCTGCCACAAGGCATCCGCACCGTGATTCCAGCTCCAGCGTAAATCCAGTGCCAGTGTTGCTAACCCTTTTACAGAGGCAGGCAAGGCCCGTGGCAAGTAATGATTGGTTTGCATTGCATCATCTCCAAAAAATCAATGTATCCGTCGTCGCTGACTGAACAGCAACTCGAAAACAATAATCCCGACATAAAACAACCCCAGCGAAACCAGCGTACCGGCCTCGTTATTCCCTAAATAGACACCCAGGGTTATCCAGCTCGCCACCGTCATAAACAATCCCGCCAGTGGTACCCAGGGCCGGATGACAATCTGTTTACGCAGACGCCAGGCCGAAAGATTAATCGCAGCAAAAATCATCAGAAAAGTGGAGCTGGCAAAGGATGAAATTATTGTAAGATTGGCGCTATTCACAAACAACAGAGTGATGGCCGTAATAACAACCAGACTGACCCAGGGAATACCATTCTGGCATCGACGGAAACCAAAAACCGTTGGCAACTGTTTCTCTCGGGCCATCTCTGCCCCCAGACGGGCAGTACCAAACAGCGTCGCATTAATCGCAGAGGCCGTGGAAAAAAGTGCCGCCAGACCAATAAGCATAAATCCTGCTTCCCCCAAAAAAGGCTTCGCTGCCACTGCCAAGGCATATTCCTGATAACGGTCTATTTCTTCCGGCAACAGATTCCCTACTGCGACCAAAGAAACCAGTACGTAGATAACAATAGTGATACCGATAGACCAGAGAATGCCACGCGGCAGATTACGCTCAGGGTTCTCCATTTCATTCACAGAATTGGAAATCAGCTCAAAACCCTCGTAAGCCACAAAGATCAACGCCGCCGCCATGAGCACACCCAAATGGCCGTTATTGAACACCGGGGACACATAGTCACTTTTGATAAAAAACAGGCCGATAGCCGCAAACAGAAACAGGATTAATACCTTGATGGTGACAATAACCAACTCGGCATTACCTGCCTCTTTCACGCCATACAGATTAATACCCAGAAAAACCAGCAGTACCAGTGATGAAAGCAAATGTTGCATGGCAGAATGCACATCGACACCACCGCC
Organism: Gammaproteobacteria bacterium; assembly: GCA_015487095.1. Lineage (GTDB taxonomy): Bacteria > Pseudomonadota > Gammaproteobacteria > SZUA-152 > SZUA-152 > SZUA-152. The sequence goes on along the minus strand of WFQM01000061.1, from coordinate 156 downwards.
CAGCAAAGCCGCACCATAAACACCGAAGGTATAAGCGTAGAGCCCCATGGTACCGATATAGCCTACCAACAGCAGCCAGCCGCCAATGCCCGCGATATTGCCTTGACCAAACGCCTGTTCCAGATAAGTGAAGCTACCGCCATCAGAACGAAAGGT
>WFQM01000060.1 GCA_015487095.1 Gammaproteobacteria bacterium | reverse complement strand
GTCAGCTTCTCAAGTTTTTCAATCCACTTATAGGAACCAAGGGGACGCCCCGTTGTCTCTGACTGGCGAAGCATCTTAACAGCGGCAGCATCCTCCTCCTGAGCAAGGAAAGCTGCAAAATCGCCATAGCGTTCAAGTACGGGCGTAACCGAATTAATTAATGGGTGTCTTTATAGTTATTATTAGTTATTAGTTATCGTTATCAGTTTACAGTCTCCGCCGCTGCCAGAATGGCTGATGATGATAACGGGTTTCGGCCAGATACAACTGCTGACGTAACGCGGCATATTGGCTAAACTGATCAAACACCGTGTCCTGATAGCTGTACAGTGCCTGGGGGTCCTTTTCCCGCCAGGCATGGTCAATCGCTAACCCGGCTTGTTCACCTTGCATTAACGCTTTGGTAATACCAGCTGATGTCAATGGATCGTAGCTGCTGGCAGCATCGCCAACAGCTAACCAGTTTGTGCCTATAACACAGGACAGAATGGCTGATGGTGCCACCTTTATTTGTAACTCGGGGATCTGTTGCAATAACCCGGAGGGTAACCAGTCTTTCAATCCCCGTGTTTTATGTAGCTGTTGATTCCATTTTTCAGGGTGATTCAATTCTTGTTCTTTGATGGTGTTGGCATCACTGGTTAACGATACAATGACTCGCTCGCCAGGCAAACGTGCAGCATACCACCAGCCATTTTCTACCGCTTCTGCAAAAGTACGATTGGACATTTGCACATTTTTTTCCAGGGGAAATATGGCGCACAGGAAAATCACTTCATCCAGAACATTCCGGACAACACCCAGTCGCCTGGCAAAACAGGCACTTTGGCCACTGGCATCGACCACAAAATCAGCATTCACGATCTTTTCTTCACCATTTTCGAGCTGAAACCGCAATTCAAACCCGGACGTTTGTTGAGCAACTGAATGCAAACGCCAATCATCAAAACATTGGGCTCCCTGAAACTGTGCTTCGCGGTATAATTGCGAGTCAAATTGATTCCGGTCCAGATGAAAACCCCTGCCCACTGGGTTCAGCCAAAAATCGTTATGCCCCAGGGTACCTGCCCCCCAGATCGATACACTGCCAGAGCAGGCCAAATGTATTTTTTCAGATAAAAAATGGCTGATGCCGAGACGTTCCAATACGGGTGTCGCTGCCGGAGGGATGCTTTCGCCGATTTTTATTTTTGAACGTTGTCTGGCGTTAAACAGATGTACATCATGCTTTCCTGATTGCAATAGAGATAGTGCAGTGGCAGAGCCCGCCGGACCACCGCCAATGATAGCGACAGTCCGGGCTTGCGAAGTGAGTGATAAAGCGATATTTGCATGCACACTTTTTATTCTCTATTTCGGCCCACAATCATCTGATTTTTTGCGACCAGGCAGTATTTCTTCTGTTGGCCATGGCTGAACGATATCACCGTCTTCTGAAAAAAGACTGGCGACTTCAACAAATTTATCCGCACCATAGTGGCCACCTTCACTGGCAGGAACCTGAGTTCCCTGAATGACAAAGCCCACTTTATGCCAGTTTTCCACAAAATCGAAATAACACTGGTAGCGCCCTTCCTGTTGAGGATAATCAGTCTGGGTCCCCTGCCCACGCACACTGAATAACTGCCCGCCCAGATTCCAGGTTTTACTCGCGGCATCATAGGTACATTTATCCGCCGGATACACACTTACCGGACGCTGTGCAGGCCACGACCAGTACAAAGTGTTATTTTCCGGCGGATTCGGGCTCGGTGTATGTGTTGCGCAACTGTTGTAGTCAGTATGCCAGGGTAATGACATAAATTTACACAAATCACCCGGTTCAACAGCCGCTGTACGTAAAGGAATATAGCCCACCTGCAAAAATGGCTGGTCTTTTTGTGCCAGTGCATAATTCAGCTTTTGCCCATTGACCCGAAAGGGTCCAGTAACCCCTTTCCAGTTCTGATGGTAAAAATTGACATCACGAACAATAAACGTGAGGTCAATACCCGGTGAATAACGACCACCCAGACAATTTTCCAGCACGATTTTATCCAGTTTTTCACCGACACCCAATACAACCGCTGCTTCTGTCGATTGACCTGAATACCATTGATTCAGCAAAAAATATTGTGTGGGTGTCACCGATAAAAAACTTTTCTGTGCATCTCCCAATGCCAGTGGCATTTTTACACCTTCATCACTTTCTGCTGGAATATTTGGATTACGAATCAATTCCTTGAAGTTAGGGATTTTTTTCTGTGGATCATCCGAGGGTTTTATCGCCGCAATAAAATTATGACTGCCAATACCTTCGGAAGGTAAATTGGTATTCCAGCGCTGTAAAAATGCAGCATGAAAAACACTCAATACATCGTTGTCGAATGATGCCTGATAACTATTGTGATATTGACCATCAGAGTACATGTCAGGAATCAGACCAAGATGTTCTATCCAGGTAGAATAAACATCATCCCAAGTAGATACGACATTACGAGTCTGTGGTGCATAACCAGGATCGGTTGTCACTACCCACCCTCCTACTACTGATGCCATTGACTGATTTCCTACACTATCTTCCAGCACAATCACCGCATCGACCGGGCCATCAGAAGTATCATCAAACCAGCTATTATTATCAATAGCATCAGTCAGTGGTGCAGGTTTCCCATCTGTAGTTATGCTGCTGGTTTTTCCGTATGCGCCAATAACAATCAAACGGCCTGTTTCTGCTTCAATTGTCATTTGTCCCAGTGTGTCAATATCTCCCAGTGGATTAAACAGGGGGAAATGATCCGATGGAAAACTGACCGGGTAATCCGGCTGGTTTTCAATCTGGCCGACATCGTTGATCCAGGTGCTGGGTGTCGTCGCATCAAATGCTAACGTTTCAGTTCCGTTTGAACTGGATTTGATAACTCTGGGACCGGGATCAATAACCAGTTTTTGTCGGCGTTCCACAAAAGCCAGATCATGACCAAAATCGGGATTTCTGACAGGCGGTGTGTTACCACCTTCATAAGGAGCAATGCCTTCTTCACCCTTTTCGTTTCTAATAAAATAGTTATTACCTTTTTTATTTGCTACGTGAACCATCCATAGAATATCCTTGATGGTTTTACCATTGACCTTATCGCCAATCTTGATTTCTCTCCCTGGATCATTCGATGGATATTGTTCCTGCTCCTGGTCATAAGCAAAAATACGAAAACGGGCTGCCTGACGTACAGGGTTTTGGTTGCCATCGCGTAAATCGTCTGCTTCTATAAAAGTATCTTCAGTACCGGCTTTTATCGGTAAACCACCAAATACACCCGTTTCGGTATTAACCAGTTCGCCTGCCGCCGTTTCTGGTGCAATGTAGTAGTCCTCACTGGAACCTACACGGGAAAAATTAATAGCTGGATGTATTCTGAAAATTGTATCTGTCATAATCTCGTCCTCCTGGACAAAATAAGTTTCAGGCATTTAGATTTTAGCTTGCTGACCTCGACTCCATTTCAAGTGTTTTTTATTTCACCGTCTTTAAGCTCGTGGCAGTGGCTTTTAGTTGTTGAGACCAAAAATAAATATTAACAAACGCATGACTGATATTGATGTTCAGAGCTGGCAACGGGGCCAGCGTCATTATTGGCGGGAATCGCTGCTCTGTATTATGGCAGCGAAAACAATTATTCATGGTGTTCTGCGTTTGAGTAAATGTTTCTATTGTCGCGTTTGACAGTTTCAGCGAGCCGGTAAGTTCCTGATCTGTACCAATGCCATCGGTTTCCAGGGACAATCCAGGTTTTAATCGATTTTGATTCAGGAACCAGATAGCACCCACTTCATAATAATTTTTCCACACGTTATCAGAGCGCAGATGTTGATGCACATTTTTGTTCAGTGATGCAATATTGTTATCATTTTGTTGCATGGCGCTTTTTTTCTGCTCTGGATTGTCAGGATCATTACCGAATTCAAATTGCCGACAGACCTGAGTAATCGGGTTTATTATCTGGGTTTTTTCATTTAATTTTCGCGTCGGTGAGTCTGCCGGGTTAATGTTACAATCGGCATAGCGGGTATTCGCGGTATAAAACAGCCAGTCTTTGTCAGAAATAACTGTATCAGGTGTCGGTTTTTCAGGTACATTGGGCGCATTGGATTTTTGTTCAAAGGTCGCCCAGATCATTTCAGGATGACCATTGACTACTCCACCAATATGGAAACCCACTAATGCAACCGTCACCATTTCTGTTGAGTTTTCATCAATAACAATTTTCCCACCCTGATTGATCAATTTGTTGACACGGGTTTTCATGGTGAAAAAATCGCGGGTGTTCTCACCCTTTGCCACAATTTTCCAGGACGCCTTCAATTCCAGCGTGCCGATGTCAAAAGACTTATCAGGATTAAAACCTTGTACGGTGGTGGGATTGGTCAAATTATTCTTTGTTACAAAATGGGCAAATCCCGGGTTTACATATTGCGAGTAATAAACAGCTCGTCCGTTATGGTCCACCAAAATACCATCGGTTCCAGCTTGTAGATATTCATCAAGAGCTGCCAGCTTTCCTCTCTGTGATGTATAGGGTTGCAAACTGCGGGAACTCATTCCCAGCAGGGATTGAGGTGACTGAAAAGACAAGAACCTGGGCTTCCCTCCCAGATCCTGGGTCAACCACAAAAACATTTGCCAGGACCATTGATGAAATTCGCAATTGCTGCTGCTTTGAAAATCCTGATCATTCGGTCGGGGAGTTTTGCGGTGTGGGAACCAATTGCTTTCGGCAGTACATGCGCCGCCTTTTGGATAATCAGTGGCTCCTGCTACTGAGGAAAAACCGGACATGAAGATAATAGTAAAAACAGCAACCAGTGTATAACATCGAGTTGTTGGAAGAATCAGCCTGAGCATAAACATCTCCTTGTTGTATTTCATTCAATATCAAAAAATTTCCTTCCTGATAAAAATAGACAGTTGTTCTACAGGGTATAATCCGTATTGTTAGAGCCCCCTCCTGGGGAAGTGGCATCAGACTGTATGAATAGGGACTCGCCATATCCTCTTATCGCTATTGTGAATGTTTTGACTGATCCAGGCGCCAACAAGATGTTTCAGAGAGCCCAGCGCACCAGAGGGAGCTGGCGGTGTGGCCTGGTTCGTTAATTATCGGTTAATCAAGGTTCGGTGGTGCACTATTAGTCATGTTGTCTCTCCTGTCTTTGGTTTCATGAAATAAACAAGATGCAACTGCTCACTTGAATCCCAAACGCTATGGTCATATACCCATCAAGAAAATGCTCAGCACTCCTCTCGGCTCCCTTCTGTGAAACTACGGATTTTTATGCGTAAACAACAGATTAAGGCGACATTATCGCCCGTTCCGCATACAACACGAAAAAAGTAGTGTAGACGATTTTTAGAAAAAAACCTGAAAGTCGTCTATTCTCCCCATCGCCAAAACCATAAAAAAACCGATCAGCTACTGGGGGGTATGAATACTTGGGGTCAGAGTAAAAACCCCACAACGCTTTTCTGCTTCGTCTTCGGGCCACGCTTTAACGGCGTAACTCGCCGACCTGATAACTGTTTTACTTCTTCTTTGAATCGGTCACCACTCAATACCATACCCTGATAAGTCGCTTGTCGAATTTTATGAACCATTTTTTTATCAAGGTGCCCTCGAAACATCTCACGATATGCATGAGTGCGTTCAGTGATGGTATCTCCAAGTTGGCGATAGACGCGATGGGGAGTCCAAAGCTTTATAGTTTTGCCAAGTCCGCTCGCCTGATAACTTG
>WFQM01000059.1 GCA_015487095.1 Gammaproteobacteria bacterium | reverse complement strand
TGCCTACGATATCCTCAATCACACCTTTGGCTACGATGAGTTTCGTCATTCCCAGGCGGATGTTGTTGAAACCGTCATCAGTGGGCGCGATGCCTTGGTGCTGATGCCCACCGGGGGGGGTAAATCATTGTGTTACCAGATTCCGGCACTGGTGCGCGATGGGGTAGGTATTGTGGTGTCGCCACTGATTGCATTGATGCAGGATCAGGTGGATGCGCTGCAACAGCTGGGTATCCGCGCCGCTTTTCTGAATTCTTCCATGAATGGCCAACAGCAACAGGCCGTGATACAGGCGCTGTCTGCCGGTGAACTGGATTTGTTGTATGTGGCCCCGGAGCGCCTGCTCACCGAGCATATGTTGTCTCTTTTGTCGCAGGCACCGTTGGCTCTGTTTGCTATTGACGAAGCACATTGTGTGTCGCAATGGGGGCATGATTTCCGTCGTGAATACCAGCAGCTTTCCATTTTACACCAGCGGTTTCCTGGTGTGCCACGCATCGCGCTGACGGCCACCGCCGATGCGCGTACCCGGCAGGAAATTATCGCCCAACTGGGTTTAAACGATGCGGCGATTTTTATTAACAGTTTTGATCGTCCGAATATTCGTTACACGATCAGCGAAGGCCAGAACTCGCGTGATCGTTTATGGCAGTTTATCGAACGCGAGCATAGCGGTGATGCCGGGATTATTTACTGTCTGTCACGGAAAAAAGTGGAAAGCACTGCCGAATGGCTGGTCGCCAAAGGGCGCATTGCCTTGCCGTATCACGCGGGTCTGCCGGATGAAATGCGCCGCGACCATCAGCAGCGGTTTTTACGTGATGAGGGAGTGATTGTGGTTGCGACCATTGCCTTTGGTATGGGTATTGATAAACCCGATGTGCGTTTTGTGGCGCACCTTAATCTGCCCAAAAGCCTCGAAGCCTATTATCAGGAAACCGGCCGTGCCGGGCGTGACGGTCAGCCTGCTGATGCGTGGATGGCGTATGGGTTGCAGGATGTGATTACCCTGCGACAAATGTTGCAGGACTCTGATGGAAACGAACAGTACAAGCGTATTACCAACGCTAAACTGGATGCCATGCTGGGGTTGTGTGAGCAGGTCAGTTGTCGGCGTCAGGCATTGTTAGCCTATTTTGATGAACAACAGGATATGCCTTGTGGTAACTGCGATACCTGTCTCGATCCACCGGAAACCTGGGACGGTACCGAGGCCGCACAAAAAGTGCTGTCCTGTGTGTATCGCAGTGGCCAGCGTTTTGGTGTGAATTATGTCATTGATATTTTAACGGGTAAGGATGACGAACGTGTGCAGAGCAATGGGCATCATCAGCTCAGCACCTTTGGTATCGGTGCAGATAAAACGGCGGTGGAATGGCGGGGGATTTTTCGGCAGTTGATTGCGCAGGGTTTTCTGACTGCGGATGTTGAATCTTATGGTGTATTGCATTTGACCGAAAAGGCACGGCCTTTGTTGCGAGGTGAGTTGCAACTGGCGTTACGTCACCAGCGTAAAGGTAAAAAAACGAAAAAATCAAAAGTGGTCAACACTTTGTCGGCGAGTGAAAATAGTTTGTTCGATGCCTTGCGGGATCAGAGAATGAAGCTGGCGCGTGAGCGTGGTGTACCGCCTTATGTGATTTTTCATGACAGCACCTTGCAGGAAATGGCACAACGGCGACCTGTTTGCAGTGATGATTTGCGGACTATTTCCGGTATAGGTGATAAAAAGCTTAATGAATATGGTGCGAGTTTTTTGGCGGTTATCAGAGATGAAAATGCAGATAAAAGTGAAAGCGAGAATGCTGAGTGGTATGAAACGCTGGATGTTTATAGTGAGTAATCGCAGGGCGGGTATGTTTCTCCAGTCTTGTGCCAGAAAACCGGGGGAATAATGCACATCAAGCCTGCCGTGACCTGGCTTTATCTTTTCTACACATTAAAAGCTGCGGCCATAATCTGTCGCTCAGCTCTGCTTAGCCCTGTTTTTTTTGCAACTATTTCCCAGTTGCCAACGCTGGTCATAACCTCGTCTTTAATTTGTATCGCACGGGCTTTGCCAAGTTGGAAGAAATCAATAACCTCCATGGCCAGTTCATAGCTCAAGCTGTTGTCAGTGTCACTTATGTTCAAATGTAATCCGTTGGCGGGTGTTACCGGGTTAATATCGTAAGCGGGTGACAATAACCAGCCTCCCTTGTGGTAGATAAAGCCGTGATTTCTTAAATGGTCATCGGTGTTTGAGACCGCAATATTAAAAACAATCCGACGCCATAACTCAGCCAGGTCTGCCCTGGTATTAGCACCTTGGTCGGTTAAAAACTGTGCCAATTCCAGATAACTTGCCTCATATTCACCGTCATAATAACCGAGTTGCATCATCGCAGAAGTGAAATGTAAACGGCTTTCTGGTGTGCGATCAAAGCGCCGGGTTAAAAATGTATGATGCTGGCTATTGAATCTGTCCAGTCGGCACTCTGCCATATTGATTCCCGCATCAAGTGCCAGCAAATAGGTGAGGTACTCCCATGCCCCAATGTCATGATCATCGTGACTGCCCCTTCAACTTGATATCCTGAAGCTTTCGTCCCAGTTCATCGTCACTGGCCACTTTGGCAAAATCTTCCACCAGACCAAGCACACTGAGTACCGCCACATAGTGACCAATGGATACGGTTGATTCTCCCTGCTCAATTTTTCGGATCGTAAGGCGACTCAGACCAGTACGTTCTGCAATGAGCGACTGGCTGTATCCCCGGCGTTTGCAGGCAAGTTTGATGTTTTCGCCCAGCAGGGAAAGAATCTCCTGATTTTTGGGGAAAACCGGGGCGCTTCGTTTCTGTCTGGTGCTATTGGTCATTATAATTATCAATTTCCATTATTTTGATAACTATAGTGCTCATTTTTTATTTAGTAAAGCGTCTTATTGGAACTTGTGATGCTTATTTTTAGTCGAATGGGTGAATATAAGGGTCGTATTGGCTAAGGAATGGGCGTGGCGGACAAAAATGCCGGAATAGTGAATGGGGCATGATAGCCATTTTGTGTATCAGAGGTGTTTTGTTGATCGGTCCAAAGCTGTTGGGCGAGCAATTCTCTTGTGCCAGACTGACCTGATCAAACAGCTCCAATAACCTCTAAAGCCTTCTTTATCCCGGCAGCTCCTTCGACAATATGGCCATGGCCTACAATTATTCGTTGGCAATCCAGTTTACCCAATGGTTTTACAGAGCGTATGTAAGTTTCTTTGTCTGTGATTGATTTTTTTACCAGTTTGCTTTGAGCTATTTTATTTCTTGCTCCCACAAGACTCAGAATCCACTTTCTACCTAATGGCATCGGGTTTCTCATGTTAAAAAACAGATCGGTAACGATGAGTGACTTTGATCGATGGCAATAAAAAACCGTTTCGTTTAAAAGCGAGTTTCCCAGTATGGGAAAAAGCAAAATCTGGCCTTTTAATTTTTCAGCAAGTGAATCCAGACTCAGGATTTTTCCAGATAACCAGGGTTGTTTTTTGGTCAGGGCTGAAGGGCCATAAATGTCTATCTCAGGAAAAAAACTATTGAAACTCTTCAGGTGTTTGTGATGAAAAGCATTGGGGGCAACACAATATATCGTACTGTATTTGGCAATGATTTCCCGGATCATTTTTTGTTCGAAAGGGCCGGGTGAAATAACCATTAGCGTATTGTTTTCCAGTTCTATAAGCGATGAATTCACAGGAAAATGGACTCCGGGCATAATTTTTTCAGAGTATTCATCTATAAAAATGTTCTCAGTGATTTTTTTCATGGTTTTGTTACCTGATAAGTTCCTGGCTATTTTTTCTGTGAAGATAGTCAACTTAAGTTGACTTATTAGTCAATCACAGTTGACTGTTATGGTCAAGCATGATTTACTGAAAATATGAAAAAACCTGATTTTGAAAAACAAAAAAGTGCCTCCCTTTCACACCAGCTTGTAAAGGTGGGACGGCTCATCAATGAAAAAGGCCTTGTTTCTGTCAGGGAGGCTTTTCATTTACCTGAACTTAAACAGTCCCATCTGGACCTTTTTCCCTACATTGATTTTGAAGGTACGGGTGTTTCAGAGATTGCCAGGCGTAAAGGGGTTTCCAAACAGTCTGTGAGTAAACTTGTGCAGGAGATGGTGTGCATGAAAATCCTGTTCCTGAAGACAGACCCGAAAGACAGTCGGTCTAAGCGGGTATTTTTTAAAACCTCCGGTCCCTTTGCTATTCAAAAAGGATTTGAAGCGCTTATGTCTATTGATCGTTTACTCGCGGATCATCTTGGAGAGAAATCCTGCATGTCGATTTCAAAAAAGGTTTCCGGTCTTGTTGCAATTTTACAAACTGAGCATCAGAAGTGAAAACCTTTTGGGTGTGGATGGACTACTTGAGCAAGGTGGGGGGTGTGGTGTTTAAATGTGAATTAAGTATTTTTTACTGAAAACACCGTCATTCCGGCATGTTTTTAGCCGGAATCCAGAAGTGTAAACCCCCTCGGGCAAGCGTTCCAGTTATGTTGCAGTGGCGCAGACAAGTGGTGTGTTATAAACGCAAAGGACAAAGGACGCAGAGAAAAACACGAAAAACTTTGTGTCCTCTGCGTCTTTGCGCTCTCCTCTCCGCGTTAAATACTCGATGATTTTTTAAAAGTAGCGTGTTTTTAGCGCTTGATTCGCATTTAGGAACATGCACTTCCTTAGTTACCAATGTTCTTGTGGTGCATGGAACGCATCCTGAATTAATCTGTCCGGTATTGTTCCTCTCAGGGTTGTTTTCCCGGGGTTTATTGACGGGCATTTAACTCATGAGTCTTGAGCGGGTAACCGCGGTCACGATAAAAACGAAAGCGTTCCCGCCCCCGGGTTTTGGCGGCGGGGT
>WFQM01000058.1 GCA_015487095.1 Gammaproteobacteria bacterium | reverse complement strand
TAGTATTTTGAAGAATTCTTTTTTATTATTGTTGGTTTTTTCGGTGTTCGTTGGATTGCTAAGGAGAGATGAGGGGAATGCGAAAAAAATGGCCGCTAAAATACCAGTGATATAAGCATGGATAGTTTTTCTTTTTGACAGATTTATCATGTTTGTTTTATTCGAGAGTTTTTCAATATGAGGTAATGTGAAAGCGACAAATTTTTCTTAATGCCTATTTCACAGGGGAACTAAAAGTAAATATCAGGGTATTGTTTATTTCCGGTATTACGGCCATTTTTTCGGATTGATTAACGTGTGGTGGGGCAGGAAGAAGAAGACCAATATATCTACTGTTGACAGACAATAGTGACATCCTTTCTCCCGCCCCTGACAAATTATTTAATCTGTTGTTAGGCTGTCTGCTGATTACAGATTTGTCATTCTGATCTATATTTCAATCAGTACCGAAGCTACCCGTTATCGGCAACTAAGTCCAATGTTGCGATTTGGCATTCTAAACCGTGCAGAACGCATTGTGTATCCTCGGCACCATACCTGGACGAACTGCCCGGCTCGAATGTTATGGCCACTGAGCAAGCGCCAGCGATTAGTCCGAGGGACCGTGGCTTGATGCGGTGCATGACGTCCATCCGCTTGAAAAAGTCTTGTTCGCGGTGCGGCTGTGCGCCAATATATCCGGCCTGCACCGACAGCAGAACTCATTTCTTGTGCGTTCAAATCTTTGACCTGTGGAGCTTGATCATTCATGTTCGAGGCAAACGATGTTGATGCTCCTCCGACAGAAAAAGCCAGAGTAAATGCTAAAGCAGTAAGCTTATTCATTATCTATCTCTCCTTAGATTAATTATTATCATATCCACAAAAATGTGGGCGATATATTACAGCAATTTTTTAACCATCTTTATAACTGATGTAATGTCATTGCGTTCCGTGTATAGCCACATTCGTCAATGTGGTTTTGTAGAAAACTTTATAACCTCAGTTACGCGAATGATAGTAGAAATAATTTTTTGCAATGACAATAAATTCAGCTTATCCATTCGTGCTAAATTTGTAAAAATTATTCATAATTTATTTTATATTTATATTTATAATTATTTTTATAATGAAAACATCCGGTTTGTTTTCGTAAGCTTTGGTTTGTGGTCATTATTGGTTACAATATCTTTGCGTATAATTTTTTATGAGTCTGTTTTTTGTATTGATAATGCAATTAATATTATCTGAGTTTGTGCGTCCTTGTCTTCGTTGAATTTGATAAAATAATCTGTGACGAGAGAAACAGATAAAGATGTATCAGGATATGAACTTATAATATTGTTATTTGGCAATAACAAATTGATAATTTTCTTTCTGGATTCTGGATCGTTTATTAACCGTTGTTTTCATAAGTGGTTTAGATCTATATGTTATCCTGGTAAATGAGTTATGTCATTTTGTTGGGCTGATGTATGACATGCAGATGTAAACGTCCATAAATGATAAAAAACAGGTAAATAACAGCTATGCTTTCTGCGTTGAAAATTACAGATTCCAGAAAAAATTCTTATTGAGTATTATGTTCTTCGTTTTCAGGCAACCGCTGGTTTGAAGATTAATGTAAAAACAGTTGCACCGACCTAAGGGAGGCGGCTGTGTTTTTTGTTTGCAAAACAGTTAAAGTATTGTTGTTTATTATTGCTGAAGTAAAAAGTGAATTTGAAGCGTAATCATTAATTCCCGGACGGACAAGCCTTTTCGTGTATAGAGAAATCATGCTGAGTAATGCTGGAAGATGGCGTGTTCAAGCACGCAGAGGTCTCAGAGACGCAAAAGATGTTGAGCTTTTCTCTGCTTTTAAATGCCCGCCAATTTTATTAAAAGTAATGTGTTTTTAGTGCTTGCCTCACAGTAAAGTCCTGTTTTGCGAAATCGATAGTTGGTGTAATGATGTGGTAGTTTAAGTGATGCTTGGCAAAAGGGCTGTTGCTTGCATCGATCCCGTGATCGCTGAATGTCCCACGAGGTTCGGCAGCCTGGCTTCTGGATACAGTGGGAAATGCTTATAGCGGCGAATTTTCTGTACTGATTTTTAAGAGGATGAGGGTAAACAGCTCAGTGGTTTGCACTCATGCGTTTGTGTACACAGGAGACGGGAAGCGTTTATTATCCCCTCCAGTGGATCTGAAGGTGGATTTTTATAATTTGTCGGTCATCAACACACATGCTGCAATATTGATGGTGCCCAGGAGAGGACTTGAACCTCCACGGGGTTTCCCCCACTAGCACCTGAAGCTAGCGTGTCTACCAATTTCACCACCTGGGCCTGAGTGCAATCATGCCGGGCGAGCGCCCCCGATTGCAACCGGCGGCAACTCTACCTATAGACGGTATTTTTGTCAATTACCCATTGCGGGTCTGACAAGCTCTGCTGGGCAACTTTTATCCACTAAAAGCGCGTATACTCTACTACACATAACAAGCGGTTCTGTTCAAAGCCGCGCTTAACAGAAATTTCCAAAGAAATATATTACATGTCCAAAAAACGTTCAAAACCAGCCCGCGATCCCCATGCCGAGCGTGAGGCGCGCAAATACGATAACCCCATTGCCAGCCGTGAGCTGATCCTCGAAACCCTGGCCGCAGCCGGTGAGCCCATGACCTGGGAGCAGGTGGCTGAGGCGCTGGATCTTCTTGAGGAGGATCAAACCATTGCTCTGACCCGCCGCCTGCGCGCCATGGAGCGTGATGGCCAGGTGGTGCGCAATCGGCGTCATGCCTATGGTCCGCTGGATAAAATGGATCTGGTGCGTGGTCGTATCCAGGCTCATCCTGATGGTTTCGGGTTTCTGGTACCCGATGATGGCAGTGATGATTTATTCATGTCGGCACGGGAAATGCGCGCGCTGATGCATCGTGACCGTGTGGTGGCGCATGTTTCCGGTATTGATCGCCGCGGTCGCCGTGAAGGTGCGGTGGTGGAGGTACTGGAGCGCAATACTCATCAGGTAGTGGGTCGTTTCCAGCTGGATAACGGCCTGGCTTTCGTGATTCCTGATAACAAGCGCATCGTGCATGACATCGTCGTGTCGCCGGAAAATATGGGGGCTGCCGAGCACGGTCAGATTGTGCTGGTGGAGCTGGTGCAACAGCCCAGCCGTCGCCGCCAGCCCATGGGGCGTGTTATCGAGACCCTGGGTGACCACATGGCACCGGGGATGGAGATTGATATCGCGCTGCGCTCTCATGAACTGCCGCATGACTGGCCAGAAGAAGTGGATGACGAGATTGCCTCACTTAAAGCTGAGGTACCGGAGTCCGCCAAGCAGGGACGTGAAGATATTCGTGATTTGCCGCTGGTGACCATTGACGGCGCAGATGCGCGTGATTTTGATGATGCCGTATTTTGTGAGCCGCAAGGTAAAGACTGGCGTCTGCTGGTGGCCATTGCTGATGTTTCACATTATGTGGCAGTGGATTCCGCGTTGGATAACGAGGCCATAGAAAGGGGTAACTCTGTGTATTTCCCCGGCCGGGTGATTCCCATGTTGCCGGAGGTGTTGTCCAACGGACTGTGTTCCATTAATCCGAAAGTGGATCGTTTGTGCATGGTTTGCGAAATGATCGTCGGCAGCGGCGGCAAGGTCAAAAGTCACCGTTTCTTTGAAGGTTTGATGCGTTCTCACGCACGACTGACTTATGATCAGGTGGCAGCCATGCTGGATGGCGACAAAGCCTTGTGTGAAGAATATGCTGCCCAGTTGCCGCATTTGCAAAACCTGCACAAGCTTTATCGTGCCTTTGACCGCCGTCGCAAACGTCGTGGTGCCATTGAATTTGAAACCACCGAAACTAGCATTGTTTTTGGTGAAGGCAAAAAGATCGACTGCATTGTGCCGCTGGTGCGCAATGACGCGCACAAGATGATCGAAGAATGCATGATTGCCGCCAATGTGGAAGCCGCCAAATTTCTTGCCGCTAACGATATGCCTACGTTATATCGTATTCACGAGCCGCCCAAAGAAGAGAAACTCACCGATTTACGGGCATTTTTGTCCGAGCTGGGTTTGAACCTGCCCGGTGGCGATACGCCCGAGGCGCAAAACTATTCCAAATTACTGGCGGAAGTCCGCGAACGCCCCGACGCACATCTGATTCAAACGGTGATGCTGCGCAGCCTCAAACAGGCAGTGTACAGTCCTGAAAATAAGGGCCATTTTGGTTTGTCGCTGGAAGAATACGCGCATTTTACGTCCCCCATTCGTCGTTATCCTGATTTGCTGGTACACCGCGCCATTCGTCATGTGTTGCGTGCTGGCGGAGGGGAAAAGAAATCCGGGATGGCGCGGGTAACGCGCGCGCTGAAAAAGCTGGTGGGCAGTGGCCCGGCCAAAACCTTTCATTACAGCACCGCTGATATGCAAAAACTGGGCGAAAATTGCTCGATGACGGAACGTCGTGCCGATGAAGCCACCCGTGATGTTACTGACTGGCTCAAGTGCGAGTACATGATGGACAAGGTAGGCGAAGATTTTGACGGCATTGTTACCTCGGTGCTGGGTTTTGGCTTGTTTGTAGAACTGGCCGATATTTACGTCGAAGGGCTGGTGCATATTACTTCGCTGCGCAACGACTATTACCATTTTGATGCGGCCAAACATACGCTCACTGGCGAACACAGCCGTAAGTCCTACCAGTTGGGTGGTAGGGTGCGAGTGAAAGTCGTGAGGGTGGACCTGGACGATAAAAAGATCGACTTTGAAATGCTGGATGACGAAGGTGAATCCCTGCCCAGTGAGCGACCAGCCCGTGCCGGAAAAAAGAAGGGTGTTAAACGAAGTCGTATAAAACCTGCTGAAAAAGCAGAAAAAAAGACCGTAAAAAAGAAGGTCGCGAAGAAAAAAGTGAGTAAGAAAAAAGTAGTAAAAAAGAAAGCGGCCGCTAAAAATCAGCCGGATGATAAGCAAGGCACGGTGAAGAAAAAACGCCGTCGCCGCCGCAAGCCTAAACCCAGCAGCGAATGAGCGATTATCTTTACGGCCTGCACGCCGTACAAGCGGTACTGGAACGGGTTCCCGGTGACGTGTCGGAACTATGGGTGGACAGCAAACGTCACGATCAGCGCATTGCCACTATTCTTCAGTTGGCCAAGGAAGCCAGCGTCACCGTGCATGCGGTGGACAAGCGCAAGCTGGAAACGCTGGTGCCGAATGGCCGACACCAGGGCGTGGTGGCACAGGCTGTCGCACCCAGGGTGCATTCCGACGCCGAATTGAGTGCGCTGCTGGACAGCATTTCTGAACCCCCGTTCCTGTTAATTCTCGATGGCGTTACCGATCCACATAACCTCGGTGCCTGCTTACGCAGTGCTGATGCTGCCGGTGTACAGGCGGTTATTGCTCCCAAAGAC
>WFQM01000057.1 GCA_015487095.1 Gammaproteobacteria bacterium | reverse complement strand
TGAGGAACGGAAATTACGTGTTTCAATCCACGCGCCCGTGAAGGCGCGACAATTATTCGCAACCCGATGCCCCATACTTTATCGTTTCAATCCACGCGCCCGTGAAGGCGCGACTTCAATGCTGGAAGACATGCCGAAAGTTTCCGCAGTTTCAATCCACGCGCCCGTGAAGGCGCGACTCGCGACTCCAAAGCTCCTACATTAATTTCTCCAGTTTCAATCCACGCGCCCGTGAAGGCGCGACCGTTCAAGTCTAACTGACTGAAATCAAAACCTAAAGAAGCAATATTCCGCTAACCCCATACATCACGTTATAAAAATTGAAAAAATAAAATACAAAAAAAATTATAGACTCAAAAACAATGAGTTAGGCTTCCGCTAACCGCCCAGGGAATCAATGAGAACGAATGGTTAGCGATCAGAGAATCAAAACATCACTAACGGGATCTGAAACAGGTTTTGCGCCGACATGCTCTACTTTTTGACGCCCCTTTTTACCAAGCATATAAAACCGGAGACTGTCACTTTTGGGATCAAATATTTCCAACAATTCATTCTTTAAGGTGACGAACTGTGCCGGGGTCACTTCACACTCAAATACCGAATTTTGTACCCGCATGCCATAAT
Source organism: Gammaproteobacteria bacterium (assembly GCA_015487095.1). GTDB lineage: Bacteria > Pseudomonadota > Gammaproteobacteria > SZUA-152 > SZUA-152 > SZUA-152. Next base: position 2,095 of record WFQM01000057.1, on the reverse strand, counting down.
CCAGACACGTTTTGGCAATTCTCCGCAGCCGTCGTTGTCCGCCGTCTGATGTGACACTGACATCATAAGTAATAAGCACCAGCATAATTATTTCACCCGGTAAGGTGGATAATATTCCGTATCACCCCGTATGTGTCGGGCTAATAACATGGCCTGACAATGGGGTAATAAACCAAAAGCTATTTTCTCTTCAAGATAGGGATGCATAATTTCAACCTGTTTTCGCTCCTGCCAGGCAGTTAATAATGTTTTTCTGGCATCGTCATTCAAGCGCACAGCACCGCTGGCTTCAGTGATAAAATCATCCAGCTGTATTTGCTTTCGGTTGATCAGCGTCAACACAAAACGGTCTGCCCATGGAGAGCGAAATTCTTCCAGTAAGTCCAGCGCAAGACTAACCCGCCCTGGGCGATCCTGATGTAAAAACCCGACATAGGGATCTAATCCTACCCCTTGCAGTGCAGACGAGCATTCATGAGTAATGAGCATATATACGTACGACAATAGCGCGTTAACCGGGTCAGTTGGAGGGCGACGCACTCTGCCGCCGAAAGCAAAACCACTGCCGCGCAATAATTCATTGAAGACACCAAAATAAGTGCTGGCGGCATCGCCTTCAATTCCCATGGCTTCACCGACCGATTGTGCATGCTCTGCGCGTCGCAAACTCACGGCCAACCGGGAAACAGCATCACTTAACAGCGTATTTTCTCCGTGATTACGAATTTCACGCATTAATACCGAGCGGGCATTGGTGATTTTTGCAGCAACCATCAAACGGGCAATGGATACCGATTTCCCGTCATCGTCTGCCCAGCGATATTGAGCACGGCGTAATAATACATTTCCAGTTTGTTTGCCTTGCACTCGGGCAAGGAACTTTCCGTATTCCGAATAAAATGCCAGACCGATGCCCTGCTCCCCACAAAAGCCCATTAAAAAAGGCGAAACAGAAACCTGGCCAAAACAAAGTATATTGCTGATACTAATGGCCGGAAACTGACCCAGTTTATTATCACCTTCTTTGATAACAATCGTCTCACGCTCTTTGTGCAGATAACTTTTTTGACGTGTGATGTAGAGAGTGTTTAGCAGTTTTTTCATTTTTCACCTTCAAACAGCTGACGAACGTAGTGTGCCGAGTGGTCTTGCCGAAAAGTGTCAGGCTCACATAAATCAAGCAAAGAGCAGGCACGGCAACGCTTTACCTTGTCAGTGGGGGGTGGTGTGTTCCCCGTCGTTAATATTGCATGCGCGGCTTCAATGGCAGCAACGGTCGTCGTTCTTAATGCCGTATCAATCGCCACAGTTTCTCGCCGACGCACTTCCCAATACCAGATAGCCGCTTCAGTCACCTCGGTGTCGCGCATTTCTTCAATACATAAAGCCTGCGCACAGACTTGCATACGATCCCAGTCATCAACTTTTGGCTTTCCGCGTTTGTATTCCACGGGAAAATATTTTACGGGCTCACTTTGTTCAATCTCCAGCAAGTCCATTTTACCGGTGAGCCTGAAGCGCTCTGACTTCAACATCACCCCGCGTTCATAACGTGTGCCTCGCCGTTGTTCAGCGACACCAGAATCGACGCGCTCGTGCAAAATATTGCCTTCCGCCGTAAAACGGTTATCCGCCCACGCCTGTTCAACATGGATCAATGCAAACTGACGCGGGCAGAAAGCGTAGTGTTGCAGTGCTGAAATCATCAACGTATCCGCGCTCATTTTTTACATCCTTTATCTTTCGCCAGTACCTTTTCATGTTTTTCCAACAACCTGTCAAAGTCTGATTTGAAAAGCCTGTCTTGAATTTTGAACCTTGGTAAAAAAGCTTTGCGTTGTATCAGCATCGCTGTTGTAGTCAAGACGGGCCGCATAAATATCGGTAATTTTCTGATAAAACAGACTCTTACTAAGCCTGATTTCACGAATTTCGGCCAACAACCTTTCAAAATAATCCTCTCCCAGAAAAGAACCATTTTCCAGGCGTTTGTTATCCAGCACATACCCTTTGATGGAAAACTCACGCAGCACCTGTGTTGCCCATTGTCGGAATTGAGTGGCTCGTTTGGAATTGACTCGGTAACCGACAGAGA
>WFQM01000056.1 GCA_015487095.1 Gammaproteobacteria bacterium | reverse complement strand
GGCGGAAGCTTCCGACGTTATTACTGACCTGCCGGGGCTGGATGATCCGCAACGGCGTGTGCTGGGCGCAACGGTACACACTGACAGCGGTGATGTACGTTTTTTGAATTTATATGTGCCTAACGGTTCTGAGGTGGGCTCGGAAAAATACGAGTACAAGCTGGGCTGGCTGGCGGCGCTGGAAAAATATATTGAAAGCCAGTTGGCGGCACATGAAAAATTTGTGGTGGTGGGCGATTTTAATATCGCACCCGATGACCGTGATTTATGGGACCCTGAGGGCTGGAAAGATAAAATCCTCGTCAGTCCGCCAGAGCGTGCCGCTTTTCAGCGTCTCATCGATATGGGTTTAACCGATACCTTCCGTCTGTTTGAGCAGGATGAAAAGACTTATAGCTGGTGGGATTATCGTGCGGCCGGTTTCCGTCGTAATCATGGTATGCGTATCGATTTGCTGCTTTCCAACCCGGCCATGAGCCAGCGCTGCACGGCCAGCTACGTGGATAAGGAACCCCGCAAGCTGGAACGACCTTCGGATCACGCTCCGGTGGTCGCCGAATTTTCCGAGGACTGAAGGTTCCATGACCGAAATCCTCGCCATTGCTGCCGCTTTTTTGCTCGGTCTGGGAGCCAGACAGGCGGGCCTGCCGCCTATGGTGGGTTATCTCATCACTGGCTTTTTGCTGTTTGCGCTGGGCATGCGCAGCACGCCCGGCCTTGATCTATTTGCGCAGTTGGGTATTACCCTGCTGCTGTTTATCATTGGTCTCAAGCTGCGATTGCGCAATTTGCTGATGCCTCAGGTCTGGGCTGTGGCTTCGCTGCACATGGTCGCTATTGTGTTGTTCACGTCCATCGGTTTTTATGCCCTGGGCCTTGCCGGGCTAATGTTTTTCAGCCAGCTCGAATTGACTAGCATTCTGCTGGCTGCTTTCGCCTTGAGTTTTTCCAGCACGGTATTTGCGGTCAAGGTGCTGGAAGACTCTGGTGATATGTCTGCCTTGTATAGTCGTATCGCCATTGGCGTGCTGATTGTGCAGGACATTATTGCGGTGGTGTTTCTTGCGCTTTCCGTTGGCAAGATCCCCACACCCTGGGCTTTGCTGCTGTTGGGGCTGATCCCGCTACGCCCTTTGCTCACGCTGGCCATGGAAAAGGCCGGTCATGGTGAGCTGCTGGTTTTGTTCGGGCTCAGTCTGGCTTTGGGCGGTGCGACGATATTTGAGATGGTGGGCATAAAGGGTGATCTCGGCGCGCTTATTCTCGGTCTGTTGCTGGCAACGCATCCCAAGTCCGAGGAACTGGCTCGCCATCTATTGAGTTTCAAGGATCTTTTTCTGGTGGGTTTTTTCCTCACCATCGGCCTTGCTGGCGGTCTCACAACACAAACCGTGGGTATCGCTCTGCTGCTGGCTTTGCTGTTGCCGCTGAAGACCGGTCTGTTTTTCTGGCTATTTTCACGCTTCCGGCTACGCGCCCGCACAGCCTTTCTTGGCAGTCTCAGTCTGACTAATTACAGTGAGTTTGGCCTTATTGTCGCCGCTATTGCGGTATCCAGCGGCTGGCTCGGTGGTGACTGGCTGGCTATCATTGCTATCGCTCTGGCTGTTTCGTTCATTATTGCTGCGCCACTGAACATGGCGTCGAACCGGCTCTACAACCGTTATCGCGCAAAATTGCTGCGCACTGAAACCCAGGTCCGCATCCCCGAAGAAGCTGATATCAAGCCCGGCAATACTTCGGTGATGATTCTTGGTATGGGCCGGGTGGGTAGCGGTGCCTACGAATGCATGCATAGCCGTCTTGGCAATGTTGTACTGGGTATTGATCAGGATGATCAGACAGCACAGGATCATCTTGCCGCCGGTCGCCGCGTCATCTCGGGCAGTGCCACTGATCCGGAATTTTGGGAGCGCATGGACCTGGATAAAAATATGCTGAAACTGATTCTGCTGGCCATGCCCAGTCACCATGAGAATCTCGCTGCTGTACAGCAAATTCGCAAGCTGGACTACCCGGGCCGCATTGCGGCCATTGCCAAGTACGATGATGAAGTCGAGCGCCTGAAACAGGCTGGCGTGGATTATGCTGTTAACCTTTACGCCGAGGCGGGCAGTGGCTTTGCTGACGATGTCTGGCAGGAGACTGCGGCTCTGTTCAGTGATGTACCTGACACAGGTTCGGTCAAGGCGTCATAATCCTGCTTTCTGGTATGCTGGTCGTCTCTGTGAAGATTCCAGTGGCTAAAACCAGTGGCTTCGGGTTATAGCTAAAAACCAGGATGAGGGTCAGAAATTAATTTCGGTGCCATTCACCCTCATCTAATACAACGTAAAACTGTAGGGTGGAACAAGCGCAGCGGTTCCACCAATAGGCTAAAAAAACAACAAATCGCCTCTACGCTCACGACCGCTAACAAAAGAACCCTACAACAAAAACCCGACTGCCTGAAACAGGAGAAAAAAGCTCTCATGCAACGACTCACCGGCAAACGGCGGTATAGCTGATCGAACTTTGAATATGTCCCTTTCCCGCTTGGTGGAACCGCTACGCTTGTTCCACCCGGCTTAGCCTGACGGCTATGCGTTCAAAAGGAAAAGGGGTGAAAACAACAATGCGGCTTGAGGACGGGGGATTGCGATTCCCCTGTTAAAAACAAAAAACAATGAAATATCAGGATCTGCGCGACTTTATTACTCAACTGGAAAAACGCGGCCTGCTGAAACGTATCAGCCAGGCGGTGGACCCCAATCTGGAAATGACTGAAATCTGCGACCGTACCTTGCGTGCGCGCGGCCCGGCGCTGTTGTTTGAAAATGTCGTGGGCTCAGACATTCCTGTACTGGGCAATCTGTTTGGCACCCCGGAACGTGTGGCTCTGGGCATGGGCGAGGAATCCGTGGAGGCACTGCGTGAAGTGGGCAAACTGCTGGCTTTTCTGAAAGAGCCTGATCCGCCCAAGGGAATGAAGGATGCATGGGATAAGCTGCCTGTGTTTAAACAGGTGCTGAACATGGCCCCCAAAGTGGTGAAAAAAGCCCCCTGTCAGGATATTGTTATCGAAGGTGATGATGTCGATTTAAGCAAGCTGCCCATCCAGACTTGCTGGCCCGGGGACGCGGGGCCATTGATTACCTGGGGGCTGGTGGTCACCAAAGGCCCGGATAAAGACAGACAAAATCTAGGCATTTACCGTCAGCAGGTCATCGCCAAAAATCAGGTGATCATGCGCTGGCTGGCTCACCGTGGCGGCGCTCTGGATTTTCGTGACTGGTGCGCGACACACTCTGGCGAGCGCTTCCCCATTGCTGTGGCGCTAGGCGCGGACCCGGCAACCATCCTCGCGGCAGTGACCCCGGTGCCGGATGCCCTCTCCGAATACGGCTTTGCGGGTCTGCTGCGTGGCTCCAAAACCGAGGTGGTGCAATGCGGTAATTCCGGGTTGCAGGTGCCTGCCTCTGCCGAATTTGTGCTGGAGGGTTATCTGGAAGAAGGCGTTGTCGCTGACGAGGGCCCCTTTGGCGACCACACCGGTTATTACAATGAGGTGGATAAATTTCCGGTATTCACCATTGAACGTATCACCCATCGCCGCGAGCCTATTTATCACAGCACCTACACTGGCCGCCCGCCCGATGAACCCGCCGTATTGGGCGTGGCATTGAACGAGGTTTTTGTGCCCATTTTGCAAAAACAATTCCCGGAAATTGTGGATTTTTATCTGCCGCCCGAGGGCTGCTCCTATCGCTGGGCCTGCGTGAGCATGAAAAAACAGTACCCCGGCCATGCCAAGCGTGTGATGCTGGGGGTATGGTCATTTTTACGCCAGTTTATGTACACCAAGTTCGTGGTGGTATGCGACGACGATGTAGATATCCGCAATTGGGAGGACGTGATCTGGGCGATGACCACGCGCATGGATCCTGCGCGCGATACCACCATCATCGAAAATACACCTATCGATTATCTGGACTTTGCCTCTCCGGTGAGCGGGCTGGGCTCAAAAATGGGTTTTGATGCCACCAACAAATGGCCTGGCGAAACTAACCGCGAATGGGGAGAGCCCATTCAAATGACTGAAGAAGTGAAAGAAAAAGTCGATAACATATGGAAATCACTGGAAATTGACAATC
>WFQM01000055.1 GCA_015487095.1 Gammaproteobacteria bacterium | reverse complement strand
TTGGTAAGCCCAATGCATGCGTAGTCTCGACTTATTGGTGTAGCCAAAAGGAGTGATAATTTGATCGCCATGATAGTAATTTTCACCATCTCAGGACGAGCACATTGCAATGGCATAACGTAACCTATTGAATTTATTGCCTGCTTCAAACACTATGGCATGGCTGCGCTTCATGGGTAATCAGGAACTTATTTATAAACCCTTGTTCCGTTCTTATCGTTTGATGCGTGTGTGGAGTGTACGCTTAAAAAGCGCATCATTTGATGCGCTTTTTAATGTCTGGGTTTTTATCTATACCAATGTTCGTGTGGTTTTAGTGCTTTAGTAAACAGACTTTGCTTTCAATGTCTGCTTATGCGATTTTCTGACGCTACATTAGAAGCGGCTAAAGTTCCTTTATGTGGTGATCTGGTCGGTTGAGTCTGATATTTTGAAGGTCTCCTCTATTCATGGAGAGGCTATTTCTTCTGTTAAACAAGTAAATTATCATAGACGATACATATACAAAGACGTATATTTGACGGATATACAGAATTGACAAAAAATAGAAGGCACTATTATGTCCACCTCACAAACTCAACAACCACCAGCTAAAGCTGGTGGGTTGGTATTACGGACTAAAGTCCGGATACGGGTCAAAGACCCGTCTAATCCTCCGTTCTAAAATTGTCGTCCCCTTTGGGTTCAAAGTGATGCTCCAGATATTCTTTGATCATCTCTTCTGTCAATTCTCCTGAAGTGACACAAAAATACCCTCTTGCCCAAAAATGTCTTCCCCAATAACGTCGCTTTAACTCAGGAAACTTCTCAAACAGCTTACTCGAACTTCGTCCCTTTACCCTTCGCATTATCTCGCTGGGTGCCATATTCGGCGGTGCTGACACCAACAGATGGACATGATCCTTGCTCACTACAGCTTTCAAAATCTCAATCTCAAAGGCATTACAAGTCTGACGTATCCGCTCTCGGACCTCTAAACCCACATCTCCCTTCAAAACTGGATATCGATATTTTGTGACAAACACAAAATGATACTGGATCTTAAAAACCGTATGACTTCCATAACGATATTCCATGGCAGCGCACCTCTTTATGTGACTGCCAAAAGTATCGCAGATAAATCTGACCGCCTAAAGGCGGTGGTTTTAACCTTTAAAGGAGACTAATGAATGCTCCACCGGCTAAAAGCCGGTGGAGTATTCATACTGACACGGCATTCAGCTAATAGCCACAAAGGCTTGATCACAGTCAGCACACATAATATTCATCTCTGGCTTTCCCCATACCTTATTGCGGCACCCGAGACACTGGTACGTGCTTTTTGACCGAGAAGTTTGCGCCACGGGTAAAAAAAGGTATCCTCGGGAAGAGTTTCTGAATAGGTCATCGCCATCAGTTCTTGAATGGATAGATCATCCAGACTGGCTTGGTCGGCAGTCACTCTATCTTCAGGTTCGTATTCAACATTAACATGATGTCCATAAATAACGTCTACAGTCGTCTGGGCACTATTATCATGAATTAGTGATTGGGGCATCTGAACATCAGTCCTTTCAACCGGTATTACTCTTTACCCAACCAAAAAGCCACGGTTATTGTTCGAGCGATCCCAAGCGCTAAAAACATCTGTTTTAAGAATCACCGGGTATACATAACCCTCCCAATACACTGGAACGATTGCCCAAAAGCTTCTGATATTGCGCAGGCTTCGGCGTCAGTCATTTCAAAAAAATTAAAATCAGACAGCAGAAGGAAAAAATTACCGGGCTGCGGTGACGACAGGGCAAATGACGACTCAATAACCGTGGACTTAAAGAGAAAGGGCTTTTATTCTTCCTGTATTCCATTCTCCAAATAGCTGATAAAAAACGTGTCTCAAGGCCGCTCTATTGTAAATCATTCTACTGGCGATACGGTCGAGCTACAGCATAGCGAAATCAAACAGCAACAAATCACGATGCTGGCCAGCCATCTGTTACCTGTATTGATCATCAATGCACTGGTAGCCGCTGTCATGCTATTTGGTTTGTGGGGATTGTTTCCTACGCAGAACCTGATCACCTGGGTTGTTCTGCTGTACCTGGTTTTGTTTGCACGCGGCCTTGCACTACGCCAGTATCAAAAAACAACACCTGCCACTCATTTTCCACACTGGGGGCTTGTATTTGCATTGGGCTCAGGCTTATCAGGCATATTGTGGGGGATGACCGGGGTCGTGTTTTATCCACCCAATGCACTGGAATATCAACTCTTTATCCTGATTATATTAACCGGCATGAGTGCCGGCGCAATATCAACACTCACCGCTTACCTGCCCGCTTTTTATGCTTTTGTGATTCCCGTCATGCTGCCCATAGGAATTATGTTCCTGTTGGAGGATGACCGCATGCATACCGCATTGGGATTGATGACCGTCATCTATGCCTTTGGCATGCCTTTCTTTGCCAGGAATATTAACCGTTCTTTGGTGGAAACCCTCAAACTGCGTTTCGAGAACCTGCAACTGGTGCGCGAGTTAAGCCTTCAGAAAGAAGAAGCAGAACAGGCAAATATTGCCAAATCCAAATTTCTGGCGGCTGCCAGCCATGATCTGCGGCAACCTCTGCATGCATTGATGTTATTCACGTCCGTACTGAATGAGTCGATCAAGTATCCCAAAGTGCGCAAAGTGGTGGATCAAATTACCGCGTCAGTAGATGCTTTGCAAAGCCTGTTTAATGCCTTGCTGGATGTATCACGCCTGGAAGCAGGTGTGCTGGTTGCAGAAACAAGCCATTTTAATCTACAGCCAATGTTCGAAAAACTGGCTAATGATTACAATCTGGCGGCAGAGGGAAAAGGACTGGTGTTGGAATTTAAAGTCTGTAAATTTGCGGTATACAGCGACCCTGCACTGCTTGAACAAATCATGCGTAACTTTGTGGCTAATGCTATCCGCTACACAAATAAAGGCACGATCATCATTTCATGCAATGATTTAAATGAATCTGTCCGAATCGATGTAACGGATACCGGTGTAGGTATTCCAGCAAACAAGCAACACGCTATTTTTAACGAATTTTATCAACTGGGTAATCCGCAAAGAGATCGTAGCAAAGGACTGGGGCTGGGGCTGGCCATCGTCGAGCGTATCGCACGCCTGCTAAAGCATTCTATAGAAGTGCATTCCAAACCCGGCGAAGGTTCAACTTTTAGTATCATTGTGGACAAAGGAGATGTGACCATGATGCATAACGAAAAAGTTCAAGCTATTGTGACACGACATAATGCTATCGAAAATCTGACTATCGTGGTGGTGGATGATGAACCAAGCGTCAGAGAAGGAATGCAAAGCCTGTTGGAAACCTGGGGCTGTCACATCATTGTCACCGCAACGCTGAACGAAGCCATTGAAGATCTAACAAAACATCAGTCTATACCGGATGGTATTATCGCTGATTATCGCCTGGGCGGAGAACAAACAGGAATCCATGCCATTCAGCAACTCCATGCCAAGTATGGCAATCACCTCCCGGCACTGATTATTACCGGTGATATTGAGGCTGATCGCTTGCGGGAAGTCAGTGAAAGCGGTTTTCAATTACTGCACAAACCCGTCGCGCCCCCGAAACTCAGGGCTTTTGTGAATAACGTCATGAAAAACAAACAGCGCCAGGAGTCAGTTTAATCAAGCACTCCAGCCAGCGCCCGTGGCGAATGAGGTTTAGAGGTTCAATGTGTACCACAGAGTGTGAAAACAAAAAACACAATGTCTATCACGCAGAGGCCGCAGAGGTGCAGAGTTTTTAGTGTTTTTCTCTGTGTTTTTGCGTCTCTGTGACCTCTGCGTTTACAAAACACCAGGTTTGACAAAGCGACAGGTTTCCAAACAGTCCCGGTTTTTGACTAAGTGTGCTTAACTTAATGGCATTAGGACGTACGGCCACTGTTCCCGGCAATACGAAGCTTCGCTTAATTATCACTCATGTCAGGCAGGGTAATTCCGGCCTGCTCCACAGCCCGTGCTGCCCTGATGCGATTATTAACATCCAGACTTTTTAAAATCGCGGTAACATGCATTTTTACAGTAGCCTCCGCCAGATTCAGACGACGGGCAATTTCCTTGTTTGCACCACCTTCCACCAACAAAGCCAAAACCTCCAATTGCCGGGGAGTTAAGCCCGCTTCATTTTTATATCCGTCACCATGCATGGGCGGATGTTCATTCTTGATCATTGACGGAGGAATATAAACCCCGCCTGACAACACCAGATTCAAGGCACCTAACATCACCGAGCCGGATGTGTCCTTGGGAATAAAACCCATAGCACCCAAATCCAGCGCTCGCTGCATATCACTGCGTTGATCCGAAGCAGACAAAATGACAACTGGCGTCGCAGGAAAGCGCGAGGCAAAAAATTCCAGTGCAGTAAAACCATCCTCACCGGGCATGCACAAATCCAGCAACACCAGATCCAGATCAGGATGCTGCATAGCGTATTGTATGGCCTGCTGACAATCAGCCGCCTCCAGTACCGTAAGTGGTTGCGCCAGATCATCGAGCACATGGCGTATGCCTTCACGAAATAATGCGTGATCATCAGCAATCAGAATTTTCACTTACCCAATGACCTATGTTGTAGATGTGGTTTGCTGTAGTTGTAACCGCGAATATGCCGTATTTCCAGTGTATCGTTTTCAACAGGTACTGCAATAGCGACAAGAGCCACCGATTAAAGTCTGTAGCCCTATAATGTTGCCATTATAATGATCATTAACCATCACACAGAGCCACCTTACTGCACCTTGATAGGAATACTGGCAAAATTCCTCTACTATACGCCGCTTTTTGATGGCAAAATTCCTCAGCCGGAAGCCATCCCTGACCTGCCACAGAGAACTGACATATGCATGAAATTTCCCCCGGACAACGCTGGATTAGTGATACCGAGCTGGACATGGGATTGGGTATCGTGCTTGCCGTAGAGCACCGCACCATCAGCATTCTTTTTCCTGCCACGGGCGAACAGCGCACCTACGCTCGCCAGACAGCCCCCCTCACTCGCGTAGTTTTCGCCCCCGGCGATACGATCCAGAATCAGCAAAATGAAACGCTGCGAGTCAGTTCGGTGGAAGAACAGGATGATCTGTTATTTTACTGTGGGAAAACCTCCGAGGGAGAAATAACGGTTTGGCCAGAGGGCCAGCTGGATCACTGTATTCAGTTGAATAGGCCGCGTGAGCGGTTACTGGCTGCACAGGTTGATGCCAACAAGTGGTTTGAGTTGCGCTATCAAACGCTGCAACACGCCAACCGTTTGGCACACTCCGATTTGTACGGTTTGACCGGTGTGCGCACCAGCCTGATCCCTCATCAGTTGTTTATCGCCCATGAAGTGGCGAAACGCTATGCGCCGCGTGTGTTGCTGGCTGACGAGGTGGGCTTGGGAAAAACTATCGAAGCTGGCTTAATACTGCACCAGCAGTTATTAACCGAGCGCGCCAGACGTGTACTGATTGTGGTACCGGAAGCTCTGGTACATCAATGGCTGGTGGAAATGTTACGACGTTTTAACCTGCGTTTCAGCGTGTTTGATGAAGAACGTTGCTTGGGCATTGAGGAAAGTAATCCAACAGAAGAAGAAAATCCTTTTTATTCCGAACAACTTATTTTATGCAGCCTGGATTTTTTGTGTAAAAGTAATAAACGCAGCCAGCAGGTGCTCGCCAGTGAATGGGATTTTTTGGTGGTGGATGAGGCCCATCATTTACAATGGTCGCCCACGCAAAGCAGTGAAGAATATCAACTCATTGAAGCCCTCGCCGAAAAAACAAAAGGCGTGTTGCTGTTAACAGCGACACCGGAGCAACTGGGCAAAGAAAGCCACTTTGCACGTTTACGTTTATTGGACCCGGATCGCTTTCCTGACTTTGCGTCTTTTGTGCAGGAAGAAGCCCATTACCGTCCTGTCGCCGAGGCCGTGGAAGAATTACTGAACTCAAAAAACGGCTCAGATAATCACTCTCCACTCTCCGCACAAACACTCAACACTCTGCGAACAGCGCTACCGGAAACCGAAAATCTGTTATTAATCGATTCACTCGTCACTGAAAACAATGATGATGCAGAAAAAATCAAGCAACAACTTATTGAGCGATTACTCGACCGACACGGTACCGGCCGCGTATTATTTCGCAACACCCGCGCCACCGTAAAAGGCTTTCCTGCACGACAGGTGAATGCTTATCCGTTGCCATTACCCGAACAATATACCGATGCCTATAAAGACTTTGCAGAAACCAATACAGAAATAACACTGTCCGAGGCAAAAAACCTGATCTGCCCTGAATTGCTTGTTCAGAAAAACCCGCATCATCCGGTATGGACATCTTTTGACCCCAGAGTAGACTGGCTGACTGAGACACTCGATACACTCAAGCCACAAAAGATTTTGGTCATTGCAGCCAATACCACAACGGCTCTCGATGTCGCGCAAGCCATTAAAGCAAAAACAGGTATGCATGTACCTGTTTTTCATGAGCAACTCAGCATTATCGAGCGTGACCGTGCAGCGGCTTATTTCGCGGATACCGACAATGGCGGACAAATTCTCATTTGTTCTGAGATCGGCAGTGAGGGGCGAAATTTCCAGTTTTCACATCACTTGGTGTTGTTTGATTTACCTCTGAACCCTGATCTACTGGAACAGCGCATTGGCCGGCTAGACCGTATTGGTCAAACAGACATTATTCAGATTCATGTACCCCACTTCGCCCATAGCCCGCAGTCATTATTATTTGACTGGTATCAACAGGGATTGTCTGCCTTTGAACATACCAGCCCGGCGGGTGCCAGTGTGTTTGCAAAATATAAAGAAGAATTGCTAGCCGCACTCGCTTCATTTGGAAAAACAGCTAAAAAAACAGAAACACATCAGACCTTAATCAATTCCACACAAAAACTCGCAAAAACACTCAATGATCAATTACACAAAGGTCGTGATATTTTGCTGGAATACAATTCCTGTTTACCCAGGGTTGCTCATGCCTTGCAGGAAAAAGCCCGCAAAAAAGATGCAGGCATGGGCGTCGAAGATTATCTCAACAATGTATTTGACTGTTTTGGTGTTGATACAGAAATCCACAGCGCCAATTGTTATATCGTGAAACCCGGCGAGCACATGCATACGCACTTCCCCGGACTTGAAAATGACGGCATGAAAGTCACATTTGACAGAAACCTGGCGTTATCAAATGAAGATATACAATTTATTACCTGGGAACACCCCATCGCTACAGGAGCCTTGGAGCTGGTACTCAGCAATGAAACGGGGAACACTGCCCTGGTTGCGATCAAACATCCCGGTCTGAGTGCAGGCACACTCTATCTGGAATGTGTATACGTATTGGAACCTGTCGCGCAAAAAGAATTGCAGTCAAAACGCTACCTGCCACCCACCACGATTCATCTGGTTACCGATCAACAGGGAAAAAATATTAGCAGCACGTTACGCCATGAGCTGATCAATCAATTATTGATATCCATTGATACCGATACCGCAAAAAATGTCGTGCGCTCGCAAACCAGTGAAATCAAGGCAATGATTGAAGCCGGTGAACAATTAGCAAATGAAAGAAAACCTCAGTTAATTGCCAAAGCCCGTCAACAGGCAATGGCCACCCTTGATACTGAAATAGAGCGTTTACAAGCATTAAAGGCGCACAATCCCAATGTACGTGAAGAGGAAATTCAGTTTTTCAAAAGCCAACGAGAGGCAATCAAAGTAGCGCTCTCCACAGCCACTGTCCGTCTTGATGCAACCCGAATTATTGTTGCGACATAATGTGAATTAAGAACTAAACCACTTTGTTAGTCCCTTGTACTACTGAAAGCACGTTATTCCAGCATGTTTTTAGCCGGAATCCAGGGGGCTTAAATCCTCGAACAATTGTTCAAGCGTATTGGGAAGTTATGTTGTCGTGGTGCTGAAAAGTGACGTGTTATAAACACAGAGATCACAGAGACGCAGAGGGCACAGAGTGTTTGGTATTTTTCTCTGCGGCCTCTGCGTCTCTGTGATCTCTGCGTTAAATACTCGGTGATTTTTAAAATGGCGTGTTTTTAACGCTTAACTCGTATTATATTAATACACTAACCAGAAAAAGCTTTTTTCACTACTTGCGCCAAATCTTGAGTCAATCGTGTCACCTGGGCAGCATCTTCACCTTCTACCATCACTCGCACCAACGGCTCGGTACCGGAGGGGCGCAGCAACACCCTACCCCGACTGCCTAATTCATCTTCTGCGGCACGCACTGCCTGCTGAATACTGTCCGAGCCTTCAATATCTACTTTACCGCTGACCCGTACATTTTCCATGCGCTGTGGAAATTTTCTCATACCGGATTTCAGTTTGTGCAAACTCAGTTCGCTATGATTCACCGCATATAACACTTGCAAGGCCGCCACGATACCATCGCCGGTCGAGGTACGATCCAGGCAGATAATATGCCCCGAGGATTCACCCCCCAGACTCCAATTACCATTGGTGAGCACTTCCATGACATAACGATCACCCACTTTGGCTCGTTTGAAATCGATACCGTCCCGCTGCAATGCCACTTCCAGCCCAAGGTTGCTCATCAGAGTTCCGACCACCGCTCCCTGCAAGCAGCCTTCACTGAGTCGTGAGCGGGCGATGATATACAGCAGTTCATCACCATCAACAATCTCGCCTTTGTGATCAACCATGATGAGGCGATCTCCGTCACCGTCCAACGCAATGCCCAGATCAGCACTATGTTTTAACACCGTGCGCTGCAATTCCGCCGGATGGGTGGAGCCCACTTTCTCATTGATATTCAGGCCATCGGGCTCAACACCAATGGCGATAACCTCCGCACCCAGTTCAGAGAAAACACTGGGACCAATGTGATACGTTGCGCCATGTGCGCAGTCCACCACAATTGTCATTCCTTTCAAATTCAGCGTCGATGGCACCGTGCTTTTACAGAACTCAATATAACGCCCAGCAGCGTCACCCATACGCTCAGCCTTGCCCAGTTTTGCAGAATCCACACACTGCATGTCTTTTTCCATCTCAGCTTCAATCGCCAGTTCGATTTCGTCCGACAACTTGGTGCCTTGTGAGGAAAAAAACTTAAGGCCATTATCTTGATACGGGTTATGTGATGCACTGATCACAATACCTGCGTCCGCATGGAAAGTGCGCGTCAAATAAGCAATGGCGGGTGTGGGCATCGGTCCCAGCAAAAAGCTGTCAATACCGGCCGCAGCCAGTCCCGCTTCCAGCGCACTTTCAAACATATAACCAGAGATACGTGTATCTTTACCAATCAGTACTTTGCCAGAATCTCCCTTTGCCAAAACACGCCCAACAGCCCAGCCCAGTTTCAGAATAAATGCCGGGTTGATCACGCCTTCACCGACAGTGCCACGTATTCCGTCAGTACCAAAATATTTTTTATCCATTTTCTATTTCCTTAAAGCAATACAGTGTATGCAACATACGCTGCTGTATATTGGTCAAAGTGTCTGTAGTTAAATAAGTGTTAAGTGCCAGCATGAGTCACGGCATGATAAATTTTTACCGCATCAACTGTCGCAGCCACATCATGCGCGCGAATAATACTTGCTCCGTATTGGCAACATAAGGTCGCCATTGCAACACTACCCGCCAAACGCTCATCATTCGTGGACCTGCTCAATAATGCTGCGATACTGGATTTGCGGGATACTCCCATCAAAACCGGTTTACCCAGCATCGTAAACTCGCGCAGGTTTTTCACCAATTGCAGGTTATGATCAACGGTTTTACCAAAACCAAAGCCTGGATCAACCAACAAGGCATCAATACCCGCCGCTTCGCAACCGATAATACGCTTCTGTAAAAATGATTTTACGACTTGTACCACATCAGTATATTCCGGTTTTTTTTGCATGGTCCGAGGCTCACCCTGCATATGCATCAAACATACTGGCACACCGGTTTCATTCGCTGCATCCATTGCGCCCGGCTCACGCAATGCACGTACATCATTAATCATGCCTGCTCCGGCTTTTACAGCCTCACGCATGACTTCAGGCTTGCTGGTATCAATGGAAATAATAGCATCACATTCCCGGTGAATTGATTCAATAACCGGTATAACCCGATCAAGTTCTTCTTGTGCAGTCACTGCTGCCGCACCGGGGCGTGTAGATTCACCACCCACGTCAATAATCGCCGCACCGTCCTGTACCATCTGTTGCGCTTGCTGCAATGCCTTATCTGCGGACAAAAAAAGACCCCCGTCCGAAAAGGAATCGGGGGTGATATTGAGAATACCCATTACTTTAGGTGGTGTTGACAGGGAAAGATCCAGCAACTTGCCGTTACACTCCAACACGCTGAACACCTGCGAACAGAGTTAAGAGTTAATCAATGTTCGCCTGCTGGACCACCGATAGTGCTGTCATTCGGCTTTTCCTTGCCATCATCGCTATTGTTGTCAGCTTTGGCGCTGGTGTCTGTCGGCTTGTTGTCATCACTGCCTTCGTCTTCCCAGTCAGCAGGAGGACGTGGGGGCTTGCCTGCCATAATGTCTGCGATCTGCGCCTGATCAATGGTTTCAAACTTCATCAAAGCATCGGCCATTTTGTCCAATTTATCCCGTTTTTCTTTCAGGATGCTTTCCGCACGTTTGTAGTTTTTGTCGATGATCACACGAATTTCTTCATCAATGATATGCGCAGTCTCATCGGAAACATGCTTATTCTGTGCAACAGAATGCCCAAGGAAAACTTCACCCTCTTCTTCCATGTAGGTCAGCGGGCCCAGTTTTTCAGAGAGCCCCCATTTGGTCACCATATTGCGCGCAATTTCCGTGGCACGCTGAATGTCATTGGAGGCACCCGTGGTCACCGAGTCAGGGCCAAAAACCTGCTCCTCCGCAATACGTCCACCAAACATGCTGGTAATCTGGCTTTCCAGTCGTTCCTTGCTATAGCTGTAACGATCTGCTTCGGGTAGAAACATAGTCACACCGAGGGCTCGGCCGCGTGGAATAATGGTTACTTTGTAAACCGGGTCATGCGAAGGCACGCTCAAACCCACGATGGCATGCCCTGCTTCGTGATAAGCCGTCAGCCTCTTTTCGGCATCATCCATCACCATGGACTTACGCTCAGCACCCATCATGATTTTATCTTTGGCTTTTTCAAAATTGGCCATGGAAACCAGCTTGTTATTAGCGCGCGCCGCAAACAAGGCAGCTTCGTTCACCAGATTGGCCAGATCAGCACCGGAGAACCCGGGTGTGCCACGCGCAATAATATTGGGTTTTACGTCATCGGCAATCGGTACTTTACGCATGTGTACTTTGAGAATCTGTTCACGCCCGCGCACATCGGGGAGTCCCACCACCACCTGACGGTCAAAACGACCAGGACGTAATAAGGCCGGATCCAGCACATCGGGACGGTTAGTGGCGGCAATAACGATGACACCCTCATTGCCTTCAAAACCATCCATTTCTACCAATAATTGGTTAAGCGTTTGCTCGCGTTCATCATGCCCACCGCCCAACCCGGCACCACGGTGACGACCGACGGCATCAATTTCATCGATAAAAATAATGCATGGCGCATGTTTTTTGGCTTGCTCAAACATGTCACGCACACGGGATGCGCCTACACCGACAAACATTTCCACAAAGTCTGAGCCAGAAATGGTGAAAAATGGTACTTTGGCTTCACCGGCAATGGCCCTGGCCAGCAGTGTTTTACCCGTGCCGGGCGAGCCCACCAGCAATACGCCTCGTGGAATCTTGCCGCCCAGTTTCTGGAACTTGCCAGGGTCACTAAGGAATTCCACCAGCTCGGCCACTTCTTCCTTAGCTTCTTCCACGCCTGCCACGTCAGCAAAGCTGACTTTTACCTGATCTTCACCCAATAAACGTGCTTTGCTTTTACCAAAGGACATGGCACCACGACCGCCTCCACCGCCCTGCATCTGGCGCATAAAGAATATCCACACAGCAATCAGCAGCAGCATAGGGAACCAGGAAATGAAGATCTGCATCAACATGCCCTGCTGTTCCGGTGGCTTGGCATTGATAATCACACCACTATTCAGCAGGTCGGCAATCAAACCAGGATCATCAGGACTGTAAGTGGTAAAACGCTCACCATTTGCGGTTAAACCGCGGATGGTACGACCGGCAATTTCCACTTTGGAAACCGAGCCCTGTTTGACCGCCGTCACAAACTCTGAATAGTCCATGGGCTTGGCTGAAGTGGGTTTTGGTCCGAAATTGTTAAATACCGACACCAGAACGATGGCGATAACAACCCATAAAACAAGGTTTTTTGCTAAGTCACTCAAATGGATAACCTCAATGTGTCCGTGTTACGTGTCAGTACGACATAATTTTCTGCACGTTTTAATAAATTAATGCTTTATATCACCCTATTCTACATTCTGCATCAGATTTGTGCTTTAAAACCTCGCGCCAATATATACACTTCGCGTGATTTAGGCCGTGACGCTTTCGGTTTACGAATAACCACTTTGCTAAATGATTTGCGTAACGCCAGCAAATAGGGATCAAACCCCTCACCCTGAAAAACCTTGGTGAGAAAATCACCACTAGGCTTCAGTGTACCCTGCGCAAAATCCAGAGCCAATTCAGCAAGATACATCGCTCTCGGCTGATCAACCGCACGCATTCCACTAATGTTGGGGGCGATATCTGACATTACAAGGTCTACCGGGCGTCCATTTAACGTCGTCATCAATTGCTCATGCATATCCTGTTCCGTAAAATCACCCTCGATCATAGTGACTCCGGAAAGCGGTTCCATGGGCAGGATATCCATGGCGATGACAGCACCTTTGCTACCGACAAGAGGTGCAGCAATCTGCGACCAGCCACCAGGAGCCGCCCCCAGATCAACGACCACCTGCCCTGGTCGAAGCATACGGTCTTTTTCCTGAATTTCCAGCAATTTAAACACCGCCCGCGAGCGGTAACCTGCCTTCTGCGCTTCTTTGACATAATGGTCATTAAAATGACGCCGCAACCAGTTCTGGCTGCTGTTGGTGCGCTTCATGACTCGGTCTGCTCCGTTGCACAACGCTGTAGCACCGCGCGGGTACGCATGACCAACCAGATTGTGCCGGACAAACTGTATGCCAGTAACATCAGTAGCTGTGTGTCCTCATTGGCTGTGATAGAATCCGCGCCCAGCCACAACAGCAGGCCCAGAACGATGCAGATCCCCAATTCCAGCTTGACGCCGTTAAATGGACTGGCAGCCACACCAAACCCTCTGGATATACTTGTGGTAGCAGAAGTGGAATCTGTCACTTTTTCCTCGACCGACGCAGATTGTTTAATACTTTTCATTTTTTAATTCAGACTTTAATCCAATTTCAAGAAAAATTAACCATGTCACTGACAAACAAGCAAAATAAATATCTTCGCGGTCTCTCACATGACCTCAAACCCGTGGTAATGATCGGCAATAGCGGTGTCACCGAAGGTGTTCTCAACGAACTTGAAGCGCGCTTGGCGCATCATGAACTCATCAAGGTACGCATCAGCGGCGTAGACCGGGATGAGCGCCGACAAATGGCAGAAAACCTGTGTAAGGAATCAAACAGTGAGCTGGTCAATACCATTGGCCATATTGCGGTACTTTACCGTCAGGCGAAAGAGCCGATTATCAAATTGCCCAGGTAGTATGTAGGTTGGGGTTCGTGCCTCACCCCAATCTACCGAGCTTATTTCTGTGCTTTCGCCCCATCATTAAAGCCCGTCGCCACCAGCCATAAACCCAATAAGCTGTTAATCAAATGTAAAATTGAAGCTGCGCCGTGCAGGCGGGCAAATTGCGTAGCCTGTTCACTACCGGGTGCAAGACCAATAAGTTTCAGCTCCTGCATCATCGGCACCAATACACCGATACTCAGCACGACGAGCAGCAACATCAACAACACAATGCGCGCGCGATTGTCTCGCAACCAGCCGCCACCTTTTTGTATGATGATTGAAAGTAGCAGGGTCGCGCCCACCGCCAGTCCGATATAACTGACCAGTTGAAATATCTGTCCTGCCATTCGACCCGCCAGTTGGCGATCATCCATCGAGGCAAACAAACTCGGAGCGACCACATACCCGGCAACCCATAACCCGCCAACCCATAAGGTCAACACAACTCGTTCTGCGCCTGCCCACCAGCAATCTCGGGAAATTCCAAGCATGATCAGAGGTGCTTCACTTCAAGTATTTCGTATTCTTTAATGCCGCCAGGTGCTTGCACTTCGGCGATATCACCTTCCTGCTTGCCGATCAGCGCACGGGCAATCGGTGACGTCACGGAGATTTTGCCGATTTTAATATCGGCCTCATCTTCACCAACAATCTGGTAGGTGACTTCTTTGCCTGTTTCCTCTTCCACCAAGTCAACCGTCACACCAAAAATAATCTTGCCGGTGGGTTTGATTTCGGTGATATCGATAATTTGTGCATTGCTCAGCTTGCCATTAAGATCCGCAATGCGGCCTTCTGCAAAACTTTGTTGCTCACGCGCCGCATGGTATTCGGCATTTTCCTTGAGGTCTCCATGCTCACGCGCAGTGGCAATTGCAGCAATAATGCGCGGTCGCACCACATTTTTCAGTTCACGCAATTCCGCACGAAGCTTTTCTGCGCCTTGCGCTGTTAAAGGTACTTTGCCTGTCATTTTCCCATCTCCTGATGCAAATCCTGTAACCGGTTGACCACTGAACTTTCACCCTGTGCCATGGCCAGGCACATGGCCTCTGCACCAGCCAATGTTGTGGTGTAAGTGACCTTGTGTTGTAACGCATTACTGCGGATTGTGCCAGAGTCAGCGATAGTCTGTGTACCTTCTGTAGTGTTAATGATGAGGTTGATTTCACCATTTTTGATCATATCCACAATGTGTGGCCGCCCCTCGCCGACTTTATCTGCCAATGAGCACTTTACACCAGCTTCCCGTAAAGTTTTGGCAGTACCATGGGTTGCCACGATACCAAAACCCAATGCAACCAGTTTTTCAGCCACCGCAACTGCTCCGGCCTTGTCGTCATCACGCACACTGACAAAGGCCGCTCCTTCGGAGGGGAGACTCACTCCGGCACCCAGCAAGGCTTTGGCAAAAGCTTCGGCAAAATTTTTGCCAACCCCCATGACTTCCCCGGTAGATTTCATTTCTGGCCCAAGAATAGGGTCAATACCCGGGAATTTCACAAACGGGAATACCGCTTCTTTCACTGAAAAATAATTGGGAATCATTGCGTCAGTAATTCCCTGTTCAGCGAGTGTTTTGCCTGCCATGCAACGTGCTGCAATTTTTGCCAGCGGCAGACTGGTGGCCTTGGACACAAACGGCACAGTGCGCGAGCCACGGGGGTTCACTTCGATGATGTAAATATCATCACCCTTAATGGCAAATTGCGCATTCATCAGCCCAACTACATTCAGCGCCAGGGCCAGTTCGCGCGCCATGTCACGCATGCGTGCCTGTACAGAGTCGGACAAGCTGTAAGGTGGCAGCGAGCAGGCGGAATCACCGGAGTGAACGCCGGCCTGTTCAATATGTTGCATAATGGCACCCACCAGCACCTGCTCTCCATCGCAAATGGCGTCAATATCCACTTCGATGGCATCATCCAGAAAACGATCCAGCAACACGGGTGAGTCATTGGAGACCTTCACTGCCTCGCGCATATAACGTTTGAGTTCACTCTCTTTGTAAACGATTTCCATGGCCCGGCCACCAAGCACGTACGAGGGTCTAACAACAAGTGGATAACCAATGTCAGCAGCCAGTTTGACCGCCTGCTCTGGATCGCGCGCAGTATGATTCGGCGGCTGTTTGAAACCCAGTTTTTGCACCAGCTGCTGGAAACGCTCACGATCCTCTGCGAGGTCAATGGCATCGGGTGAGGTACCGATAATCGGCGCACCGGCGGCTTCCAGGGCACGCGCCAGCTTCAGCGGTGTTTGCCCGCCATATTGCACCACCACGCCTTTGGGTTTTTCCAGGTGTACCAGCTCCAGCACATCTTCCAGCGTCAGTGATTCAAAATAGAGGCGGTCCGAGGTGTCATAGTCTGTGGAGACAGTCTCCGGGTTACAGTTGACCATGATGGTTTCGTAACCGTCGTCACGCAGCGCAAAGGCGGCATGCACGCAACAATAATCAAATTCAATACCCTGACCGATTCGGTTTGGCCCGCCACCCAGCACCATGATTTTTTCGCGGTTCGTGGGCAGTGCTTCGCATTCCTGTTCGTAAGTGGAATACATGTACGCCGTATCGGTGGAAAATTCTGCGGCACAAGTGTCAACACGTTTATACACCGGTCGCACACCGAGTGAATGCCGGTGCGCACGGAAGTCGGCTTCATCCATGGATAACAAGCTCGCCAGACGGCTGTCGGAAAAACCTTTGCGTTTCAGCGCAAACACACGGGCCTTGTCCATGACCGCCATACCCTGCTCACGAACGTCTACTTCCAGTTTGATAAGCTCTTCGATTTGCACCAGGAACCAGGGGTCAATTTTTGTCAGCGAATACAAAGTATCCAGCGACATGCCTGCACGGAATGCATCCCCCAGATACCAGAGACGTTGCTCCCGTGGCGTACTCAACTCACGTTTAAGAATTTCCATGGCATCATCGGCTTCGATATCCATAATCGGACTTAAACCATCAACGCCTACTTCCAATCCACGCAGGGCTTTTTGCAGAGATTCCTGAAATGTGCGACCAATAGCCATCACTTCGCCCACGGATTTCATTTGCGTGGTAAGGCGTGAATCCGCGTTGGGGAATTTCTCGAAGGTAAATCGAGGCACCTTGGTCACCACATAATCAATGGTCGGTTCAAAAGATGCAGGTGTGGCACCATCGGTAATGTCGTTTTGCAATTCGTCCAGCGTGTACCCTACCGCCAGCTTGGCGGCGATTTTGGCAATGGGGAAACCCGTGGCCTTGGAGGCCAGTGCCGATGAGCGCGACACACGCGGGTTCATTTCGATGATAATCATGCGACCACTTTCAGGATTAATGGCAAACTGTACATTGGAGCCACCAGTGTCCACACCGATTTCACGCAGCACCGCCAACGAGGCGTTGCGCATGATTTGATATTCTTTATCCGTCAGCGTTTGCGCAGGAGCCACGGTGATGGAATCACCAGTGTGGATTCCCATGGGATCGAGATTTTCAATGGAGCAAATAATAATGCAATTGTCCTTGCGGTCACGCACCACTTCCATCTCATATTCTTTCCAGCCCAGAATGGATTCTTCGACGAGCAATTCCTTGGTGGGTGAAAGATCCAGCCCGCGCTCACAAATTTCAACAAACTCTTCCTTGTTATACGCAATGCCGCCACCACTCCCCCCCATGGTGAAGGAAGGACGAATCACTGTGGGATAACCCACTTGCGCCTGCACTTGCCAAGCCTCTTCCAGGCTGTGCGCTACAGCGGCACGCGGCATGTCCAGACCAATTTTTTCCATGGCCTGTTTAAAACGATCACGGTCTTCGGCTTTGTCGATGGCGTCTCGATCCGCACCGATCATTTCCACATTGAATTTTTCCAGCACGCCTTCACGCACCAGATCCAGCGCACAGTTCAGCGCAGTTTGTCCACCCATGGTGGGCAGCACCGCATCCGGCCGTTCACGCTCAATGATGTTAGCTACCGTCTTCCAGGTAATAGGCTCAATGTAGGTCGCATCAGCCATTTCGGGATCGGTCATGATTGTCGCCGGATTGGAATTCACCAAAATGACGCGATAGCCTTCTTCGCGCAGTGCCTTGCAGGCCTGTGCGCCGGAATAATCAAACTCGCAGGCCTGACCAATCACAATGGGGCCAGCGCCAATGATGAGAATGCTTTTCAGGTCTGTTCTTTTTGGCATTGATTCAGTATCTACTTACGGTGATGGGTTGTTGGAAACCGGGAAAGTTTTTCTTTATTACTCACTTCTCGTTCCCTGATACTGTTTGATCGATTCAACAAACCGGTCAAACAACGGTGCCACATCATGCGGTCCGGGACTGGCCTCCGGGTGGCCCTGAAAACTGAAGGCAGGCTGATCAGTACGCTCCACCCCCTGCAACGAACCATCAAATAGTGAGCGATGGGTGGCTTGCAGATTATCCGGCAATGATTCTTCATCCACCGCAAAACCGTGATTTTGACTGGTGATCATCACTGCGCTATTGGCCAGATCCTGCACCGGATGATTGGCACCATGATGGCCGAATTTCATCTTCAGAGTCTTCGCACCACTGGCCAGCGACAACAGTTGGTGGCCAAGGCAGATGCCAAATACGGGAATGCCGCTGGCCAGAATGTCCGGGATTGCCGTCAGCGCATAATCGCAGGGCTCCGGGTCACCGGGACCATTGGATAAAAATACGCCATCGGGATTCAGAGCCAGTACATCGGCAGCCGGTGTCTGTGCGGGCACTACGGTCAGGCGACAACCACGATCCACCAGCATGCGCAGGATATTACGCTTGACACCGTAGTCGTAAGCCACGACATGATACGGTAGTTTTTCCTCGATGGGATGCGGTGCCTTGGGCAAACCGTCGGCCAGTGTCCAGGAGCCTTGCGCCCACTCATAGGGAGTATGGGTAGTGACTTCTTTAGCGAGATCCATACCCTGTAAACCGGGAAAAGCCTGCGCGACAGCAATAGCAGCCTGTTCATCAACAATTTTTTTCTCAAGAAGGTCACCAGCAACGATGCAACCTGCCTGCGCGCCCTTTTCACGTAACACGCGAGTAAGCTGGCGGGTATCAACGCCAGCAATAGCCACCACCTGTTTTTCGGCCAGATAATCTTCAAGACTGGATTCACTGCGCCAGTTACTGACAAGCAGCGGCAGATCGCGTATTACCAGCCCGCTGCAATGTACATGTGACGATTCCTCGTCTTCGATATTCACACCGACATTGCCGATGTGAGGATAGGTCAGGGTCACAATCTGTCGCGCATACGACGGATCAGTGAGGATCTCCTGATAACCTGTCATCGCGGTGTTAAACACCACCTCCCCTACTGTTTGGCCCTCAATACCAATAGATTCCCCCCAAAAGAGCGAGCCATCTGCCAGGGCCAGTAATGCCGGTTTTCTCAATCTATTTCCCCTATTGGTGAGCCACTGCTACCCACAAATATTCATGCATGCGCAATCCGCGTGTACGCAAAGCGCAGATGCACAAAACGGGAGGGACGAAACTTCGTCCTTCCCGCCTGTAGTTAAGTCATATCGTGTCCGCAAATCGCCGGAACCCGGGTAGTTTACTCGATTGGGCTTGGGATCGTCTATACAGAATGGTGTTTTTCAGAGCAGCCGACGCTGCATGATTCATGCTCAGGCTCTACAAAACCGACAAAATATTTGCCCAGAAAAATATTGCGTATTACTCATCGGTAACCCTGCTGGTCTTTTGTCCTTCGACAATATCCTCAGATTACACTGACGCCCGCTCCTGCTCTTAAACCTGTTTTGGTTGTGAGATCTGATAAATGTGAATTAAGTGCTAAAAACATCTGTCTTAAGAATCATCAGGTATTTAACGCAGAGGGCGCAGAGAAAAAACATTAAAGACTTTGCGTCCTCTGCGTCTTTGCGAACTCTGTGTTTATAACACACCACTTGTTAGCACCACGACAACAGTAAGATCCCAATACACTGGAACAATTATCTGAGCGCTTCTGATTTTGCGCAGACTTCAGTCAGAATACGAGTTATAGCGTCATAGAAAAACCGTCAGTCATTGATTTATTATTCAAGTGCGTAATATCAGTTAGTTACAAAAAAAGCTAACGTCGCGGTTTGGCATTACAAATTGCGCACGACGCAGTGGGCGACCAAGCCCTTGACATCCTGCAACAACACGTTGCCCGACCTGAATATCATGACCACCAATTTCCGCATTACGCCAACCTCTAACCACGCGCTGATGAAGATGACCATCATATTGTAAAATCAACGTCAGTGGCATCATGGTTCGCCAATACATTCGACCGGAACCAACAACAGAACTCATTTCTTGCAAACTCAATTCTGTGGCTTGTGGTACCTGATCATTCACGCTCGAGGAGAATGATGTTGATGTGCCACCTAAATAGAGAACCATAGCGGTAAATGAAAAAATAGCAATCCTGTTCATTATTTATATTTCCTTATAAAGTTAGTTGGCCAGTTAGTTTACTACAAACTGCAAACTAGAAAATAAAAAACAACATATCCATAACAATGAAACTACATATTTCTTGAAACCTACTCGAAGTTATGGGTTGGTATACCAGGTTACGCGTAACGTTTTGTATTCCCTCGACACCACAACCCAAACTCAACTTGAAGTTGACATCCTCCTAACTTCAGGTTTTAGCTATAATGTCACCGTAAAGAAAATATTTTCTTCAACTCTGGGAAAAATCAATCCTCTTTATCATCATGGTGATGGTCTTTATCTTCAATTTCCCAATCAAACTCATTCACAAATTCAAACAATGCATTGCCAATAAGCCTATTTCCCTTGGCGGAGGTATGCTTTTCATCAAAAAATAAAAATGCATCGGAATTTCTACCAAAATTGCAATCAGGATGAAAAGTCAGCGTAGAATAGAAAAAACAAGGCTCACGGGTATAACTAAACCCGAATAACTCGGCCCTGGCAATAACCCGACGTAGGAATTTAAAACTGTTAAATTCAGCAATTTCTATATCAAATTCTTTTTCAATATCACGCAAATTTCTTTTAAGAAGATGATTAAATCTCCGGGTTATTTTCGTGGTCCGTTTACTGAGTGATGAATTCTTTAATTCTGAACCCGGCAGTAGTGCTTCGGGGATACGCCCCATATCAATTGAATTCATAACTACAAAAAATTTTGCTCCAGAGTCAATCAGCTTACTTATATTTTTTTTAATATTATCAGCTGCTTTTTTCACCACGGCCTTTACTAAATGACGATCCTCCATATCACGCGCACTACGCACATCATTTCCGCCGATAAACAGAACATACAGAGCATCTTCAGGGGCAGAGAATTCGTTTACCATCAAAAAGGCATTGACCTGGACATCCAAATCGAAAGGCCCACTCTCCCCAGACTTTGCAGATGCAACCGCATAGTTTGTGCCCGCATTTTGATTGATAAGATGCAAAGAAGCATCTGTTGACAACCCCAGGTTTTCCCCCAGAACTTCTACCGCAACAGGTCCATTAGATACACGATTATTGTAATAAACTGGCGGAAAATCACCAACAACAGAGGCAAGGTTTCCAGTATCCGACATACTGTCGCCGAATATAAACATATTGGAAAACGACTGATCGGCTTTGACGGGAAGTATAAAAAATAGACAAAGGAAAAAAGCCACAAGTTGAAACGTTTGTCTGGATTTGGATATTAATTTAATCATCGATGCCATCCTTGTTTTTAACATTAAAATACTACTGATCCCGAAATTTGATAGTAACGTAAATTAACTTGGCAAGTACACCCATTAATAATAGTAAGTTTAAAACCTGGAAGAAAGTGAATATAGCTTAATGGCATAACCAGATTAGTCTGATATTAAAGAAAAATGTTACAACGTTTAATTATATTTTCACGATTCATTTAATAGATAATTCCCCGGCCATACTAAAGTAATTCCTGGAGTTTTATTCAGGAATGATTAATTTAAGATTATGGATTAACATGAAAAAAAATAACAAAGACATCTATTTACAGATAACACATAGAGATTTTCGTCACACATAAAAAAATATTAACCGGTAAAGCCTAATGAAAAATGAACATTTAATGGGGTTAAAAAATTAAACTTTAAGAAAAGGCAGAAATTTTACGCTGCGGTGACAAAATAGGAAAATCACCATTCATTTTTCTTATTAGAATAGTATTTTCCGCGTGAAACATTAATAATCAGGGAAGCGGTCAAGTCAGAGCTTGAAAATAATGCTGCTGAAAACCAAAAGAAAGGTATAACGAAAAGGCTCTTTATTGACTGCCATGTATTACTTCACATAACAACGCAAATGCAAAATAAAAAGGGAAGCTACGCATGAATCAACAACAGCTTTTCCTGTCGGCTAAGCTTTTTTATGATAGCTTCTCGCTGACTGGCCGTTGAACGCGTATGCCCACCCTCCACATACACAACTTCCTCTGGTGATCGCGCTCGAAAATATTTTGCACCTCTTTGTACGCCTTCTTTCTTCCCATGGTGATTGGCGTGTTCAGTAAATCGCCGCTCAACATCGGTAGTAATTCCGGTATACAGTGACGCATCAGAGCATCGAATGATGTAAACATACCATTCGTTTCCAAAGCCGGATTTCAATTTCGCCTCCTAATTACACGATCTATAAAATAATGGGTTCAGCGCGCCTGTCAGCTTGTTGCAAGACGTGCCTTACCCTGAATACTGAGCAAAGACCAACTGAGCCCGTCAAAATAGCCTTGGCAGCGTACTAACACCAACAGCAGGCTGCGTTAAACTGCACAGGAGAAATTGTCGAACAGTTTAACTTTAATGTGAATTAAGGACTAAATCACTCATGTTTTCATGCGTATGCTGACTAAGCCTGAATTATGAAAATCCAGCGCAAAGGCGCAGAGCGCGCAAAAGGTTAGAGGATAACGAGCAAAAGATATAAAAAGTCTTAATGCTGTGGGTCTCTGCGCTCTCTGCGCTCTCTGTGCCTTCGCGCCTTTGCGTTAGATTTTATGGCGCTGTGATTCGTAGCCGAGGAACAACCTGCTCCACCAAATGTAAGCCAGTGGTTTTATTCGGTTAAATATTTTTAGCGTTTAATTCACATTTAATTGCACCAGTCTACATTATACAGGATGCCTAAGTATTATGAGGTTAGGGCCGTGCGGCCAGCGTAATTAAACGTACAAGGCAAGGCACTCTACAGACCGTAGCGGCCAACCAGCAGGTGAGTTTTCCAGATATCAACAAACTCTCCAAGAGCTCAATATACTGGAAAAAAAATCAAACAGATAAAAAAACGCCGCTGAATTTATTCATTCAGCGGCGCTATTCGTGGAGTTCATCGAGCCAATATTATTTCTTGGCGTTACGCTCCTGCACTTCTTTAATCACATCTTCTGCGACATTCTTCGGACACGGTGCATAGTGTGAGAACTCCATGGAAAACTGGCCACGGCCAGAAGTCATGGTACGCAGGTCACCAATGTAACCAAACATCTCAGCCAGAGGCGCACTGGCTTTAACACGCACACCAGTTACTCCGGCTTCCTGACCTTCGATCATGCCACGGCGACGGTTAAGGTCACCAATCACATCACCCACATGGTCTTCCGGTGTGAACACGTCTACCTTCATGACGGGCTCAAGCAGCTGGGCACCGGCTTTCGGTATCGTCTGGCGGAAGGCATTTTTGGCGGCAATTTCATAGGCTACGGCCGAGGAATCCACAGGGTGAAAACCACCATCGGTCAGGTTCACGTGTACATCCAATACAGGGAAACCAGCCAGCACACCTTCGCTCATCATGACTTTGAAGCCTTTTTGCACAGCAGGCCAGAATTCACGCGGCACATTACCACCCGTCACTGTGGACTCAAAAGTGAAACCACTGTTCTGTTCACCCGGCTCGATAATGTAATCGATCTTGGCAAATTGACCAGAACCACCTGTTTGCTTTTTATGGGTGTAGCTGTCTTCCACACGCTG